>NZ_AP022810.1:600000-900000 GCF_009731355.2 Desulfuromonas sp. AOP6
GGCGGTGCGGGCAATCTCGCGCACGGCATCCTCATGGATGATCAGGTCGATACTCTCCGTCGCCATCAGCGCGCAGTACTGGCGGGTCAAGGCGTTCTTCGGCTCGGTAAGAATCTGGACGAACTCTTCTTCGCCGAGGCTGTCCAGTTCGACGCGGATGGGAAAACGTCCCTGCAGTTCGGGAATGAGATCCGAGGGCTTGGCGACATGAAAGGCGCCGGCGGCGATAAAGAGGATGTGGTCGGTCTTGACCGGACCGTACTTGGTGTTGATGCTGCTCCCCTCGACGATAGGCAGGATGTCGCGCTGCACGCCTTCACGGGAGATCTCGGGGCCGTGGCCACCTTCGCGGCTGGCAATTTTGTCGATCTCGTCTATGAAGATGATGCCGCTCTGTTCGGTGCGTTCGCGGGCGAGCGTCTGCACCTTGTCCATGTCCACCAGCTTTTCGGCTTCCGTCTCGATGAGGATTTCGCGGGCGTCGGCCACCTTCATGCGGGTGCGCTTGGTCTTCTTGGGGAAGAGGTTGCCGAACATCTCCTTGAGATTGATCCCCATATCCTCGGCGCCGGGTGGGGTGAGGACGTTCATGGCCGGCATCTTGGCTTCCTGGGTCTCCAGTTCAACGAAGCGCTCGTTGAGAGCCCCTTTGCGCAGCAGCTTGCGCAGCTTGTCCCGGGTTGACTCTTTGCTCTCGCCTGTTTCCGTCGAAACGGGTTCGCCGGGCAGGAGCAGGTCGAGCAGGCGTTCTTCGGCGAGGTCTTCGGCCTTGACCCGCACCTTCTGCGCTTCTTCTTCCTTGACCATGATGATGGCCAGATCGAGGAGGTCGCGCACCATGCTTTCGACGTCACGGCCGACGTAACCCACCTCGGTAAACTTGCTGGCTTCCACCTTGACGAAAGGGGCCTGGGCCAGCCTGGCCAGGCGGCGGGCGATCTCGGTCTTGCCGACGCCGGTGGGGCCGATCATGATAATGTTCTTGGGGGTGATCTCTTCGCGCAGGTCGTTGGCGACCTGCTGGCGGCGCCAGCGGTTGCGCAGGGCGACGGCCACGGCGCGCTTGGCGTTCTTCTGGCCGACGATGTAGCGGTCCAGTTCGGAAACGATTTCTCTTGGCGTGAAGTTTGTCATGACAGAGACTCGATGAGGATCTGGTCGTTGGTGTAAATACAGATACCCGCCGCTATTTTCATGGCTTCCTCGACAATCTGGCGGGCGGGAAGGGACGAGTGGGCCACCAGGGCGCGGGCCGCCGACTGGGCGAAGGCGCCGCCGGAACCGATGGCGGCAACGCCGTCGTCGGGCTCGATCACATCACCCGCCCCGGAAAGAACCAGGGTAGTCTCCTTGTCCGCCACGATGAGCAGGGCTTCAAGGCGGCGCAGTATGCGGTCGGTACGCCAATCCTTGGCCAGGGAGACGGCGGCGCGCGGCAGGTTGCCGCGGTACTCCTGCAGCTTGGCCTCGAATTTTTCAAAGAGGGTGAAGGCGTCGGCGGTGCTGCCGGCAAAACCGGCCAGAATCTGCTCGTTGTACATGCGTCGGATTTTGCGGGCGCCGTGTTTCATGACGGTATTGCCCAGGGTCACCTGCCCGTCGCCGGCGAGGGCGACGTCACCGTCTTTTCTGACACAGACAATCGTTGTTCCGCGAAACATGGGGTCTCCTTTGCACCAGGGCTCCAGTAAGGTTTTCTCACAGGAGAAAATAGCGCGAATATAACACAGAGGCCAGGGCAAAAAAAGAAAAATGCCCCCACAGACCCCATCGCAAAGGCGTATGAAGACTGCGGCGGCAGCATGTTTGTCGTCATCAGCGAGGAAAGGTCAGGGTGGCTGTGGTGCCGATCCCCGGCCGGCTCTCGATCTGGATTGTCCCCTGATGGGCCTGGACAAATTCCCGCGCGTAGTGAAGGCCCAGGCCGAATCCCCGGATCTGACCGGCGTGGGACGGGTCCACCTGGTAGAATTTTTCAAAAATTTTGGGCAGATTCTCCCGGGATATCCCCTCGCCATTGTCCACGATTTTCAACACCAGCTGGTCGGGTCCTGCTTGACCGCTCAGGGTGATGGCCCCTCCCGTTGCCGTGAATTTTATGGCGTTATCCAGCAGGGCCCGGATGGCGAAAATAAGCCGCTCCCGATCCAGTTCCATGTCGGGGAAGTCACCCTCAATATGTTCGCTGAGGGCTATGCCTTTGCGCTGGGAAGCATACTTGAGCTGATGAAAGACACCCAGGGCCAGGTCTTTAAGGTTGCACCGCGTCAAAGTCGGCGGGCCATCCTGGAGAATGACATCGCTATAGGTAAGCAGATCCTGAATAAGGGTGGCCAGGTATTCCGACTCTTCCAGGATGAGGGTGAGCGTGTCGGAGAAACCGGGATCCGACTTGTCCAGTGAACCGTGAGCGAGGTTCTGGATGAACAGGGAGATGGCGGTGGCCGGTGTCTTGAGTTTGTGGGAGACCAGACCGAGAAAGTCGGACTTGAGCCGGTCCATGCGTTTGAGGTGAAGCAGCTCCTCCTTGAGAGCCTTTTTCTCCAGGACATTGTCCAAGGTAGTCTTGAGCTGCAGCATGTTGATCGGCTTGCTGATGAAATCATCGGCGTTGGCTTTAAGGGCCCGCAGGATGATGTTCTTCTCGCTGTAACCGGTCATGACCACGACGGCCTTGTTGGGATCTTTTTTCTTGATCGCTTCCAGCAGGTCAAGACCATTCATATTCGGCATCATGACGTCGGTCAGGATGACATCGACCTTTTCCCTCTCCAGAATATCCAGGGCCTCAAGGCCGTCGGCCGCCATGAAGACCTGGTATCCGTCCAGGACCATGGCACACATGTCCCGGATGACGCGTTCGTCATCGACGACCAGGATGCCGCGTCCGGCAGTTCCAGGATGGAAAGAGTGGCTTTTGCCTGAATCCACAGCCTTCTCCACGACTCGTTATTTCAAGGGAGGGGTGAAAAGGGCTAACAGTTCCACCGGTTCGCTGCCGTTGTTTTTGAGGCCATGGGCAACGCCCGACGGTGCCACGCAGCAGCTGCCAGCGCCGACGACGGTCTTTTTTTCACCCATGGTGCACAACGCCTCGCCGGAGAGGATATAAAACGTTTCGGTCTGCCCGTCATGGGTATGGGGGAAGATTTCGCCGCCGGGGGCAATTTCCCCTCGATGCACCGACAGGGCAGGATTGAGGGCGGCCGTGACCACGTCCCGCAGCGTGAAGCCGTCGTGCTTGGGGTGGGGGTAGCTCGCCTGTTCTCGCGTTTGTACAATAGTCCCTTGCATGGGGCTCTCCTGTGCAATGAGAGGGTGATTACTTCAAAGCCTCGGCCACCAGGGCCTCGACGTCATTAAGAGCCGCTTCCAGGTTTTCCGGTTGGCTGCCGCCAGCCTGGGCCAGGTCGGGACGGCCACCTCCCTTGCCACCGACCTTTTCGGCCAGGGCCTTTATAAGCTGGCCGGCATGGAGTCGCCCGCTGAGATCCTTGGTTACGGCGACCAGCAGATTGGCTTTGCCTTCGTAGTCGCAGCCCAAAGCCAGGACACCTGACTGTAGTTTGTCGCGCAATTGATCGGCGAGCTCCCGCAGGGTCTTGCCATCCATGGCGGCGACGCGGGTCGCCAGCAGCCTGACGCCAGCCACCTCTTTGACCTGCCCCAGAAGCTGGTCGGCTTGCCCTGACTGCAGGCGGCCCTGCAGGGATTCGAGTTCGCGCTCCAGCACTTTCTGCTGCTCCAGCAGCTTTTGTACCCGCTTGGCCAGCTGATCGCGGTTGCTCTTGACCAGAGTGGCCAGGCTGTCGAGATATTCCTCCTGCTGCTGGACGGCCTCCAGCGCTCGCGGACCGGTGACAGCCTCGATACGGCGCACTCCGGCGGCGATGCCGCTCTCCTGCAGAATCTTGAAGAGGCCGATGTCACCGGCGGCCTGGGCATGGGTGCCGCCGCACAGCTCCATGCTGAACTCGCCGACGCGGACCACGCGTACGGTGTCACCGTATTTCTCACCGAAGAGGGCGGTGGCACCAGCGGATACGGCCTCCTGGTGAGCCATCTCCCGGGTTTCGATTTTCTGGTTTTCGCGGATGCGGCGGTTGACCTCACGCTCGACCCGCAGGAGCTCATCTTTGCTCAGCGGGGAGAAGTGGATGAAGTCGAAGCGCAGTCGCTCGGGGGTGACGAGGGAGCCGGCCTGCTTGATGTGGTCGCCGAGGATGTCGACCAGCACGGCCTGCAGGATATGGGTGGCGGAGTGGTTAAGGGCCGTGGCCTGGCGGATGTCGCCGTCGACCTTGAGATCGGCGGCGTCGCCCTGGCGCAGGGTCCCCGAGAGGACGCGCACCTGATGAACGGTCAGTTCCGCTATCGGTTTGCGGGCGTCAAGGATCTGACCATGGCCCAGACCGGTGCTGATCTCGCCGCGGTCGCCCACCTGGCCGCCGGATTCGCCGTAGAAGGGGGTGACGCTGGTGATGATTTCCACTTCTTCCCCTTCCCGGGCTTCTTCAAGGCGCTGGCCGTCCTTGAGGATGGCCAGAATGGTACCGTAATCGGTGAGGGCACCGTAGCCGGTGAATTCGCAGCGCATCCCTTCTTCGACCAGTTGGCGGTAGATGGCCGCAATGGCTTCCTCGCCCGAGCCTTTCCAATGCTCCCGCGCCTTCTGCCGCTGTTTTTCCATGCAGGCTTCAAAACCTGCCTCATCGAGGGTGAAGTGTTCGGCTTCGACGATATCGGCGGTCAGATCAACAGGGAAGCCGAAGGTGTCGTAGAGTTGAAAGACGACGTCGCCGGGCAAGACGGTCGCGCCCTGTTTCTTCAGCTTCTCTACCGCCTCGTTGAGGATGCGCAGGCCGTTGTCGAGGGTCTGCATGAAGCGCTCCTCCTCGTTGAGGACGACCTTGGCGACATAGTCACGGCGCTCCGCCAGTTCGGGGTAGGCGCCCTGCATCTGCTCCATGACCCGCTGGGCGGTGCGGTAGAGCATGGGCTCCTGAAAGCCGAGCATCTTGGCGTGGCGCATGGCCCGGCGCATGATACGGCGCAGCACGTAGCCGCGTCCCTCGTTGCTGGGCAGCACCCCGTCGGCGATGAGAAAGGCGGTGGCTCGGCTGTGGTCAGCGATGACCCGCATGGAGACATCGTCGCTCGTGACGGCACCATAGCGTTTGCCGGCAAGGTCTTCGACGTAGGCGATGAGGGTGCGCAGCAGGTCGGTGTCGTAGTTGGATTTGACCCCCTGCATGACCGTGGTGATGCGCTCCAGACCCATGCCGGTGTCGACGGAAGGTTTCGGCAGGGGAGTGAGGGTGCCGTCGGCGCTGCGGTCGAACTGCATGAAGACGTTGTTCCAGATCTCCATGTAACGGTCGCAGTCGCAGCCCACGGCACAGTCGGGACTGCCGCAGCCGACTTCGGGGCCGTTGTCCCAGAAAATCTCGCTGCAGGGGCCGCAGGGGCCGGTGTCCCCCATGGACCAGAAGTTATCCTTCTCACCGAAACGATAGATGCGCTCCCGCGGTACACCTTCCTGCTCGTGCCAGATGTCGGCGGCCTCGTCATCATCGGTGAAGACGGTGACGTAGAGGCGGCTTTTGTCCAGCTTCAGGTCGACGGTGAGGAATTCCCAGGCGAAGGCGATGGCTTCTTTCTTGAAATAATCGCCGAAGGAGAAGTTGCCGAGCATTTCGAAGAAAGTGTGGTGGCGGGCGGTGCGGCCGACGTTTTCGAGGTCGTTGTGCTTGCCGCCGGCACGCACGCATTTCTGCGAGGAAGCGGCCCGCACGTAGGGGCGTTTCTCGCGGCCGAGAAAAAGATCCTTGAACTGGTTCATCCCGGCGTTGGTGAAGAGGAGGGTCGGATCGTTGTGGGGAACCAGGGAGGAGGAAGAGACCACCGTATGGCCGCGGTCCTCGAAAAACTTGAGAAAGCGGGCGCGAATGTCGTTGCCGGTTATCATGGAATCTGTCTTACCCTTTCTTTTGGACCGCGGCCATCACGTCGGTGAAGGTGAAGCCGCGGCGCATGAAATAATGAATCACCCGGCGACGCTGCCGGTCATCTGCGCTCTGGTAGTCAAACTGGGGGAAACGTCTGTCGAGCAGGTCTGTCAACAGCCCCATTTCATCGTGTTCCGTGCGGGCCGTCTCAAGAGCCTGGCGGGCCAGACCTTCCTCGATGCCGAGGCGCTGCAGTTCGAGGAGCAGGCGCTTGCCCGTCGCCCGCCCCTGGCTGAGCAGCAGGCGAGCCCGCTCTTCGGCAAAGCGTTCATCGTCGAGATAGCCCAACTGACGGCAGCGCTCCAGGCAGGCGGCGATGTCCTGCTCGGAGAATTCTTTGCGTCGCAGTTTCCCCCGCAGTTCCTCTTCGCTGCGCCCCCTTAAGGCCAGCAGCCGCAGGGCGGCGGCCATGGCCTCAGAACCGCTCAATTTCGATGGAATCCCCGGAGCCCTCGGCCGACTTCTCGCCCCCCCCTTTCTCAAAGGCGTCCCAGGTCAGGTCGGAGGTGCTGGAGATGCCCGAAAGCTTGAGTTTGAAATCGTCGGGATTGGAGCTCTGCCGCAGCGCTTCGTCGTAGGTGATGAGCTTGCGCTGCAGCAGTCCCATGAGGGACTGGTCGAAGGTCTGCATGCCGTAGGAAACGTAGCCCTGCTGAATGGTGTCCCGTAGCAGCTTCGTCTTTTCCTTGTCGTCGATGAGTTCGCGCACGCGGGCGGTGGAAACCATGACTTCCACGGCCGGCACTCGCCCTTTGCCGTCGGCCCGGGGGACCAGACGCTGGGAGACGACCCCCTTCAGAATCGCGGCCAACTGCAGGCGAATCTGTCGCTGCTGGTACGGGGGGAAGGCGCCGACAATGCGGTTGATCGTCTCGGGGGCGTCAAGGGTGTGCAGGGTAGACAGCACCAGATGCCCCGTCTCGGCGGCGGTCAGGGCGGTTTCGATGGTCTCGTAGTCGCGCATTTCGCCGACCAGGATGACGTCGGGATCCTGGCGCAGGGCGCTTTTGAGGGCGACATCGAAGCTCACCGTGTCCAGGCCGATTTCGCGCTGGTTGATGATACTCTTCTTGTCACGGTGCAGGTACTCGATGGGATCCTCAATGGTGATGATGTGCGCCGTCCGGTGGGCATTGATATGGTCGATCATCGAAGCCAGGGTGGTCGACTTGCCCGAGCCGGTGGTGCCAGTGACCAGAACGAGGCCGCGGGGTTCCATCGCCAGCTTTTTGAGTACCGGCGGCAGCTGAAGTTCGTCCATATCCTTGACGTCGTAGGGAATGGAACGAAGAACCATGGAGACAGAACCGCGCTGGGCAAAGACATTGACGCGGAAGCGCCCCAATCCCGGTACGCCGTAGGATAGGTCGAGCTCGTGCATCTCTTCGAAGTGGGCGCGCTGGCGCTCGTTCATGATCTCCAGCGCCATCTTCCTGGTGGTCTCCGGCTCGATACGGGCCACCTTCGGATGCGGACGCAGACTGCCGTCGATGCGGTAGATAGGAGGCAGCCCCGCCTTGATGTGAATGTCGGAGGCTCTGGCCTTCATGGCCACGGCCAGGATTTCGTTCAGTTCCATACCTTAAGCCTTTTCTACAGCCGCTTCCGTCTTTTTCAGGCCGTAATGGGTGAGGATCTTCTCTTCGATCTCAGCCGCCGTCTCCGGGTGATCCTTGAGGAACTGCTTGGCGTTCTCGCGTCCCTGGCCGATGCGCTCATCGCCGTAGGAGAACCAGGCGCCGCTCTTGTCGATGACGCTGGCCTCGACGCCGAGATCGACGATGTCCCCCTCGCGGGAGATGCCGGCCCCGTACATGATGTCGAATTCGGCTTCCTTGAAGGGTGGCGCCACCTTGTTTTTGACGACCTTGACCCGAGTGCGGTTGCCGATGACGTCCTGTCCCTGTTTCAGGGAGGCTATGCGGCGGATGTCCATGCGCACGGAGGCGTAAAACTTGAGGGCGTTGCCGCCGGTGGTCGTTTCGGGGTTGCCGAACATGACGCCGATCTTCATGCGGATCTGGTTGATGAAGATGACGCAGCAGTTGGACTTGCTGATGGTGCCGGTGAGTTTGCGCAGGGCCTGGGACATAAGGCGGGCCTGCAGGCCCATGTGCGAATCGCCCATCTCGCCTTCGATCTCGGCGCGGGGGACGAGGGCGGCCACCGAGTCGACGACCAGCACGTCGATGGCGCCGCTGCGCACCAGCACTTCGGTGATTTCGAGAGCCTGTTCGCCGGTGTCGGGCTGGGAAACGAGCAGGTCATCGGTCTTGACGCCAAGCTTGCGGGCGTAGTGGATGTCGAGAGCGTGTTCGGCATCGACAAAGGCGGCGATGCCCCCCTTCTTCTGGGCTTCGGCGACAATGTGCAGGGCCAGGGTGGTTTTGCCGGAAGATTCGGGCCCGAAAATCTCGATAATGCGCCCTTTGGGGATGCCGCCGACGCCCAGGGCGATGTCCAGTCCCAGCGCGCCGGTGGAAATGGTCTGCACATCGGGCAGGATGGCGTCCTCACCCAGGCGCATGATGCTGCCCTTGCCGAACTGTTTCTCTATGTGGCTCATGGCCAAATCGATAGCTTGCGCGCGGTTTTTGTCCGCCATGGTTTTCCCTTTCCATCGTTGAAAGTGTTGAGCCGGCCTTTTTCGAGCCGGTGTTGTCAGAGGCGAATGGCTTTCTCAGCCCAGTGTCACGCATTTTCGTGGGATATGCGTGGCACCATCCGGGCCCAGTCGGCTTTCGTACAGGATCAGTCGGTCAATGTTCAGGCTGCCGAGGTCGGTGTTGCGAAAGCGGCTCAGCACTTTCGCGGCGCCGGCAAAAGGGATCCGGCAGCGCCCCAGGGTCAGGTGCGGGGTAAAAGGCCTCTCTTCAGGGGGGAGGCCGATGCCGGACAGGCCGTTTTCCAGTTGAACATAGAGCGAAGCCAGGGGGGCTCCTCCCTGAACTCCTGCCCAGATCACCCGTGGCCGCGTCGTGGACGGAAAGGCACCGATGCCACGGACAGGCGCCGAAAACGGGGCAGTGAAAGACTTAACCGATAGCATAACTTCCCCTATTTTTTCAAGGCATTCTTCGGGAAGATCTCCGAAAAACCGGAGGGTCAGATGCAGATGGTCGGGCCCTGTCCAGCGCACTCCCGGCCAATCCGCCCCCAGGTTCTTCTGCAGATCGGTCAGTGCCTCACGGACTTCCTTATTCAGGGGGATGGCCAGAAAGGCCCTCACCAGGGGCATGACGGTATCACTGTTCATGACAGCCTCTATGCCGGGGCGAGGCCCCCGCTCTCTTCCATCGGCAGCAGCACATGGAAGGCGCTGCCCTTTTCTGTGGTTCCGTCGCTTTCTACCCAGATCATGCCGCCGTGGGCCTCCACCATTCCTTTGACCAGGGTCAGCCCGAGGCCGACTCCCTTGCCGCCGAACCGGGTGGTGGAGGTGAAGTGTTCGGTGATATCCCCCACCTCGTAGAACTTGTCGAAGACCTGGACATGTTCCTCCGGAGCGATGCCGACACCGCTATCTTCAACGCAGACGCGAATCATCGGCTTCTGGCCGGCCCGGTCAAAGAAGGAGGATGAAAACTTTCGCAGCTCCTGCTCCCGACAGCGGAGTTCTTCGTGAGAGATGGGCCCAGCGCTGATCCGCACCCAGCCCCCTTCCGGGGTGAACTTGACGGCATTTTCCACCAGACGCTGGAACGCCTTTTTCAGATGATGGCTGTCGCCGCAGACACAGGCCATATCCGGCAGTTCAGCCACCTGGTAGCACAGTTTCCGCGCGGCCATGACCGGGGCGAAGGTCGAGCCGACCTCCTGAAGCAGGGTCGGCAGATGTACCGCCTCCCTGGCCAGATAAATGTCTTGGGATTCGATGCGCGCGACTTCCAGCAGATCTTCGACGATGCTCGTCAATCGTCTGGCGCCCTGGTGAATGATGTTGAGAATCTGTTCACCCTGTTGGTCGACGCAGCGTTGCAGGCGTCCTTCAAGCATTTCCGCCCCGGAAAGAACGCAGGTCAGGGGAGTGCGCAGTTCGTGGGAAGCCAGGGCGAGGAAGTTGCTCTTCATGCGATCGATTCGCGCCAGGGTGCGGTTCGACTCCTCCACCCGGCTCAGGTGCTCCCGCAGCGTCTGACGGGAGCGTTCCAGTTCACGGCTGCTGGCTTCGGTCAGGCGGACCTGCCAGCGCAGGGCATCCAGCAGGCCGGCTCCTTCGACGGCCGTGCCCAGGTGGCGACCGATAGTCATCAGCAGCTGTACCTGGTCGCGGCTGAAGACGCGCTTGGAGCGTGTAAAAACAAAGAGAATGCCCAGCGTCCTGTCCTGGGCGGTCAGGGGGATGGCCTGAAAGCCATGCCAGCCGGCCTCCCGCACCGCCGGCGAGGCCAGCCGGCAGTCTTTCTGCAGGTTGGCCGAGGCGCGGGGATGGCCGCTGATGGCTACCCTCCCGGCCAGCCCTTCTCCCGGCGAGAGGGCGCGAAGTTCGGCGAGGACAGTATCTTCGATGCCCTGGTGAACGCGCAGGTCCATGTCCGTCCGCTCATGGCGGAGCAGATAGATACCGCCGCCATCGGCAGCCATGGCCTGGGTCACTTCGCTCAAGATGATCGCCAGCATTTCGTCCAGATCGTGGCTGACGGCAGCGCGGCTGGCAATTCTGTTGATGAGGAGCAGGTCCTGGTTTTTCTGCCGCAGTTCCGTCTCAATGCGCTTGACTTCAGTGACGTCTCTGAGCACGCCGTGAACGAGGGTGTCTTCCCCCATTTCACCCAGGCGGGCATGGACGGCACCGACAAATTGGCTGCCGTCCTGGCGGCGGAAGGTCAAATTGGACTCCTCTCCATACCCATTCCTGAGTACCCGTTTGACCAGGCGTACATAGCGGCGATGGTGGGAACCGGGGAAGAGGACGGACAAAGAAAGGTGAGGGATTTCTTCGGCGCTGTAACCCAGCAGTTTTTCGGCCTGGCGGTTGACTTCAACCAGGGTACCTCTTTCGGGATGGATAAAGAAGATAGCATCGCCGGCGTGATCCAGGATTTGCCGGTAGCGTTTCTGGGCGATGCGGGCGCTTTTTTCCTGTTGACCGGCCTGCTCCCGCCAGTGCGTGGTTTCCTGTTCCAGCGTGCTGTGGTGGTGGTTAAGGCGTCCCAGGAAGCGAGTGGTGAGCAAGAGGGAGAGTAGGCTCAGACCGAGAAGGACCGCCGCAGCAAACCTGGCAGGCGGGCTCTGTGCCGACATCGGCAGGAGCACCAGGGCCGTCAGGACGGCGCCTGCGGTTATGCCCGTCAGAATTTTCGTGGAGCGGGTGGTGGAGCTGTGTCTGCCCATACCTGTTTCCCCTGTCAGCCGCTGTGATCCGGCCTCGTCAGCGCGGTTCTTCAGGCGCCGTAAGTTCTGCTGCTGGTCTCGTCAGCAGGTAGCGACGGATCCAGTCGAGGGCCATGCAGGCGGCCAGGATGCGCACCTGCTCGCGGTTGCCGTGGAAGCGGTAGCCTCTGGCTTCTTCCCTATCCGCCGCACTGAGGGCGATGAAGACGGTGCCGACGGGCTTCTGCGCCGTGCCGCCCTCGGGGCCGGCGATGCCGGTGACGGCGACGCCCAGGCGGGTGCCGGCGGCGCCGCGGATGCCGGCGGCCATGGCCAGGGCGCAGGCTTCGCTGACGGCACCCTGCTCGCTGAGGACCTGTTCCGGTACCTGCAGCCAATCCTGCTTCGCCGAGTTAGCGTAGGTGACGGCACTGCGTTCCAGAAAGGCCGAAGCACCGGGTAGGTTCGTCAGCCATGTGGAGATAAGGCCGCCGGTGCAGGATTCAGCCAGCGCCAATGTGGAACCCGAGTCGGTGAGCTGGCGGGCGACGTTTTCGGCCAGAGTCTGGCCGCCTGCAGCGACCACGAAGTCGCCGAGAACCTGCCGCACCTGCGACTCCCCCCGCGTAAGCAACTCGGCCGCATCAGGACGGGCGCTGCGCAATTTGACGATGACCAGTGGGAAGTCGACGCCGAAGGCCAGCTGGACCCCGTCGGGAAGGGTGTTCCGGCTCAGCAGTTCCTCCACCCGTGGTTCGGACAGCCCGAAAACCTGGAACAGTTTTTCCTGGCGGGGGGGCTGGCCGCCCTGGCGTTGCCTCAGAGCCGGCAACACGGACTCATCCAACATGGTGGCCATCTCCGCCGGTACGCCAGGGAGGAAAAAGAGAAAGGCGTCGTGGCGGGTCAGGCTGAATCCCGGTGCCGAGCCTTTCGGGTTGGGGATGAGGGCGGCGCCCCGGGGCAGCATGGCCTGCTTGTCGTTGCGAGGGTGCATGTTGACGCCCAGGCGGGCAAAGTGCTGACGAATCAGCGAGAGGGCCTCGTCGTTTCGTTCCAGGGGCAGACCAAAGACATGCGCGGCGGCGGCGGCCGTGAGATCATCGACCGTGGGGCCGAGCCCGCCGGTGACGATGACGACGTCCATTCTGGCGGCCAGAGCTGCCAGGGCCTCTTCGATATCCCCTCTGTCATCGCCCACGCTGAGGGATTCCCGCAGTCCGTAGCCGTGAGGACTCAACTGGCGGGCGATGCGCTGGGTGTTGGTGTCGGCCAGCTCACCGCTGAGGAGTTCATCTCCGATGGTCAGTACCGCGATATTCATGGCGGTCTATGTTATCCCTTGAGAGTGGTTTCGAAGAGGTGGAGAAAAATGCGCAAGGCGATGGCGCCGTAGATGCCGGCGACAACGTCGTCGAGCACGACCCCGTAGCCGTTTTTCATTTTTTGGTCGAACCAGGAGGCCGGCGGTATTTTGCTGATGTCGAAGAAGCGGAAAAGCAGAAAACCCGCGATGGCAGCTGTCCAGGAGAAGGGGAGAAAGGCCACCGTCGCCAGGTAGCCGACCAACTCGTCGATGACGATGCGGCCATCATCCACCACGCCATAGTGCTTGCCCGCCTCGCCGGCGGCCCAGAAGGAGAGAAAGAGCAGGGCCGTCCAGGTCAGGGCATAGAGGCCCGGCGGCAGCGATGCCAGCAGCCAGAAGGCGGGGATGCCGGCCAGGGTGCCGACGGTGCCGGGGGCGAAGGGTGAGTAGCCGAGACCGGCGTTGCTGGACAGAAAGAGGACAAAAGGTCGCACAGCTTATTGCGTCTCCATGGAAAAAAGGTGGTCGGCAGCGCGCTCCACCAGTCGATAGACTTCCGGCAGAGGCAGACCGCTGCTTTGGGCCAGGCGCTGACAGCTGTCGAACTCGGGGGTGACGCGCAGCAGCCGTCCGTCCTGGTAAAAAAGTTTGACCTCAGCCGGTCCCAGCGCCGTGTCGAGGCAACGCTGCTCGCGGGGGAGCTTGAGGCGTCGTACCTGCTGCAGGCGCACGCCGCTGGCACTGCTCTCACGCAGGAGCAGGGCGGCCAGCTCTTCGCTCCGCGCAGCCGGTACGACAACGGTGAGGCCGACGCCGGGGCGGTTTTTTTTCATCTGCAGGGGAGAGAAGGCCACGTCAAGGGCTCCCGCAACGAGCAGGCGCTCCATGAGGGCGCCGAGCCATTCCGGGTTGATGTCATCGAGGTGACTCTCCAGAACGCCGACGTAGTCGCTTTCGGCGCTGCTCTCGGCAGCAGTGCGGCCGAGGATGCCCCGCAGCAGGTTGGGGCGATCCGCCAGGTCGCGGCTGCCGACCCCATAGCCGGTGCGTACTACCGTCATGGCCTCCAGGGGGGCAAAACGGGCGATTTCGGCAACGATGGCGGCGCCGGTGGGGGTCACCAGCTCCTTGTCGCAGCGGCCGTCGACGATGGGCAGCCCTTGGAGAATCTCCAGGGTAGCCGGCGCCGGCAGGGGGATGGCGCCGTGGGCGCAGTGGACGGTGCCGTGACTCATGGGTAATGGGCCGCAGAGAATTTTATCGATGGGCAGCTGCTCCAGAGCGATGGCGGCGCCGACAATGTCAACGATGGAGTCGATGGCGCCTACCTCGTGGAAATGGACGTCGGCGAGGTCGACGCCATGGACTTTCGCCTCGGCTATGCCCACCCGGCGGAAGATGCGCCGGGCCAACTCCCGGGTCGCGACGGGCAGCGGACTTTGCGCCAGCATGCGGTCGATGTCGGCCCAGGTGCGGTGATGGTGCGACTCCTCAAAGAGGACATCGACCTTGGTGCCCGTGATTCCCCGGCGCTGCTGGCGGCTGCTTCGCAGTTGCCAGCCCTGGATGGGCAGCGTGGAAAGTCCCGCCTCGATAGCCTGCAGGTCGACGCCGAGGTCGACCATCAGGCCGAGAAACATGTCGCCGGAAATGCCGGAAAAGGGATCGAGATAGAGTATGTTCATGCGGGTGTCGTTTTGATGATGCGGCTGGCGGCAAAGGCGGCGCCGAAGCCGTTGTCGATGTTGACCACCGTGACGCCGCTGGCGCAGGAGTTGAGCATGCCGAGCAGGGCCGCCACCCCGCCGAAGGCGGCGCCGTAGCCGACGGAAGTGGGTACGGCGATGACCGGCACGCGCACGAGGCCGCCCACCACCGAAGGCAGGGCGCCTTCCATGCCGGCGACGACGATGATCACGGCGGCCTTTTGCAGCTGGTCGGTGCGCGCCAGCAGACGGTGGATGCCGGCCACGCCGACGTCGACCACCTCCTCGACCTGCAGGCCGAGCATGCGGGCGGTAACACTGGCCTCGCGGGCCACCGGCAGGTCGGAGGTGCCGGCGCAGACCACCAGGACCGATCCTGTTGGTCGGGAGGTCTGCGGTTTCTGTATCAGGGTGAAGGTGCGGGCGAGTTCGTCGTAGTCCCCCTGCGGGAAGGATGTTTGCAGCGATTCGGCGCAATCGGCCGGCAGGCGTGTCACCAGCACGTTGCTCCCCCGCTCCGCCATCTTGCCGACGATGGCCAGCAGCTGTGCCGCCGTCTTGCGTTCGCCCAGGATAATCTCGGGAGCGCCCTGGCGCAGCTCGCGGTGGTGGTCGATCTGGGCGATGCCGATATCTTCAAAGGGGAGAGAACGCAGCCGCGCCATTCCGTCGTCGATGGAGAGGTGCTGGTCACGAATGGCCCTCAGCAGTTTGTGGAGTTCGTCCTGATTCACGTCTTAGCGGCCTTTGCAGATAGCGGAAGGTAGAGCTGTAAAGAATAGCAAGTTACAAGTGCTTTTCAATGCCAGGCCTTGGGATGTCAGCTGCCTATTTTGTTGACGAAAACTTCACGTGGCTTACTGGTGCCGTCGGAGGGGCTGACGATCCCTTCCTGTTCCATTTTTTCGATCATGCGTGCAGCACGGTTGTAGCCCACCCGCAGACGTCGCTGCAGCATGGAGATGGAAGCCTGCCGCGTGTCGGCCACCATGGCCAGGGCCTCATCCCACTTTTCGTCATAGCCATCCTCGTCGTCGCTGCCGCTCCCTTCGGAAGCGGGGGGCGCTTCGAGAATCGATTTGTCGTATTCGGGCAAGCCCTGTCGCTTAAGGAAATCGACTACCCGCTGCACTTCCAGCTCAGAGACGAAGGCTCCGTGGACCCGCTGCAAGGCGCCGGTACCGGGGGGGAGAAAGAGCATGTCCCCCATGCCGAGCAGGGTTTCTGCCCCCATGGAGTCGAGGATGGTGCGCGAGTCGATGCGCGAAAAGACCTTGAAGGAGATGCGCGTGGGGAAGTTGGCCTTGATGAGCCCCGTGATGACGTCGACGCTGGGGCGCTGGGTGGCGAGGATGAGATGGATGCCCGAGGCACGCGCCATCTGGGCCAGGCGGGCCACTGATTCCTCGATCTCGCGGCCAGCGACCATCATCAGGTCGGCCAGTTCGTCAACAATGACCACGATAAAGGGGAGGTGACCGTGCTCGAGCTCCTCGCCGTCGATCATCTCGATCTCCGGCAGTGCCTCCTCATCGGCGTCGATCGTCTCGACGACCAGTTTTTCCTGGCTCTTCTGCAGCTCTTTTTCTCTTTCTTCCTTGGCGATTTTCTTGTTGTAGCCGTCAATGTTGCGCACGCCCTTGTCGGACATGAGCTTGTAGCGCCGCTCCATCTCGCGTACCGCCCAGGCCAGGGCCAGTGCCGCCTTCTTGGGGTTGGTCACCACGGGCAGCAGCAGATGGGGGATGCCCTCGTAAATGGAGAGTTCCAGCATCTTGGGGTCGACCATGATGATGCGCACGTCTTCAGGTGTGGCGCGGTAGAGCAGGGAAAGGATCATGGTGTTGATGGATACCGACTTGCCGCTGCCGGTGGAACCGGCTACCAGCAGATGGGGCATCTTGGCCAGATCGGCCACCACGGTACGACCGAAGATGTCCTTGCCCAGAGCCATGGGCAGGCGTCCACCCGATTTCTGGAATTCCTCCGAGTCGATGATCTCCTTGAGGTAGACGGTCTCACGTTCCTTGTTGGGAATCTCGATACCGACGACGCCGCGACCGGGGATGGGGGCGACGATGCGGATGGAGAGGGCCTTCAGCGCCATGGTGAGGTCATCGGAGAGACCGGCGATTTTGTTGACCTTGACGCCGGGGGCCGGGGCGAACTCGTACATGGTCACCACGGGGCCGGGCTTGACCTCCACCACCTCGCCGTCGACGTTGAAATCCTTCAATTTGGTTTCCAGGATGCGCGCGTTCATCATGAGCGCCTCCTTGTCCACCGGCTTCGGCGGCTCCCCCTCATGGTCGAGCAGGGTGAGGGTCGGCTTGTGGTAGGTCCCCGAAGGTTCCAGGAAATCAAAGGCCTCCTGCGGGCTTTCCTTGACCTCCTTCGCCTTCTTTTTGACGGGTTTGGGAGGAGGCGCCGGCCGGAAGGTCGGGGGTGAGATGCGCGGAGCCGACTCCATTTTTTCCTTTTTGACCGCTTCGCGCTGCTTCTTGCGGGCCAGCCGGGCCTCCCGTTTTTTTTCCAGGCGGGCCGCAAAGCGTTCGAGCATCCCTTCGAGAAAGAGGACCATGGAGAAACGGGCCGCCAGCATGAGGGATACCAGGAAGAAGACGCTCAGGAAGATGGCGGCGCCGGCCGGGTTGAGGTAGCTCGACAAGGTGTCGGCGAGAACGCGTCCGGCGGCGCCACCGGCCTCATTGATCGGCTGGCCGAAGAAGGATACCTTGGAAAAACGTAGCGCGATGAGAGCGCACAGGGAGAGCAGCAGCACCAGAAAGGCCGTCCCCTTGTAGATCCGCACCTTGACGTCGCGGAATTTGAGAAGGCGCCAGGCAAAGAGCAGGCAGGCCAGAGGCAGCAGCAGCGAGACCAGGCCGAAGGCCTGCAGCAGCAGATCGGACAGGTGAGCTCCCACCACGCCGCCGTAATTGCGGACCAGGGTCGGGTCGAGGTTATTGTTGAAGGACGGGTCGCGGCTGTCGAAGGAGATCAGGCACAGGATCAGGAAAATGCCGGCCGCCAGCCAGAAGACACCGGCGATTTCCTTCTTGAGATGCTCCCGAAAGAGGGTTTTTGTTTCTGGGCTCATAAGGGTGAAAACCTCGCTACAGGGAGAGAGTCAGAACCAGGCTCCCGACCAGCCAACAGTAGATGGCGAAATAGAAGAGCCGGCGGCGACGGATGATGGCCATCAGGAAATGGATGGACAGCAATCCCGTAATAAATGCAATTCCCGCGCCAGCCAGGTAAAGGGGAAGGTCGCCGGCGGGAACGGCTGATAGGTCCCGCAGAGAAAGCAGGGCGGCGCCGAAAACGGCGGGCAGGGCCATGAGAAAGGAAAAACGGGCCGCCGTCTCACCATCGACTCCTTTAAAAAGCAGGGTGGCGATGGTCGAGCCGGAGCGTGAAATGCCCGGAATGATGGCCAGCCCCTGTACGACGCCGACCACCAGGGCATCGGACAGCGTGAGAGCCGCCTCCTTGCGCCCCTGCCGGCGAAAGCGTTCAGCCAGAAAGAGCAGTATACCCGAGACCAGCAGCATCGAACCGACCACGACCATGTTTTCAAAAAGTCCCTCAAAGAAGTCCTGAAAGGTCAGGCCGATGATGGCCGTTGGCACGCTGGCGGCGATCAGGAGCAGCAGCAGGCGCCGGTAGATGGCAGCCTCTTCGTCGCTGCGGAAGGGGGAGATAGCCAGCAGGATGATCTCGCGGCGGAAGTAGAAGATGACGGCGACCATGGTGCCGACATGCAGCAGCACGTCGAAGAGGACGCCCGGCTGATGAAAGTCCGTCATGTAGTGCTGGGCAATGGCCAGGTGCCCCGAGGAGGAGATGGGGAGAAATTCGCTGAGGCCCTGGATAAAGCCGAGGAAAATGGCCTGAAGTAGAGTCATGAAGAAGTTCCTTTAACGTTCGCCTGAAGTCAGTCGCGGCAACGGTGGGAAATGGCGATGACCGCCGGTCAGAGTTCGAGGATGACAGGCAAAATAAGAGGTCGGCGGTCGATGGTCTTGTTGAAAAAACGGCGCAGGGTCTTGCGCACTTCCACCCGCAGTTCCTCCCAGTCGGTCATGGCGGCCAGGCTGTGTTCTGCCAGCATGGCGCTGACGGCCTGCGCGGCCTCGTCCAGATAGGGACGGCTCTCCTCTTCCGGCACGAAGCCGCGGCTGAAGAGCTCTGGGCCGTAGATGACGCGGCCGCTGGCCTGGTTGAGGGCCAGGAGAACCACCACCAGGCCATGGTTGGCCAGATGGCTGCGGTCGCGCAGTTCCATGGTGCCGACGTCGCCAACCCCTTTGCCGTCGATGAAAACCCGTCCCGTTTCCACCTTCCCTTCCAGGGTGACGCCGTTGCGGGAGAGGACCAGGGGGGTACCGTTCTCCAGCACCAGAGTATTCGACGGAGCCATGCCCATGGACTGGGCGAGCTGGGCATGTTTGACCAGGTGACGATATTCGCCATGGACAGGCACGAAATAGCGCGGCCGAATCAGGGAGTGCACCAGTTTAAGTTCTTCCCGGCTGGCGTGACCAGAGACGTGGATCTCGCTGGTGCTTTCATAGAAGACCTCGGCACCGCGCCGGTAAAGATGGTTGATCACTTCGCTGATGGCCTTCTCGTTGCCGGGGATGAACTTGGAGGAGAGGATAACCGTGTCGCCCTGCTCCAGCTTGATCTGTTTGTGGTCATCCAGGGCGATGCGTGAGAGCGCGCTGCGAGGCTCCCCTTGGCTGCCGGTGGCGATGATGAGCAGCTTGTCCGCCGGCAGATGGCGGGCCTGGCCGACGTCGACGAGGATGTCGTCAGGCATTTGCAGATAGCCGAGCTGGCGGGCGATGGCGATGTTGGCCACCATGCTGCGGCCGATGACCAGAATCTGGCGCCCCGCGGCTACAGCGGCGTCGGCCACCTGCTGGATGCGGTGGATGTTGGAGGAAAAGGTGGAGACCAGTACCTTGCCCGGACAGCGCGGCACGATCTCCTGCAGGGCCTCGCCCACGGTGCGTTCCGACAGGGTATAACCCTCTTTTTCTACGTTGGTGGAGTCGGCCAGCAGCAGCAGGACGCCTTCTTTTCCGTAAGCCGCCAGGCGGGCCAGGTCGGTGGGCTGGCTGTCGACGGGGGTCAGATCCAGCTTGAAGTCGCCCGTATGAACGACGAGGCCGGCCGGGGTGCGAATGGCAAAGCCGACGCCATCGACGATGGAGTGGGCAACCCGGAAGGGCTCGATGCCGAAACATCCCAGGGTGAATGCCACGCCGGGTTCGATGGGGTTCAGGCTCGCCTTTTCGAGCAGATGGTGTTCGTCAAGCTTGTTCTGCAGCAGCCCGAGGGTGAGGGGTGTCCCGAAGATCGGTGGATTGCCCAGGGTGTCGAGCAGAAAGGGAATGGCGCCGATGTGATCCTCGTGGCCGTGGGTCAGCACCAGCCCGCGGATGTCCTTCACCCGTTCCAGCAAGGGGGTGACGTCGGGGATGACCAGGTCGATCCCCATCATGTAGGCTTCCGGGAACATCAGGCCGCAGTCGATGAGGAGGATGTCGCCGCGGCATTCGACGGCCATCATGTTCAGACCGATTTCGCCGAGTCCGCCCAAAGGGAGCAGGCGCAGGGCATCGGGATGCAGAGGGGCGTGGAGACTCATGCCGCCGAATCCTCGACCGGCTGTCCCAGGGCGGTGGCGATGGGCTGCCGCACCTCATCCATAAGGTGGTCCCGGTCGGCCGTATGCCGTCCCGCCGTAACAATTGCGGGAAAGAAGCGGATGTGGATATCGCCGGGTTTAAATGTCAGCCGACCTTTACGCATGACGTCGCGGCTACCGTCGATGGCGACGGGAACGATAGGCGTCTGGGCGGAGAGGGCGAGCAGAAAGCCGCCCTTTTTGAAAGGGAGTAGACGACCGTCTTCCGATCGTGTCCCCTCGGGGAAGATAACCACCGAGGTGCCGGCGGCGATGCGCTGCGCCGCCACGGCCATGCTTTTGGCGGCCTGGCGCCGGTCGGAGCGATTGATGGGGATATAGCCGGTACGAGCCATGGCGTAGCCAAAAAGAGGGATGCGGAAGAGTTCCTCCTTGGCCATCCAGCGGAATTGCCCGGGAATGCCGGCGAAAAGGGCCAGAATATCGACGTTGCTCTGGTGGTTGGGCATGTAAACGACGGGTCGGGAGGCGTCGAGGTTTTCGGTGCCCTCCACGATGAGCCGGCCCCCGATGAGAACGAGACCGAAGCGGGCCCATATTTTGGCGTAGGCGTGGAGCCAGTCCGGATTGATGAAGGAAAGAGGGACTCCGGTTACGATGACGAAAAGGGTCCAGGGGATGAAAACGATCCAGAAGATCAAGGTGCGAAACATGCTGCCAGACTCCTAACTTATTGAATAGGTGAGTGTACGAGAGATGGCGGCAGGGAGTCAAACCTTTTTCGGTAAAGGCCTTTACACCCCTGGGTATTTTGGGTAAACTCGCCCCATTCCCCTTTTTGGAGGCCTTTTTTATGTCCGTGAACAAAGTCATTCTTGTCGGCAACCTGGGCAAAGATCCTGAGTTGCGTTACACCCCCTCCGGGGCGGCCGTGGCCAATTTCACCATCGCCACTACCGAACGCTACAAAGACCGCGACGGTCAGTCGCAGGAAAAGACCGAGTGGCACAACATCGTCGCCTGGCGTCAGCTCGCCGAGATCTGCGGCAAATATCTGCACAAAGGCAAACAGGTCTACATCGAAGGAAAGATTCAGACGCGCTCCTACGACGATCGCGACGGCAACAAGCGTTACATCACCGAGATTGTCGCCGACCAGATGCAGATGCTCGGCCGGGCCGGCGATGACAACAACGCCAATCAGGGACAGCAGCGCAATGCCGCGCCCCGCTCCAGTCGCCCCGCCCCTGCTGCCTCCTCGGGCCCTCCGGCCTACGAGGATTACGCCGATCCCCCCTTCAATCCGGATGACGATATTCCGTTCTAATTTCCGGTCATATCCCTTCACATTCTGACTAAGGGGCTCCAGGATGCCACAGACCAAGGGACAGCTAGAGGCCGAAATTAGTGATGCGATTATTCGTTTCGAGAAAGAATATATGGGGCGAGGCCCGTTGGAAACGAAGACCTACATCATCGACGATCTGGTCATTGTCAGGTTAAAGGGTGTGCTGACAAGGGCGGAGTGTCAGTTGGCCGAATCGAACGAAGCGAGTGTCGGTCGCGAGTTGATCAAGAGAATGCGTCACGCGCTGCTGGAAAAGGGGCGTCCCATGCTTGATGCGATCGTCAAGGATGTTGTCGGTATTCCGGTCAAAAGCCTGCACACCGACCTGAGCACCGTGACAGGAGAACGGCTCATCGTTTTTTCCCTGGAAGCCGTACCTGAGCTCCCCTCCAACACCAGGGATGATAAATGTTCTTGACTTTTATCCTCGGGGCGATTAATTTTTTCCGACCAAAAGGCATAGGTCGCAGATGGTCGCACAGACAAGCTGTGAACAGGTTACTTCATTCTCTTTAGATGGAATAATCCGCTCGTGCCGTAATTAAATATCACAAGTCTGAGTCTGGTTAAGGACCGCTTTCGGGCGGATTTTAAACTCAAAGGGGCTGTTGATGCATGTATGCATTAACAGCCCCTTTTTTTTTATTTCGCCACCACAAGAGGAGCTCTAACGTGAACATGTCCAGTCTCTATTCATCGTCCGGTAAAGGCTTAAACCTGCATCGTCGCGGTAAAGTTCGGGATGTTTACGCTCCCGACGACCGGCACCTGCTGATTGTCGCTTGCGATCGCATCTCCGCCTTCGACCACGTGATGCCCGACCCGGTTCCCGGCAAGGGGCGTATTCTGACCCAAATGTCGAACTTCTGGTTTGAGAAAACGGCCCATATTGTTCCAAATCACCTCATTGATGGTCACCCGGACGGCAATTATTACCCCGAACTGGACTGGTACGACCGGGAACTGGACGGACGCACTGTGCTGGTCAGAAAGACCGAGCCGTTACGCATTGAAGCGATCGTGCGTGGTTACATTACCGGTTCCGGCTGGAAGGAATATTGCCGCACCGGAAGGGTCTGTGACATCCATCTGCCAGAAGGTCTCAGCGAATCGGAAAAGCTTCCCCAGCCGATCTTTACTCCTTCGACCAAAGCTGAGTCAGGCCACGACGAAAACATCTCCTTCTCTGAAGCATCGGCAATCGTTGGAGAAAATATCGCCATGCTCGTTCAGGAGATTAGTCTGAAGCTGTACCGTTTCGCTGCCGACTACGCTCTGGAGCGGGGCATCATTATTGCTGACACCAAGTTCGAGTTCGGACTGACGGATGACGGGCAGTTGCTGCTGATTGATGAAGCTCTCACCCCCGATTCTTCCCGCTTCTGGCCGGCCGAAGATTACGCCGCCGGACGACCACAAGCCAGCTTCGACAAACAGTACGTTCGCGATTATCTGGAGTCGATCGCCTGGGACAAGGAACCGCCTGCACCCGGTTTGCCGTCTGACATTATCAGCAAGACCCAGGAAAAATACATGGAAGCTCTGCGCCGACTGACGGGCTGATATGCGAATTTCTGTCAACGGCAAAGACTTTCGGCAATCAGCCGCCGGGACTAAAACAGGTGCCGTAGCCGATCCCAACGGTCAGATCAGTGCTGCCGTCAGCCTGCTTCGCCAGGGGCGGCTGGTTTCCTTTCCGACGGAAACCGTCTACGGCCTCGGGGCCGACGCCGCCAACGTGGAAGCTGTGCAGCGTATCTTTGCACTCAAAAGGCGTCCTGCAGACCACCCGCTGATCGTCCACCTGGCCGCACCCGAACAGCTGAACGAATGGGCACAGGAGATTCCGGCGATCGCATGGAAGCTCGCGGAGAGCTTTTGGCCTGGCCCCCTGACGCTGATCCTGAAAAAGGCAGCGTGGGTGCCTCTAGAGGTCACCGGCGGGCAGGACACAATTGGCCTGCGGATACCGGCTCATCCCCTCGCCCTCGACCTGCTGCAAGCCTTCGGCGGCGGCCTGGCGGCACCGTCCGCCAATCGGTTCGGTCGCATCAGTCCAACCCGGGCCGTCCATGTCCGGGATGAATTCGGTGACAGTCTCGATCTGGTGCTCGATGGTGGCAGCTGCCAGGTCGGTGTCGAGTCGACCATCTTGAGCCTGGCAAAGAAGGAACCGGCCCTGCTGCGTCCCGGGGGCATTTCTGGCGGTCAGCTCGCCAAGGTCCTCGGTTGCCGACCGGCGAACAGAACCATGGGCGCGTCGGACATCCGAGCGTCGGGCCTGTTGCCATCGCACTATGCACCCCGAACGCCTTTGGCGATTGAGCCCCATAATCGCCTTTGGCCACGAGCAAGGCAGCTCGGGGAGCAGGGCTTGCAGGTCGCCCTGATGACCCTGGAAGAATCGCCCGCCGATTTTTGTCCGACACACCAAACACGGGTTGTCAAAATGCCGGGCCGCCCGCAGGCCTATGCCCATAGGCTCTATCACACCCTGCGCAGTTTGGATGACGGCAGCAACGACCTGTTGCTGGTGGAGTCACCTCCGCAAACCGAAGCCTGGATGGCTATCAACAACCGGCTGCTGAGGGCAGCCGCTAGAGAACACGAAACAGGAGAAACAACAGATGACACAGAACAGTACAAACGCAGCACTGGATGACAAAGTCCTGGTCGGTATTCTCACCGGCAGCCCCAACGACTTGCCCAAAGTGATCAAGGTTCGCGACACCTTGGACGAACTGGGCATCCGCAGTGAGATCGTGGTGGCCTCGGCGCACCGGACCCCTGACAAGGTCTTCGCCTATCTCGACCGCGCCCATGCCGAAGGGGTGCAGGTGCTGATCGGGTGTGCGGGCGTTGCTGCCCATCTGGCCGGGGTGATTGCCGGACACACCCGCCTGCCGGTGATCGGGCTGCCCCTTGGCAACGGCCCTCTCTCCGGCTGGGACAGTCTGCTCTCTACCGTGCAGATGCCGCCCGGCGTTCCCGTCGCCACGGTTGCCGTGGACGGCTCGCGTAATGCGGCGATCCTGGCGGCGCGCATCCTGGCGCTCAAATATCCGGCGATCGACGCGGCGCTGGCGCGGCTGGCTGAACAGGAGCGGCAGCGTTATGACCAGACCGCAGACGAAGCCCTGGCCAATCTGCAGAAGACCTCCTGAGTGGAAGGGTGGATGAAATCATGCCGAATTTTCTGATGTCGGGCAATGAAGCCATTGCCCGGGGAGCCTACGAAGCAGGGGTCAGGGTCGCCTCTGCCTACCCGGGGACCCCCAGCACTGAGATCTTGGAAAACCTTGTCGCCTATCCCGGTGTTGACGCCTCCTGGGCTCCCAACGAAAAGGTCGCCCTGGAAGTCGGGATTGGCGCATCCTTCGGCGGCGCGCGTGCCCTGGTGGCCATGAAGCACGTCGGCGTGAACGTGGCCGCCGACCCCTTGTTCACGCTCTCCTATATCGGGGTGCGCGGCGGGCTGGTGCTGGCCTGTGCGGACGATCCCGAGATGCATTCCTCGCAGAACGAACAGGATAGCCGCAACTATGCCAAGTTCGCCAAGGTGCCGATGTTTGAGCCGGCCGACAGTGAAGAAGCCCGAGCCTTTACCCGTCTGGCCTTCGAGGTCAGCGAGCAGTTCGACACCCCGGTGATGCTGCGCTCCAATACGCGGATTTCGCACGGCAAGTCGGTCGTTAGCCCACAGGAGCCGGTGGCGGATCTGCCAGCCCCCGGTCTTCGGCGGGATCCAGCCAAGATGGTGATGCTGCCGGCCAATGCCCGCAAGCGCCATCCTCTGGTGGAAGAGCGCATAGATACTCTGGAGGTCTGGTCCTGCGAACAGTCGTTCAACCGCGTCGAGGAGGGCAGCAGCGATATCGGCATTATCACCTCGGGGATCGCTTACCAGTACGTGCGGCAACTGCTCCCCGATGCCCATATCCTTAAACTGGGCATGGTCTATCCGTTGCCGAAGCAACTGATCCGCGACTTCGCGGCACGTTGCCAAACACTCTACGTCATTGAAGAACTCGATCCCTTCATCGAGGAACAGGTCAAGGCGATGGGCATCGAGGTGCGCGGCAAAGAGCTGATCCCCCGCTGCGGTGAGCTGACTCCGGAACGTCTTGAGAGCGCCCTGCACGGCAGCCGGCCTGCCACAGCCTACCAGCATACGGAGGAATTGCCCGGCAGACCGCCGAACATGTGCGCCGGCTGCTCGCATCGGGGCGTTTTCTACACCCTGAAGCGTTTGGGCGCGTTCGTCACCGGCGATATTGGCTGTTACACCCTGGGCTTTCTGCCGCCGCTCTCGGCGATGGATACCTGCGTCTGTATGGGGGCGGGGATCAGCAACGCCGCCGGTCTCATCAAAGCACTGCCGCAACAGGAACGATCCAAGGTGGTCGGCGTGATGGGTGACTCGACTTTCCTGCACACGGGCATCAACAGTCTGATTGATATGATCTACAACGGCGGCCTTGGCACCGTGGTGTTGCTCGACAACCGGGTTACCGCCATGACCGGTCGCCAGGAGAACCCGGGCTCGGGCTACACCTTGGCCGGCGTGGAGAGCCCGCCGATCGACCTGCAGGCGCTATGCCGGGTGCTCGGCGTCAAGCATGTCGAGGTGGTTGACCCCTATGATCTGGCGCAGACGGAACAGGTGCTGCGGCAGGAAATGGCCCGGGAAGAGCTGTCTGTCGTCATTGCCAAACGTCCCTGCATGCTTGATCGGCGACATGGTCCGGCGCCGACACCTGCCTTGAAGGTGGTAGAAGACCATTGCCGTAGTTGCAAGGCCTGCCTGAAGCTCGGTTGCCCCGCCATTTCCTGGCAACAGGACAGCCCGAGTCCAAAAGCCCATATCAACGGTTCGCTGTGCAGCGGTTGCGGGCTCTGTCGTCACCTGTGCCAATTCGAAGCGATCGAGGTTAACGATGAAAGATGACGTACGGAATATTCTGCTCGCCGGTGTTGGCGGTCAGGGCACCCTGCTGGCCAGTGAACTGCTTTCCGAAGCCTTGCTGCTGGCCGGCTACGATGTCAAAAAGAGCGAAATCCACGGCATGTCGCAACGCGGCGGCAGTGTGACCTCGCATGTCCGGTATGGGAGCAAAGTTCTGTCGCCGCTGATCCATGAGGGGCAGGCGGATATCCTGTTCGGCTTCGAGTTGCTGGAGACATACCGCTATCTGCCGATGCTGGGCGAAGACGGCACCATTTTCGTTAACAGGCAGCGTATTCTGCCGGCACCGGTAGCGGTCGGTACTGCCAGCTATCCCCCAGATCTTGAGGACAAGCTGCTCAGGGTCTATCCCAACACCCATTTGGTCGACGGCTTGGCCTTAGCGCATCAGGCCGGCCATCCCCGGACCGTCAATACGGTGCTGCTCGGCGCTCTGTCGACAGCGCTGGAAATGCCACCCGCCCTCTGGCACGACGTCATCGCCCAAAAGGTTCCGCCGCAGTTTCAGCAGGAGAACCTGCTCGCTTTCCAGCTTGGTCGTGACGGGCAAAGGTCAAAGTCACCAACCTTATAAGGGAGAATGAAAATGCAAGAAATTGAAGGCTTTATTGCCGGATTCAAACGTTTTCAGGAAAACTGGCTCGGTTCGGACAAGACGTTGTTTGACAGCCTGCGCCAGGGACAAAACCCCAAGGCGATACTGATCGGTTGCAGCGATTCGCGCGTTGACCCGGCTATCCTCGCCGATTGCGCGCCCGGCGACCTGTTTGTCGTGCGCAACGTCGCCAACCTGGTGCCGCCCTGCGAACCGGATGCTGGTCACCACGGCGTCAGCGCTGCTCTCGAATATGCGGTTTGCCACCTTCAGGTTGAACATATCATCGTCATGGGTCACTCCCAGTGCGGCGGAATCAGGGGGCTTATGGACGGTGTCTGTGAATGCGGAGAACATTCATTTATTGCCAACTGGGTTGGCATCGCCCAAAAGGCCAAGGAGAGGGTGCTGCAGGAGTTTGCTGACAAACCTGTCGAAATGCAGGTTCATGCCTGTGAGAGGGCGGCGATTCTGCTCTCTCTTGAAAATCTGATGACCTTCCCCTGGATCAGGGAGCGTGTCGAAGATGGCCGGCTGGCTCTTCACGGGTGGTATTTCGATCTTCAGGCCGGCACGCTTTCCGGGGTTTGTCCGGTTAACGGGACATTCGAAACCTTGGCCTGATGTAGCGGCTGAGTCGAAATCCCGGTACGCAAGAGTCGTCGCTTGGCTATTTATTTAATTTTTTGCTTTTCAGGAGAATGACCATGAACAGGAAAACTGCATGCTTTGATGGCTGTTCAGCTGCCGCCCATGTTGCTCACGCGACCAACGAAGTGATCGCCATTTACCCCATCACCCCCTCGTCCGGTATGGGAGAGATCTCGGATGCCAAGAGCGCTGCCGGAGAAAAGAACATCTGGGGTACCGTTCCCAAGGTGGTCGAGATGCAGTCCGAGGGTGGGGCCGCCGGCGCTGTACACGGCGCTCTTCAGGCTGGAGCCCTGACCACCACCTTTACGGCCTCTCAGGGGCTGTTGCTGATGATTCCCAACATGTACAAGATTGCCGGGGAACTCACCCCCACGGTCTTCCATGTGTCGGCCCGAGCCCTGGCGGCCCAGGGACTTTCCATCTTCGGGGATCACTCGGACGTCATGGCCTGTCGCCAGACCGGCTGGGCCATGTTCTGTTCCAACAATGTCCAGGAGGTCATGGACTTCGCGCTGATTGCCCAGGCCGCGACCCTGCGTGCGCGCATCCCCTTCCTGCATTACTTCGACGGATTCCGCACCTCGCACGAGGTACAGAAGGTCGAGGAACTCAGCCCCGACGACATGCGCTTCATGATCGATGACGAGCTGGTTTTCGAGCACCGTCGTCGCGCCCTTTCGCCGGACGCGCCAAAGCTTCGCGGAACGGCCCAGAACCCCGATGTCTATTTTCAGGGTCGTGAGACCGTGAACACATTCTACGATGCGGTTCCAGCCATCCTGCAGGCGGAGATGGACAAGTTCGCAGGGCGCACCGGCCGTCAGTACAAGCTGGTCGAGTATGTCGGCGTGCCTGATGCTGAGCGTGTTCTGGTGGTTATGGGTTCCGGTGCCGACACGGTGGAAGAGCTCGTCAACCATCTGGTGGCACGGGGTGAGAAGGTCGGTCTGCTCAAGATTCGCCTTTATCTGCCGTTTCCGACCGAAGCCTTCGCCAGAGCGCTTCCCTCCGCGGTGAGCAAGATCGCCGTCCTGGATCGCACCAAGGAGCCCGGATCTATCGGTGAGCCTCTCTATCAGGCCATCCGTACAGCCGTGGGCGAAGCTATGGAGCAGAAGATGGTCCATCTCTCCCGTTATCCCACCATTGTGGGCGGCCGTTTCGGTCTGGGTTCCAAGGAGTTCACGCCGGCCATGGCCAAGGCCGTTTTCGACAACCTGAGCCTGGATGAGCCCCGCAACAAGTTCGTTGTGGGGATCGAGGATGACGTGACCGGCAACAGCCTCAAGTACGATCCTGCTTTCAAGGTACCCCGCAATGTCTACAGCGCCATGTTCTTCGGACTCGGCAGTGACGGCACCGTCGGTGCCAATAAGAACTCCATAAAAATCATCGGCGAGACCACCGATAACAACGTTCAGGCCTATTTCGTCTACGATTCCAAGAAGGCCGGCACCGTCACCACCTCCCATCTGCGCTTCGGCAAGGAGAAGATCGCCTCACCCTACCTGATTAACAGTGCCGATTTTGTGGCCTGCCACATGTTCAGTTTTCTTGAGAAATACGACATGCTCAAGAACGCCAAGGAAGGGGCTATTTTCCTGCTCAACAGCCCCTATGGCAAAGAGGAGGTCTGGGCGCAGCTGCCTGTCGAGGTGCAGCAGCAGATTATCGCCAAAAAGCTCAAGTTTTTCGTTATTGACGGTGTGCATCTGGGAGAGAAAATCGGGCTGGGACCCCGCATCAATGTCATCATGCAGACTGCTTTTTTTAAGATATCCAACATCATCCCCCTGGATCAGGCGGTCCGTGAGATCAAGGATGCCATCGACAAGTCCTATGCCAAAGCAGGACAGAAGGTTCTGGACATGAACAAGCAGGCCGTCGACCAGGCCCTTGAGCATGTCTACGAAGTCGCGGTACCCGACGGCGCTGACAGCGTCCTGACCATGAAGATCGGCCTCAGCGGAGACCTGCCCGAGTTCGTCCGCAAGACGGTGGGGACCATCACTGCCGGTTTGGGGGATACTCTGCCTGTATCCGCCATGCCGTGCGACGGCACCTTTCCCACGGGAACGGCCAGATACGAAAAGCGCAATATCGCGACCAGCATCCCTGTGTGGGATAAAGAACTCTGCATCCAGTGCGGTATCTGCTCCTTTGTCTGTCCTCACGCCACCATCCGGATGAAGATTGTAGAAGAAGGAGTTCTCAAGGGCGCTCCGGCGACCTTCAAGAGCGTCGACGCCAAGGGCAAGGACATGGCCGGCAAGAAGTTCGTGCTGCAGGTCGCACCTGAAGACTGCACCGGCTGCGGCGCCTGCGTCTATAATTGCCCTGCAAAAAACAGGGAAGACGCCAATCTCAGGGCCATCAACATGGCCGAACAGTTGCCGCTGCGTGAGACGGAAGCCAAGAACTGGGATTTTTTCCTCAGCCTGCCCGAGACAGATAGCTCATTGGTCAATCGCACGAGCCTCAAAGGCAGCCAGCTGCTCTATCCCATGTTCGAATTCTCCGGGGCCTGTGCCGGCTGCGGCGAAACGCCTTTTCTCAAGCTGATTTCCCAGCTCTTCGGAGATCGCATGTACATCGCCAATGCGACCGGATGTTCCTCCATCTACGGTGGCAATCTGCCGACTACCCCCTGGAGTCCCCGCGCAGACGGCCGCGGTCCTACCTGGAGCAACAGCCTCTTTGAGGATAACGCCGAGTTCGGTTTTGGCATGCGCCTGACGGTGGATAAGTTCGCCGAATATGCCCGAGAACTGCTGCAGCGGGTAACCGCCTGTGACTGCAGCGCCTGCGGGGGGAGCCTTGAACTTTTCAATTCCATCCTGAGCGCTGATCAGGGCACGCAGGAAGGGATCGAGGCGCAGCGGGAGCGCGTGCTCCAGCTCAAGAAAATCATGGCCGACTGTACCAGTGCGGAGGCCGGACAACTGGTTTCCTTGGCCGATTTTCTGGTCAAAAAGTCCGTGTGGTCCATTGGTGGCGACGGCTGGGCGTATGACATCGGCTACGGAGGACTCGATCACGTTCTCGCCTCCGGAGAGAATGTGAATCTCCTCGTCATGGACACCGAGGTCTACTCCAATACGGGCGGTCAGGCCTCCAAGGCGACGCCGCTCGGAGCCGTCGCCCAGTTTGCTGCCGGTGGGAAACCGATGTCCAAGAAGGACCTGGGTATGATGGCCATGACCTATGGCAACATCTATGTCGCCCAGATATCCCTGGCGAATCCCGCACAGGCGGTCAAGGCCATTATTGAGGCCGAAGCCTACGATGGACCTTCGCTGATCATTGCCTATAGCCATTGTATTGCGCACGGTATCCGAATGGACAGCGCTATCGACGGTTGCAAGGATGCGGTTAATTCAGGTCACTGGCCACTTTATCGCTTCAATCCTGACCTGGCCCGCGAAGGAAAAAATCCCCTTCAGCTGGATAGTAAGGAGCCGACCATCCGCTTTGAGGATTTTGCTACGAAGCAGAATCGTTTCACTGTGCTGAAGAGCATCAACCCGGAGGCCTCCGAGGTGTTGATGGCAAAAGCAAACATGGAAACAGCCAAGCGATTCAAAATGTACAGAGCCATGGCCGACCTGCAGTTTGAAGAGGAGGGGAGGTAAGTGCGCGTGCTGTACCGTGCTGGCGGATCACAGCTGTGGGCTGGATCACCGGTCAAGGGCTGTTCAGGGTCGACAGCTTTACGGTGACGGGGATAGCTGTCTGATAGCCATTTCCAGGCGACAGCACTGTTCTGTTCGTAGGTCAGCAAAACAGGCGGCCGATTTCCTGAGCGAAATCGGCCGCTTTTTTACACAAGCTAGTTTTTCAAGGATTTATGCCAGCCATCCCCAGTCCCGGCCCCGCTCACATTCGGTAATGGCGACAAAAATAGAGAGCCGCAGCAAGGCGCTGCAAGACTAAATTTTTTCATCACAACGATCCAGAACACAAAAAGGGATATTGCTTTACCCGGTGGCCGACCCTATTGACTATTTAGAGCCTATGTCCTAATGTTAATTGCCATTTTTTGAAACATCGCTATTTTTTCTGCCGTACATAAGGAATGCCGCGGTGGAATGTCGAAATCCGCGGGACCTAGGTTTTTTCACAGCCCGATGAGCTGTCCAGGGACAAGGTACCCTGCAACCCCAAGCCTGTTGCCTGGGAATGAAATCCTTGATTTGGGAGCCCGACTGTGGAAGCAGGAGAGTTGAGAAAGAAAGTGCTGCTGAAGGCTCTGCAAGACCCTGAGGAGGTCGTGCGTCAAGCCGCGTCGCAGGCCCTGGAAAAGGTCGAGACTTCCTGGTCTCTCTCCCGCATTACCGCTATGCTCAAGGAAGGGAACCGGGGGCAGCAGGTTCAGGCCATCATCGCTCTTGAGCGTGTCGACAGCCCGCAGATCTTTCCCCTGCTCCTGGCTGCCCTCAAAAATCCTGACGCCGATATCCGCGCTGCTGCTGTGCAGGTACTGGGCAACAAGGCTCACCCCAAAACCTTGGGCGCCCTGGTCAAACACCTCAAAGACCCTCATCCGGCGGTACGGGTCCACTCCGCTGTCGCCTTGGGGAACTTCGCCGATGCGCGTCTGGTCCCTTACCTGGTGGCCTGTCTTCAGGATGCCGATGAAGAACTGGTGGTCAACGCGGCACGCTCCCTTGGAAAAATCGGATTCCCGCAGGCGGAAGAACCTCTGGCTTCCTCCGTTGCCGACAGCCGTGCCGTGGTGCGGGCGGCTGCACTCCTGGCACTCGCCGATCTGAAGACCGTGTAAAGCCTTTTCCGACACCTTTTGATTTCACCAGACTATAAGAGAGGCCGACACGGAAATGTGTCGGCCTCTTTGCTTCAATCCAGATAGTCGGCGATTTCGATGCCCTTGCTGAAAGGGTCCACCTCGCCGACGATACTCAGTTCGTCAGCGGAATCCGGACAGAAGAGCCGAGGTGGGTCGAGCTTGCTGCCTTCGGAGGCAAAGAGAATTTTCAGCCGGGTGGCGGAGCGGGAGGCGCCGCCGACGGCAGTGACCAGGCCGATCTCATTGTTCTGCAGACGAACGAGACTGCCGACGGGATAGGGTCCCAGGGCCTGGATGAAACGTTCGACAAACTGGGGGTGCAGCCTGGTGCCGGCATTATCCCGCAGCAGCTTGATGGCCTGGCGCGGCGTCACCGGTCGCTGGTAGGAGCGCAGGGTGGTGATGGCGTCGTAGGCATCGGCGATGGCCGCCATGTCCACCATGGGGGACAAGAGCTTGCCGCGGTTGTCAGCGGGGTAACCCTTGCGGTCATACTGGAGATGGTGGCACAGGGCGATATCGACGACCTCCGGGGGGATATCCTTCATCTGCTGCAGGATGTCGGCGCCATCGCGGGGATGCTTTTTGATCTGTTCGAATTCCCCCTGGGTCAGTCGGCCGGGCTTGGTGATGATGCCGACGTCCACCTTGAGTTTGCCCAAATCGTGCAGCATGCCGCCCAGGCCGATAACGCGCAGTTCTTCTGCCGAAAGGCCGCAGGCGCGGCCGACCGCTAAACTGATGACCGAGACATTGACTGAATGGGTGAAGGTGTAGTTGTCGTAGTCCTTGATGAGGGAGAGGGCGAAAAGGGCGTGGGGATCGGACAGGGTGACTTCGACCATGCCTTTAACCGCCTGCATCGCCTCTTCCGAAGACGGGATTTTGCCCAGGCGCACATCATGAAAGATATCTTCCATGACGCGCAGGGCCCGGTCGTAGACCTTGCGGGGTTTGCGGGCAAATTCGTCATCGTCCGTCTTTTCAACGGAGGTGGGGCGGATGTGATGAACCCCTTTTTTGAGCAGGGCCGATTCCAGTTCTTCTCCTTTGGTCTCTCCCTGGCGGATGACATCGAGAAAGGAAAGAAATTCATCGGCCCCAAGTCCGGAGATGAATTCCAGACCTTCCACCTCCAGGGTGCGCAGCAGATTGGCCACATCTTCTTCGGCAGGAGAAGGGTAGGCAAAGAGTTCGTCGTCAAAGAAGAGGGTGTCGTCCAGAAGTCCCAGTTTCAGGCGGGGCTTGTGGAGAAAGAGTCCTGCCAGCGCGGCCAGGAGGTCCTGGGCCTGTTTGCGGATGGTCGGATGCGCCGGCGAGTAAAGGCGCATCCCCTGGAACGTTCGCGAAATTCGCTGAAGGATTTCTTTGTGACTCGTCTGCATGGGTTCAGCCTTTTCTGATTTGCTTGAGCGACTGGACTGCCGCCCGGGCGACCTGCTGCGCCGGATCTTCGGTGGTCTCCTCAAGGGCGCCGATGACTTCCGGAACGGGAAAGCTGGCTAGAGCAGCCGCCGCGGCGGCACGCAACTCATTGTAGCGGGCCCGTTTCCAGAACTTTCTGCGATGCAGCAATTCCAGAAGATGAGGCCAGGACTCAGGGGCGGCAATCTCTCCCAGAGCGCGGATGGCCTCTTTCTTTTCGTCCAGTTTTTTGACCAGAAAATCTTGCGACTGGACCACTCGCAGAAGAAAAGGCACGGCCGCTGGTTCTTTCATGGCCCCGAGAGAGAGAAAGGCCAGACGGCGCAGATCCGGGTCCTCGTCCTCGGCCACCTGCAGCAGGATGTCCAGTGCCTCGGGACCGCCGATACGGGAAAGGGAACGGATCGCTTCACGGCCAACGCGCACATCCTCGTGATTGAGTAGAGGGGTAAGGGCGGGGACGGCGGAGGGGTGGCGGATCTCGCCCAGAATAAAGACGACATTGCGCTTGACATACCAGCGCTCATCGCTGAGATAGGAATTCAGGATGGGGATGGCCTCCGCTCCCTGCCGGGATAGGAGTTCGGTTAGACAACGCCTGGCCTGGCCCCCCTTTTCGGAGCAGAGCCGGTCCATGATGCGGGTGACAACCCGGGTGCCGTAAAACAGCAGAATGGTGATGATGGCGTCCTGTTCCTGGCGCGTGGTCAAAGGCAGGCAGAGCAGATCGACGAGATAATTCAACACGTCTTCCATCCCCAGCGCGTCCAGGGCCTGGTGAGCCGCTTGCCTGCGTGCGACGGAAAGCCGTTCCGACTGTGCGTGGGTCAGGAGCAGGGCGAGAGCCTCGATGACCAGGTAGCGCCCTTCGTCAGTGAGAATCCGGCGGAGTTTGGGCGGAAGCTCCTGCAGCAGAAGACGGTAGCGATCATCAGGGATACCCTGCTGCTGAAGATTGCGCAGCAGTTCCTCCATTTCGCGCAGTTCCTTGGGCTTTTCTTCGGCCTGCTCGGTGGCTTCCTCGAGCAGAGGTTCGTCCCATGCGGCTGTGTCGCCGCTTTTCCCCGGATCGGTGGCAAAGACCTTTTCCGCCTCCTGTTTGCGTTTGACGATGCGGTCGAGCTGCAGTTCGTTGAACCAGAGAGTCATCACCCGCGCCTGCAGGAGCAATTCCTCGATGCCGCCTTTCTGCGCGATCAGCTCGGGGCGAATCGCCAGAGCGCGGGCCAGTCCCAGCAGGTCGCGGTCTGAGAAGTCCGGCAGCACGAGTACTCGCTGGACGCGACGGGCGAAAAACGCCGTGGCTAACTGCGGAAGAAAAGCCGCCTCTTTGCCGACCCGTGCTTCATCGACGACGAAATGGTCTTTGCGCACGGAAAAGGTCAGGTTGCCCTCTGTCAGCAGGGGGCGCCAGGCTTTCAATCCTTCCAGGATCTGAGCCTTGAGCGCCGGGTGCCCGGGAGGATAGAAGCCGGCCGCTTTGATGATCCGGGCCAGGGCTCGGAGGGCGTTTTCCAGGAGAATGGGTTTGGGCTGGGGGATGTCCATTCAGGGGTTATCCTTCACTTTGTTCATTTGAGGTGTCCGCTGCGATGATTTGCGGGAGACCTGTCGCATCAACGATTTTTGATCAACGCCGATACCGCCTTGAATTCCGCTGTTCCCGCCTTGAGCAGGAGTTGAAAAAGGGCCATTTCGGTAGTCGTTACAGTCGAACCGGCCAGCCGGGCACTCTCGAGAGCAGTGAGGAAATCCGTTTTATGTCGGGAGCAGATGGCGTCCCGTACCAGGTGCACCTGATAGCCTCGGCCCTGCAGGTCGAGCAGGGTCTGAAAGACGCAGACGTGGGCTTCCATGCCCACCAGCAGAATCTGCCGCGCTTTTTTTCTTTCCAGGGCGTTAAGAAAGTTCTCTTCTCCACAGCAGCTGAAACTGCTTTTCTCGATGATCGGCGTTTCGGCATAGGAGGCCAGCTCAGACACGGTAGCGCCCAGCCCTTTCGGGTACTGTTCCGTGGCCAGCACGGGCAGGTCAATAATGCGGGCGGCTTCAGCCAGGGTGCGGATGTTGTTGATCACCTGCTGACGGATATGTTCCTCCATGGCCGGCACCAGCCGCTCCTGCACGTCGACAATGACCAGAACCGTGCCGTCTTTTTTAAGCCAGAGTTTTTTGATTATGTCCATGTCAGTCATCCTTCTCCGCGTCGGTGAGGTTTTCGACAATACAGAAACCGGCATCATGGATGCCTTTATCCTTGGCAATATACATGCCTTCCAGGATTTTGTTAAAGTTTTTCGCCACCACTTTTCGCTTTATCTTGAGGGTGGGGGTGATTTCATCCTCTTCTTTGCTGAAATCCCTGGAGAGGAGGGTGAAGCGTTTGACCCGCTGGAAGGAGGCCAGATTTTCCTGCAGCCCATCGAGGCGCCGACGGATGAGGTTGAGAATCTTCGGGTGGTTGACGAGATCGCAGGGGGTCAGAAAGTCGATATTCTTGTAGCGGGCGTATTTCTCCAGGTTTTCGAAGTTGGGCACCAGCAGGGCGGTAAGATAAGGCTTGCGGTCTCCGTAAACCATGGCATTGGAGAGATATTTGTCCGTTTTGAAGAGGCCTTCGAGCATCTGGGGGGCGACATTCTCACCGCCTGCCGTCACCAGCAGGTCCTTTTTGCGGTCGGTAATGGAGAGGAAACCATCGGCATCGAGCTTGCCGATGTCGCCGGTTTTGAACCAGCCGTCGCTAAAGGCTTCGCGGGTCTCATCCGGCAGATTCCAGTAGCCCGAGAACACGTTGGGGCCGCGTACCAGGATCTCGTCGTCTTCGCCCAGACGGACCTCGACGTCGCTGAGGGGACGTCCCACGGTGCCAAGACGCAGGGCATCGGGGTAGTTGCAGGCGATGACGGGCGAGGTCTCGGTCAGGCCGTAGCCTTCGTAGATGGGGATGCCGGCTGCGAGAAAGAATTCGGCCACGTTTTCCGTCAGGGGAGCGCCGCCGGAAACGAAAAATCGCAGGCGGCCACCCAGGTGTTTTTTTATGGGCGCAAACACCACTTTGCGCGCCAGGGCAACGGCGCCTTGCAGCAGGGCGGATGGGCTCTGTCCGGCCTGCTCCTGGCGTACCAGTTTGCGGCCGGAATTCAGGGCGCTGAAAAACATCTGCTTTTTGAGCCAGGGGCCGGAGACGACCCGATCCATGACCCGGGCAAACATTTTCTCATACAGGCGGGGAACACTGATGGCCACAGTGGGCGCCACCTCTACCAGGTTGGCCGGTACGGAATCGATCCCTTCGGCGTAGGCGATGACGGCTCCCTGGTAGAGCATGAAATAATAACCCGCCATGCGTTCGAAGACATGGGAGAGAGGCAGAAAGGAGAGGCACATATCCTTTTCGCTGATGTCGAAACGTTTGCAGCACTCCTCGATATTGGACAAAAAGTTGTTGTGAGTCAGCAGCACCCCTTTGGGCGGGCCGGTGGTCCCCGATGTGTAGACGATGGTGGCCGCCTCGTCGGGTTTGCCTTTTTCCAGGCGCTCATCCAAGAGGCTCTCTGCCGTTTTCTCCGATTCTTTGAGGAAGGATGCCAGCGAGGTGAAGCGGGGGTGGTCCAGTTCGTCACCGATGACGATGATTTTCTCCAGATGAGGCACCTCGTCGAGTCTTTCAGCCAGTTCCTCGGCGATATAGAGGGAATAGAGAAAAAGGACGCGGCTGGAAGAATTCTGCAGGATGTAGAGGACGGTATCGATCCCTTCCGTATGATAGACGGGAACGGAGAGGGCTCCGCACGCCATGGCCCCCAGGTCGGCGTAGACCCATTCGGGGCAGTTGGGGGCCATGATGGCCACCCGGTCTCCAGGTTGCAGGCCCAGGCCGATGAGGCCGCGGCCGCAGAGACGGACCTGCCGGGCAAGGGTTTTCCACGAAATACCCACGTACTGACCGTCTTCTTTGCGGCGCAGAGCTTCCTGGTCGCCGCGGCGGGCCGCTTTATCCAGCAGGATTTGAGGTAGGGTTTTGGTCATGGGACACCTCCGTTTGCCTTGGGGGGTGAGGGCGCTGCCCTGCCGCTAAATGGCGGAATTGACAACGCCCCCGGATTATGAAAGTTTATATCGCCAGAAGCGGAAAGGACAAGAGGATGGTCGTCGGAGTTACGGGCGGAATCGCCACAGGAAAAAGTGCTGTTGTCGAGCAGTTTCGCCAACTGGGGGCGGCGGTTATCAGCGCGGACGAACTGGCGCGGGAGGTCGTGCGGCCAGGGGAGAAGACCCTGGCCCGTCTGGTGGAACGTTTCGGAAAGGACATTCTGCAGGCGGATGGCACCCTGGATCGGAAGGAACTGGGACGGTTGATCTTTGCCGACCCGGAGGCTCGCCAGGACCTGAACCGCATCACTCACCCGGCGATTGCATGTCTGGCGGCCGCCCGCATCGCCTCCCTGCAGCGGCAGGGGGCTTTGCTCATTATTTACGAGGCTCCACTCCTTTTCGAGGCGGGAGCGGACAGCCGCGTGGATCGCATCGTTGTGGTAACGGCGCCTGCCGAGGTGCAGCGCCAGCGCCTGATGGCCAGAGATGGCCTGGACGAGCAGGCGGCGCAGACCAGGATCGAGGCGCAGATGCCCCTGGCGGACAAGGTGAAGCGGGCCGATTTCGTCGTGGACAACGCCGGGTCCGTCGATGCTCTTGCCGCAAAAGTCAGGGCTCTCTATGGCCGTCTGCTGGAGCTGGCGCGGAATCGTTCTGCCGGCCCTCCAGAAACTGCAGGCTGAGGGCGAGAACCGAGCGCCATCTCGGGTTCTCTTCCGTACACAGTACATGGGGAACCTCCGGTCCGTACAGGTGATATTCTTTGTGGCGACTGCCCAGGCTCATCAAGAGAGACTGTCCGCTCTCAACCCGTATTGTCTGATCCCCGCTACCGTTGATCGCCAGGGTCGGGGTAGTTATCTTCATGAGCAGGGGACGAAGGTGGCCTATCAGGCGATGGATCTGGTGGACGCCATTGAGAGGCCGCCTTTCGTAATAGCGCAGAGCCGCTTCGGGGGCAAGAGGCCGGTGATGGTAAGGCTTGAAATGCCGGAGCAGCCAGGCACTGCTGGCGAAGCGGTGTCGGAGCTTGAGGTAGGGCGAGAGCAGAACGAGACCCGCCACTTCCACCCGGGCAGCCAGTGCCAGCAGCAACAGGGCTCCCGTGCTCAGGCCCAACCCGAAAATCTGGGACTCCTCCTGTTTTAATTCCCGGTATCCCGCCTCAGTGGCCTCCAGCCAGTCCTCGTAGCGTTTGGTCGCCAGATCCTGCGGTGAGGTGCCATGGCCCGGCAGCAGTATTGCCAATACCGTATAGCCCTGGTCGCAGAGAGCTTCGCCGAAAAGCCGCATTTCCTGTGGTGTGGCGGAAAAGCCGTGCACCAGGAGTATGCCGGCCCCTCGCGGCGTGGACGGCCGCAGTAAAAATGGGGCCGCGTCCTCGTGATGCTTTGGACTCTGCGGTTTTGGTTCGGCCGGCATGAAATAGGCCTTTCTTGCTGAAATCAATAGGGAATAGCTTTTAATGAAGTGTAGCAGCCGTCTGTTCGCTGTCAATGAAGCCGCTTGAAACACAAAATCCCCCTGAAGAAGGGGGATTTTGTGTTTCAAGCGGGAGAAAGCGTCTACTTGTGAAAGCCGAGACGGGTGGAGAGGTCTTCGCCGGCCCTGAGAACAAGGGGGACCAGTTCCTTCTCAATCCGTTCGTCGGAAAAACGCATGGAAGGACCTGAGATGCTGACGGCCCCGACGATCCGGCGAGTATAGTCACGGATGGGAGCGGCCAGGCAGCGCACGCCGGGATCAAGTTCCTCGTTGTCGATGGAATAGCCCTGCTCGGCAATCTGCTTCAGATCTTTTTTGAGGACCTCGCGATCCGTATAGGTCGTCGGGGTATAGGCCTTGAGTTCGCGGTTGGGAAGAACGCTGTCGATCTCCTCGTCTGACATGTAGGCCAGATGAACTTTGCCGGAAGCCGTGCAGTGCGCCGGCAGACGACTGCCGACCCGGGACACCACTCTGACGGTGAGGTTCGTTTCAACGACGTCCAGGTAGACAATGTAGCCTTCCTTGAAGATGGCGACATAGGCTGTTTCGTTGCACTCGTTGACGATATCTTCCAGAATGGGTTTGGCCTGGCGCAGCAGACCCATCTGTTTGATGAAGGTCTGTCCGAGTTCCAGAGCGTTGAGCCCGAGGCGGTAGTTTTCCGTCGCCTTGTTCTGCTCGATATATCCACGGGATTCAAGCGTGGCCAGCAGGCGGAACACGTTGTTCTTGTGAAGCTTCAGCCTCTTGCTGAGTTCGGTGACACCGAGCTCGTCCACATCCCCATGGAACTGCTCCAGCAGATCAAGGGCGTGGGAGACGGCCTGGATTATATATTCTGACTTCTCTTTCTTGGCCATGGCGGTTGTGTCCTCTTTTAATGAAAACTCAAAAAGCAAATTGCGAGGATTCTATCGACCCCGGTAAAAAGATGTCAAGATAAACCGGTATGATTTTTCCTTTGGAATCAGTTTTTTGGGTCTCTTAAGGAATAAAGGTCTCTCTGCCTGTCTAAGCATCGTGTAAAATAATAGAATGTTGTTTTAGGTAAGTCAATGTTCCCGTACTCATTGCTTGTCACCAGATCGGAAGCATGCGGCCTTTCTGTTGACAGTCTCTGGCCATTCGGCTAGATTTGACAGGCCCTTGACGTGGAGGTGGTCATGTTGAATCTCAGCAAAAAAATACTTGTCGCTATTGATGGTTCGCCTCAGTCGGACAAGGCGGCCGAAGAGGCCGTGCGTCTGGCCATGGCTTCAGGTTCCCGCTTTAAAAGCAAAGTATATGCCATCCTGGCGCTCCCCGGCATGCGAAACCCTTCTTTTACGGATTTTTTCCCCTCTCTGCCCGCGACAGAGCGCCCTGACTGGGAGGAGAAACGCCAGCGTATTTTCTATGTGGTGGAAAAAGCGGCGGCCGAGGCGGATATTCCTTTGACCAGTGAAGTGGTTTATGGTGATGCCGCCGAGGAGATTCTGTCATATGCCGACCAGCAGGAGGTCGATGTCATCGTCATCGGTTCGTCCGGTTCGGGGCGGGTCAAGCGTACGCTGATGGGCAGCGTCTCCACCAAGGTCGCCATGCACGCCCGCTGCTCCGTCTATATTGTGAGATAGGCTCGCTCCCCGAAACTTTTTCCTACTCCCCATCTCCCTGTCTCATCGGCTGTCCGTCTGCACGTCTGTCCCCTCCTGCCCAATCATTTTTCTCCTTTTCCGCGCCGAGCGCCATGTCGTTTTGGCGCCTACGCTCCGCCAGCGGGCAATAGGATCCGTCTGGCGGGTTGAAGCGGGTCTCCTTGCAGAGGTATTCGTAGATTTGGGCCATGCTTTCGCGGATAAGGACTTCTTCCTCGGGGAATTCGTGGGGAGAGAGTTCCAGGGTGAGGGCATCGTTATAGGCGGTCTGCCGCAGGTGATTCAGGAAGCGGGTCAGCGGGAGGACGCCATGACCGGGGAGAAGATGCTCGCGGCCATAACCATAGTCGGAGAAGTGGATGTTGCGCATTTTGCCGGAATCGTAAAAGAGGTGGAAGTCGTGCAGGAAGTTGGCCTTTGACGATCCCATGTGGGCGGTATCGAAGGTCAAATAGAGGTTTTTCTCCTGCATGAAGCGGATCATTTTTTCCGTCTGCCCGAGAATGTAGGGGTTGGTTTTGAAGGCGCCGGTACAGGGCATGTTTTCCATGGTGATAATCACCTGATGCTGGCCGATCTCTTCCTGGAAATCCTTGACCTTGTTGAGCCAGCGCCAGAATTTGAATTCCAGCCCCATCCAGGAAGGAGGGTGGAAATTGATCAGAGGAATGCCCGCCTCCATGGCGAGGGTGGTGGTGCGGAAAAGCTGATCAATTTTGTTCCCCCAGCCGTCCAGGTCGAAAAAGGGCGCATGGAGCGAGGCCACCGGAAGGATCTGCTGCAGATCCCGGATGAGAGCGAGGCTGTCCTGGTACTGGAAGTCATAGCTGATGATCACTTCCATGCCATCAAAGCCTGTATCCCGGGCGATTTCAAAAACCTTTGGAAGGGGCAGGGTATAGAGGCTGCCCGCTGAAAGTATGAGCTTCATGGCTGACTCGCAGGATAATTAAAGTGCCACATTTCTGGAGGCCTCTTTGCAGGCGTCCATGCCTCAGGGGGTATGCACCTTTTCCAGAAGGAAACGGCGGATGCGGTCAGGTGGCGGCGGTGTGAGCAGCGAGACGCCAATCGTGACGAGAATGACCAGCGGCGCTCCGATCAGGGCCGAACCGGTCGGTGGCAGAATGGCGGTCAGCCAGGGCAACCAGGGGCCGAGAAGCAGAGGGATGAAAGTAACAACCAGCCCCAAAAGCATGCCGGCAATGGCTCCCTGTTTGTTGGTGCGGTCCCACCAGATGCCCAGCAGAAAGATGGGGAAGAGGGTATTGCCGGCCAGGGCGAAGGCCACCGCGGTGATTTCGGCGATGAGCCCGGGAGGGTTGGCGGCGACGATCAGGACCAGCATGGCTAAAACCAGGGTGGTGATTTTGGCGACTATCATGCGCTGGCGCTCGGTAGCCCTGGGGTTGATGAGCTGGTAGTAGATGTCGTAAGAAAAGGCGCCGGCGCCGGTGATCAGCAGGCCGGTAATGGTGGAGAAAGCGGCGAGAATGGCCGCCAGAGCCACAATACCGGTGATCCAGACCGGCAGGCCGGCCCACTCGGCCGCCTTGATGACGATGATGTCAGCGATGGCCTTGGCGGTGGCCGGATCGGTGACCAGTCCATGACGCAGTTCCCAGAGTTTGGCGAAGGTGGCGTAGGCGGGGGCGCTCCAGTAGAGCAGCCCGATAAAGACCAGCCCCCACATGACGCTCCAGCGTGCATCCCGGATATTGGGAACGGTATAGAAGCGGGACAGCACGTGGGGGAGGCCGGCGGTACCGACCATGAGAGTGAAGCAGAGGGCGATCCACTGGTAGGGGGTGCCATGCAGCCAGGGCGCCGTACCGGCGTTGTCGGCATGAAAGGCGATTTCCTGCAGGGCTTCACCATAGCCGACCTGGGGAACCAGCCAGAAAAAACCCATTTTGCGGGCTACCAGCACCAGTGGGAGGATGAAGCAGAGAATAAGCACGGTGTAGTGAAAACGTTGGTTGCGCAGGGCGCCGAGGGTGCCGGACAGAACCAGGTAGGAGATCACCACCGCGGTGCCAAAGAGGAGGCTGGGGATGTAATCCAGTCCGAAAATCCAGGAAAAGACCAGTCCCACCCCCTTGTACTGAGCCACGCAATAGACCAGGGAGATGAGGATGGCGATACTGGCCGACAGTACACGCGCAATGGGTGATTCGTAGCGGGCTTCCACGAATTCCGGCGCGGTATATTTGCCGAAGCGCCGAATCTGGCCGCCCATGAGGATGAGCAGAAGGACGTAGCCGCCGGTCCAGCCGATAACGTAAGCAAAGGCGAAATAGCCCTGCAGGTAGAAGATGCCGGCGATGCCGAGTATGGAGGCGGCGCTCATCCAGTTGGAGGCAATGGCGGCTCCGATGCCGACGCTACCGACGGAACGACCGGAGACCAGATAGTATTCGCCCTTGGCGGTCCGGCTGGCCAGCCCGACGATAATGAAGAGAGCCAGAACGGCGAAAAGAAGCAGCGCCGGCGCCAGTTTCAGGTGTTCAGCGAGCATGGTGCCTCCTTTATTTGCGCTTCCGGTACTCGTTGGTCAGTTTGTCAACGAAGAGGTTGTAGAGCAGGCAGAGCAGAATGAACCAGAGGATGAGAAACTGACCGGAAAACCAGTAATGAAAGGGGAATCCGAGAAAGCGTGTCGTCGTCAGCTGGCTGCAGCCGGCCGGACCTTCCTGCAGGAGTACAAGAATGAATTGAAAGCCGAAGGTAAATACAGCCCAGCTGGCCAAAAGTATCCAGATATAATGCACCTTCTTGCGCATGAAGCCGGGGAGGGGACGGAAAAAGTTGACCCTGCCCTGGCTGCTGGACTGTCCTTGTGAACTCGGATCCTGTGTCACCGTTTCCTCCTTTATCGATTGTGGCCCGGAGGCCAACGACAAGCCTGCTTCAATATTCCGTTGGGCGTGCTGAGATCGGCCCTGTTTGCTCTTCCGCGGATTTCATGACTTCGGCTAAAACGCTGGTCGCATAACTGCCGCGGGGAAGGCTGAAGGACAGCCGCAGATCCTGGTCTTCCACGCCGACCTGGTATTCCCCGAGGGGGACACGCAGGGGGCGCCTTTCCCCTTCCATGCCCAGACCTTCCGACAGACGGAAGTCCTGCAGGGAAAGCTTCTCCTTGACCAACAGGCCTTCCTCCAGGATGCCGGCCTGTCCCCGGGCCAGGGAGACCTTGTAGCCGTAGAGGGGGGCGGAGGGGCTGATCTCCAGGTTGTCTGCGCGTGGCTGTTCTTTAGCGGGGTCCTCCACAATAAAACAGGCCCCGTTTTCGTGTTTGCAGGCGTAATCCCCGGCCCAGAGCGTGTCGAGGGTGTCGAGGCGCATATCGACCAGGCGATCGAAGAGGCTGGACTGGTAAGCCGACAGATAGAGGCGCAGGCGGTTGCGGGGCATCGTGAACACCGCTTCTCTGGCGGCGCCTCCCTTCAGCAATGTGGTCACCAGGTTGCGCTCATCACGGAAGCGGGCCGGCAACGCGGTCAGGGTACCGTCGAGGTCGCCCCGCCCAAAGCGTTCCGCCGCCTCGCGCCAGCGTTCCTGGGTGATGCTCTGCGGATCACCGATGATCAATCGGCAGGCCAGTTCGTAGTCCTTGCGCAGCAGCGCGCGGCCGATAAGGTGCGAATTGCCCAGCACGCCGTAGCGTTGTTGGCCGAAGCGGTTGGGGACGCCGACCGTCTTGAGCACGTGCAGGATGTCTTCGGCCTTCTCCAGCGCTCCCGGCTTGACCGCGCGGACACGAATGGTGAAGCGGTTCCCCGCCAGATGTCCCAGGCGCAGTTTGTTGCGGTGCCAGGCGCAGGACAGGATCCGTATGCCCGGCAATTGCAGGCTTTCGACCTGGGCCGGCGTCACTCCTTGCAGAGACAACCGCTGCCGTGTGGTGGCCCGGGCGTCTTTGAGGCCGGCGTAACCGACATCACGACTGCGTATCTTCAGGGCACCGGCGATCTTCTGGATCAGATCAAAGGTGGTCAAACCGGTCTTTTCCACTTCAACGTACAGGTGCTCGCCCTCGCCGCAGGGAAGATAGAGGGGGATCTCCTCCACCAGGAAGTCCTCGGGGCTCTCCTTGATCTGCCCTCCCGTCCCTTCCAGGGAGGCGCTGAGATATCTAGCCATTCTCCACCTGCTCCCAGCTCAGGCGAAATCCCTGCGCCAGGCGCACATCCTGGTCGGTGATGGTGCAATCGTGCCGTTTGAAGTAATGCACAAAGTAGATGGGAAGTCCCTGTTCAAGAAAGCGGCGCATGTATTTGGAGACGGGATAGTCGGGTCGCGCCGTGCTCAGAGGTTCGTCCTGGCCGTTGGCGTAGCCGTCCATCGCGGCGATGGTCGTGGCGACATCCTCGGCATAATCCTGAAAGTCGGTGGCAAAGTTCAGTTCCCCGCCGGGGCGGAGATAGAGTAGAGCCATCTGCAGAAAGGCTTCGCTTAGCAGTCGCCGCGAACGATGGCGCTTTTTGGGCCAGGGATCGGGGCAGTTGATGTAGATGGCCTCCAGACTCTCTTTGCGCATGAAGTTGGCCAACAGGTAGCGGGCCTCGGCCCGCATGACGCGCACGTTCTTAAGGCCGGCCTGGTCAACTTTTTTACAGGTTTTGTAGCAGCCCTTGTTGTAGATATCGATAGCCAGGTAGTTGCGCTCAGGGTGGCGGGCGGCCAGCTGGGTGATGAAATCGCCGATGCCACAGCCGATTTCCAGGCAAAGGGGGTGGTCGTTGTGGAAAAAAGAAGAGATGTCCTCCGCTGCCGCGAGCATCGGCTCAGTGAGAAAGGACGGGGAGGTGATCTCGATTACGCGCTGCGTCATATGTTGCCTTTCTGACTACCTTGTTTTGACGCAGAAAACTAACACAGGCCGCCACATTTTTCAATGATGGCGGCCATCCAAATCTTCCTGGCCGGGTCTGACCATTATTTCCGGCTGGACAGGAAGGCGACCAGGGCTCTGAGATCGTCCGCCGAGAGATGCGTCATGCTCGGCATGATGGAGTCGGGGTTGTTTGCTTTGGGGTTGAGGAGTTGTCTCTCGATCTGGCTGGCGTCAAGGCGTCTGCCTACCGCATCGAGGGCGGGTCCCCTGTTGCCGCCGCTCCCTTCCAGACTATGACAGCCCTTGCAGCCCTGGGCATTGATAAGTCGGCGGGCGATGCCCTCGTCAGCCCCCGCCTGGCAGGGTAGCAGGAGCAGTCCCGCCAAAAGGGCGAACCCGGGCATTATGGGGGTGATGTTTTTCATTGTGATTCCTCTCCGGGGAATGGAGCCCTGTAAAAACGGCGGTGATCTGGTCAGGATACTCGACGACGTACGATTTGCAACAAAGCTTTAGCTGACGCACTGACAAAAAAGTTGAATTCTTCCTGGGAGGTAGCTAATCTAGGCCCATCGCCGCCCCGGTTTCCGCCTTCCTGACGGAAAGCCGTCCCAGGGAAACAAGGCGTTTTGCCAAGGAGGTTGGATTATGCTTATCGTCATGGACCACAGTGCCACGGACCAACAGATAGCCGCCGTTAAAAAAGCCATCGAGGCGATGGGGCTGCGGGCCGAACCCATTCCGGGCAGTTTGCGTACGGCGATCGGCGTGCTGGGGAACCAGGGGTACGTGGACGACACTTCCATTCGCGAACTCCCCGGCGTCCGCGAAACCATCCATGTCAGCAAGCCTTACAAGATGGTCTCCCGCGACTTTCATCCCGTCTCCACGGTCGTCAGGGTTGGCGACATCGCCATTGGTGACGGGCATCCACCCGTCATGATCGCCGGCCCCTGTTCCATCGAGACCGAAGAACAGATGCTGGCGGCGGCCCAGCTGGTCAAGGCTGCCGGCGCTCATATCCTGCGGGGCGGGGCCTTCAAGCCGCGCACCGGGCCCCACTCTTTTCAGGGGCTGGGCGTTGACGGGCTCAAATATCTGCGCCAGGCCGGGGATGCGGCCGGACTACCGGTCATCACCGAGGTCATGCGCATCGAACAGCTCGAACCCGTCTGCCGCTATGCCGATGTCCTGCAGATCGGTGCCCGCAACATGCAGAACTTTGACCTGCTCAAGGAGGTCGGCAAGCTCACCTGTCCCGTGCTGCTCAAGCGCGGCATGAGCGCCACCCTGGAAGAATTCCTTGCCGCCGCCGAGTATATCGTCGCCGAGGGGAACGATCAGGTCATCCTCTGCGAGCGCGGAATCCGTACCTTTGAAAGAGCCACGCGCAACACCCTTGACCTTTCCGTCATCCCCCTCATCAGGGAAATGAGCCACCTGCCCATCATCGTCGACCCCAGCCATGCCACGGGAAAACGCTCGCTGGTGCCGGTCATGGCCAAGGCCGCGCTGGTGGCCGGTGCCCACGGACTGATGATTGAGGTGCATCCAGAGCCGGAAAAAGCCCTGTGCGACGGCGCCCAGAGTCTCAACGGACCGGGCTTTGGCCAGTTGATGGAGGAAATCCGCCGCCTGCAGCAGTACCTCGACGCCTAGCCCCTGGCCTTGCCGACCAGGTCAAAAAGGGTGATTTCCGGTCGACAGAGAAAGCGGACGGGAAGCAGGCTGGTGCCGATGCCCCGATTGACATAGAGGGGGGTGCTGGCGGGGCCGACGCGGTAGAGGCCGCTGACGAAGCCACCTGTGTAGCGGGGGAGGTAGAGGGGGGAGAGGAACGGCAGACGGACCTGGCCGCCGTGGGTATGCCCGCAGCAGATCAGGTCGATGCTGCCATCCAGCCCTTCGTGATTGAAAGCCGGCACATGGGAGAGGAGCAGGTTTACCCGTCGGGAGTCGACCTGTTTCTGCAAGGTCATCAAATCACTCTCTCGCGAAGGATAGTCGAGGCCAAAAAACGACAGGTCCATGCCGCCGGCTTCCACATCCTGGCGCTGGTTGATGAGCAGGGTGATGCCGATCTTTTCGAAGTGGCGGCGCAGGGGCTCTCCTTCAATGCGGGCCCAGTACTCCCAGTTTCCCTGCACGGCAAAGATCCCGGCAGGAGCCTGAAGGAGTCGGAGAAAGGCCAGGGCCCCTGGCAGATTGCGACTTTCTTCGATGTAGTCGCCAGTGAGCAGGATGATATCCGGCTGCAGGGCGTTGGCCGCCTCGGCCACCCGGCGGGAGTAAGGACGGAACTCTTGGATGTGCGTATCGGAGAGCTGGACGATACGTACCTGCCTGCCAGCGGGTGCCTTGGGCAGGGGGATTTCCACCCGTTCGACCTGCAGGGCCGTTGGCTCGCGCAGAAAAGCGTTGCCCAGGGCCACTCCTCCCAGGCCCAGCGCCGCCCATTGAAAAAACCTTCGGCGGGACAGCCCTTTTGACGAACTTTGGGGTGTTCTTTTTCTCTTCACGCGCTCTCCGCAGCGGTTTAGATTCCACGGGAATGACGGCAGCAGCCGTTGATGACGTCACAGTATAGTCCACTTGCCGGCTGATGACCAGCGGCACCCTGCCTTGCCCCTGCCGCCGGCCTGATATATAGTTTAAGCCTGCGAGGATTAATTTTGACAGGCAACAGATTTCAGCAAGGAAGGAGAGGCCATGAGTCAAGGACGAGAGATCTGCCCGGGCGTCTACTGGACCGGGGTGAAAAATCCTGACCTGCAGGTGTTCGACGAACTTTTTCCTACCCGCCAGGGGACGACCTACAACGCCTACCTGGTCAAGGGCAAGGACAAAACCGCCTTGATCGATACGGTAAAGGAAGAATTTTCGGACGAATATTTCGATATTCTCACCAGCATCATTGCCACCGAAAAGATCGACCTGGTGGTGGTCAACCATACCGAGCCCGATCACACCGGGGCACTGGAAGAGCTGGTGCGGCGCCATCCCGAGATTGAGATCTACTGCACCCGGGCCGCCGACAATTTTCTCAAGCAGCTCATCGATATTCCTCTCAAGACCCATGTGGTGGCCGAGGGGGACGAGATTGATCTGGGCGGGCGCACGCTGCGCTTCATTCTCGCTCCGAATCTGCACTGGCCCGACACCATGTTCACCTATCTGCCCGAAGAGGAAATTCTCTTCAGTTGCGATGCCTTTGGCGCTCACTTCTGTGGCGACGGCCTTTACGACGACGAGGTTGGGGATTTCTCCGGCGAATACCGCTTCTATTTCGACACCATCATGCGTCCCTTCAAGGAGAAGATCCGCGAGGCGGTCAGCAAGGTGGCCTCCCTGCCCATCCGTCTGGTCTGTCCGTCCCACGGCCCCTTACGCCGCCAGGGCGCTCGGGAGGCCATCGACGGCTATGCCCGCATGGCGGCACCCCCGGCAGATGAGGGTCTGCGGGCGCTGACCCTGACCCTTTCACCCCACGGCAACACCCGCACCATGGCTGCCGCGGTACGTCGCGGCCTGGAAGAGTTCGGGGTCAAGGTGGTGGAACTGGCTCTCTATGAGGCGGAGGAGGGCGAAATTCGCGATGAACTGGAGCAGGCCGACGCCCTGCTCGTGGCCACGCCGACCATCAACCGTGATGCGCCGCCGCCGGTGTGGAAGGCTCTCTCTCTGCTCTCGACGGTGACGCCGAAGGGCAAGGTTGGCGGTGTGTTTGGTTCCTACGGCTGGAGCGGCGAGGCGGTGAAGCAGGTGGAGGATCGCCTGACCGGCCTCAAATACACGCTGCCTGAAGAGGGTATTCATTTCCGTTTCAAGCCGACGGAGTCGGACGTACAGGCCTGTCAGGAGTTCGGCCGCAAAATCGGGCGCTATCTGGTCGATCAAAGCAAGGCCGGTTAAGGCTGACGTCATGTTGCCCATGCCCTGCCCCGACGGGGGTTCCCCTCCGTCGGGGTTTCTGTGTCCATTCCTCTAAACAAATGAAAGGTGACCCGTTTTGCTCTCTCACATCATGTCCACCGTCAATGGATTTGTCTGGGGACCGGTGATGCTGGCCTTTCTGGTCGGCACCGGCGTCTATCTGAGTTTTCGTCTCGGGTTTCTGCAGTTTCGCCAGCTGCCCCGGGCTTTGCGGCTGGTTTTCAAAAAGCCTGATAGCGAAGCTCTCGAAGGGGATATTTCCCCTTTTCAGGCGCTGACCACCGCTCTGTCCGCGACCATCGGCACCGGTAACATCGCCGGAGTGGCCACCGCCATCGTTCTCGGTGGTCCCGGCGCCATCTTCTGGATGTGGGTCTGCGCCATCTTCGGCATGGCCACCAAGTATGCCGAAGCCGTGCTGGCCGTCAAATACCGCGAGCATCTGCCCGACGGCACCATGCAGGGTGGTCCCATGCGCTACATCGCCGAAGGCTTGGGTCTTAAATGGCTCGGCTGGATTTTTGCTCTATTCGGCAGTATCGCCGCCTTTGGTATCGGCAGCATGGTGCAGTCGAATTCGGTGGCCCTGGCTCTTGAAGACGCCTGGGGGGTCTCGCCCCTGGCCAGCGGCCTTGTTCTGGCCGTGCTGACCGGTATCGTCATTATCGGCGGTATCCGCCGCATCGGCAAGGTGACGGAAAAGCTGGTGCCGATCATGGGGATTTTCTACGTGGCCGGTGCCCTGCTCATCCTCATCCTCAACGCCGACAAGGTTCCCGGCGCCTTCGCCCTCATTTTCAGTCATGCCTTTGCCCCCGCCTCGGCGGCGGGAGGTTTTGCCGGGGCCGCTGTCTCCGCCGCCATCCGCTTCGGTGTGGCCCGGGGTGTCTTCTCCAACGAGGCGGGTCTGGGCAGCGCCCCCATCGCCCATGCCGCCGCCAGGACCAAAAGCCCGGTGCGTCAGGGGCTCATCGCCATGACGGGAGTCTTTTTCGACACCATCATCGTCTGTTCCATGACCGCCCTGGTCATTCTGTCCACGGGCGTGTGGACCAGCGGTGCTACCTCCAGTGCCCTGACTCAGGCGGCCTTCAACGCCGGCATGCCCGGCCCCGGCGGGCTCATCGTCACTATCGGCATCGCCGTCTTCGCCTATTCAACCATGATCGGCTGGGCCTATTACGGTGAAGAGTGCATCGAATATATCTTCGGCATGAAGGCCCGCACCCCCTACCGTTACATCTTCTGCCTGGTCATCGCTATCGGCGCCGTCCAGAAGGTCGGTTTTGTCTGGGATTTCAGCGACACCATGAACGGCGCCATGGCCATCCCCAACCTTATCGGTCTCATCGGTCTCTCCGGGGTGGTGGTGAAGGTGACCCGTGAGGCCTTTAGCGATCCGGAGAAATACCTCTGATAACCAAGGATGACAAAGGGGCGGCTTGCCTGATTGCCACCGTTGCCGTGGCCGCCCCTCTCGATAAGACTCTCGCCTATCGGGTGCCGGAGGCGCTGGTCTCCGCAGCCCGGGTCGGCTTGCGGGTGCGGGTGCCGCTGGGGCGGCGGCAGGCCACCGGCTATCTGCTCGAACTGAAGGAAGGGGAGAGCGAGGGGCTGAAGGATGTGGCCGAAATCCTCGACCGCGAGCCCCTGTTCAGCCAGGAACTGGCCGCCTTTTATCTGCGGGCGGCAGAATACTATCTCTATCCCCCGGGTGAGGCCGTGCGCACGGCGCTGCCGGCCGGGTTGTCCGGACGTGGGACCGATGTGGCCGTGCTGCGCGAGCGCGTCTATTTTCCCCTGGAACAGGAAGGGCAGCCCGCCGGCGGGCGCCAGCGTGAGGTTCTCGATTACGTTCGCCGGCAGGGCCGGGTCACCCTGACGGACATCCGGGGCCTTTTTCCTGCCCCCTATGCGCCCCTGGCCCGCCTGGTCGAGTTGGGCTTTGTCCGGGAAGACGAGGTGGAGAAGGTTCGCGACCCTTTCTTCGCCGCCCCTGTTCCCGCTGACGTGCCGGTAGAGCCCTCGCCTGATCAGGCCGAAGCTTTGCGTGCAATCGAAGGCGCCTTGGAAGCCGGCGGATTTGCCCCCTTTCTGCTGCACGGCGTCACCGGCAGCGGCAAGACGGAAGTCTATCTGCGGGCCATCGCCCGGGCCGTGGCCCTAGGCCGCACGGCCCTGGTGCTGGTGCCGGAAATCGCTCTGACCCCCCAGTTGGTCGGCCGCTTTCGGGCCCGTTTTCGCGATGGCGGTCCGGCGATTGCCGTGCTGCACAGCGGCCTGTCCGACGGTGAGCGCTACGATGCCTGGCGCGCCATTGCTCGCGGTGAAGTGTCTATCGTCATCGGCGCGCGCTCGGCCCTCTTCGCCCCTCTGGCCGACCTCGGCATCATCGTGGTGGACGAGGAACATGAGGCCAGCTATAAGCAGGGGGAGGGGTTCCGCTACAATGCCCGCGATCTCGCTCTCATGCGGACCCAGATGAGCAAGGCGACCATTGTGCTGGGGAGTGCCACCCCGGCCGTCACCACCTGCCACCGTGCTCTGGACGGTCAGATGGGGTATCTGCGTTTGACGGGACGGGTTTCGGAGCGCTCGCTGCCGGCCGTCGAACTGGTGGACATGCGCGGCGAAGCGCTGACCGGCGCCCTCTCTCCGTCTCTGACGGGTGCCCTCGAAGTCAATCTGGAGAAGGGGGAGCAGTCTCTGCTGCTGCTGAACCGCCGCGGGTTTTCCCCCTACCTGCTCTGCGCCGATTGCGGTGCCACCTTCCGCTGCCCCAACTGTGAAATCACCCTCACCTATCACCAGGGCGCCCGCCAGCTGCGCTGCCACTATTGCGATTATCACCTGACGCCCCCCGATCTCTGTCCCTCTTGTCAGGGTGGTTCCATCCTGCCCGAGGGGACGGGTACCGAGCGGCTGGAAGAGGAGTTGCGCGGCCTCTTTCCCCAGGCCCGCATTGCCCGCATGGACCGGGATACCATGGGCCGCAAGGGGGCCCATGGACAGCTGGTGTCCCGTATGGAGGCGGGCGAAGTCGATATTCTGGTCGGCACCCAGATGGTTGCCAAGGGCCTCGACTTCCCTGGTGTGACCCTGGTGGGGGTCATCAATGCCGATTCCACCCTCAATTTCCCCGATTTTCGCTGCGCCGAACGCACCTTCTCCCTGCTCACCCAGGTGGCAGGGCGGGCGGGGCGGGGGGAGAAAGCGGGTCACGTTCTCATTCAGACTTATTCCCCCGAGCACTATGCCCTGACCTGTGCCGCCAGTCACGATTATACCGAATTTTACGGGCAGGAGATCGGCTTTCGCCAGGAGCTGGGCTATCCTCCCTTCGGCCATCTGGCCAACCTGGTTCTCGCCGGCAACGAGGCGGACAAGGTCCAGGCCGCAGCTGATGCCCTGGCTCTGGCGCTGGACGAAACGGCCGGCCCGGTGGAGGTCCTCGGCCCCGCTCCCTGTCCCCTCTCCCGTCTGCGCGGCAAGACCCGCGTTCAGATTCTGCTCAAATCACCCCAGCGTCCGCCTCTGCGCCGTCTTTTGCACCGACTGTCCTATCTGAGGAAAAAGGTCGGGGCAGGCGTGCTCCTCTCCATTGATGTCGATCCTCTCGATATGCTGTGATTAAAAAATAAGCACAGAGTATGCTGTGATTTTCTATGCGCGCCCTCCCTTGCGTAATCATTTGGCAGGAGCGGGTGTTTCTGAGTAATTGTCGAGCAGTTATTTTACTCAATGATGAAGGCTGGGGCAATCTGCTTGCGGCTGGGGTAGGTGAACTTTCCCTTTGTGATTAATATGTTGGCAGCAATGTTCTAATAAAGAGGCATTGTGGCACGGATCGTGGATTAGATTGGCCGGTTACCAGAAGAAATTCATCGTCTTTCCCCGTGAAGAACGGACAAAACCCATATCTCGATACAGGAGGCCGTATGACCAAGCTGGACGAAAAAGTAGAGCCCATGTTTCAGGAAGTACTCAAGCGCAACCCCGGCGAGACCGAGTTTCACCAGGCTGTGCGGGAAGTCATCGAATCCCTCGGTCCCGTGCTGGTAAAGCACCCCGAATTCGGTCATCACAAGATCATCGAACGCATCTGTGAGCCCGAGCGTCAGATCATCTTCCGGGTGCCCTGGCAGGATGACAAGGGCGAGGTTCACATCAATCGCGGCTTCCGCGTCGAGTTTAACAGCGCGCTCGGTCCCTACAAGGGCGGTCTGCGCTTCCATCCTTCCGTTTACCTCGGCATCGTCAAGTTTCTCGGCTTCGAGCAGATCTTCAAGAACGCCCTGACCGGCATGCCTATCGGCGGCGGCAAGGGCGGCTCCGACTTCGATCCCAAGGGCAAGTCGGACGATGAAGTCATGCGTTTCTGCCAGAGCTTCATGACCGAACTCTATCGTCACCTGGGTGAGTACACAGACGTGCCCGCCGGTGACATCGGCGTTGGCGGTCGTGAAATCGGCTACATGTTCGGCCAGTACAAGCGCATCACCAACCGCTACGAGTCCAGCGTGCTCACCGGCAAGGGCCTTGACTGGGGCGGTTCCCTTGTGCGTCCCGAGGCCACCGGCTACGGCGCTTCCTTCTTTGTGAACGAAATGCTCAAGGCCCGCAAGGATTCTTTTGATGGCAAAACCTGCTCCGTTTCCGGCTCCGGCAACGTGGCCATCTACACCATCGAGAAGATCACGGAGCTTGGTGGCAAGGTCGTTTCCTGCTCCGACTCCAACGGCTACATCTACCACGAAGCCGGCATCGACCTCGACCTTCTCAAGCAGCTCAAGGAAGTCGAGCGTCGCCGCATCAAGGATTACACCAACTACCACAAAGACGCCAAGTATGTCGCTGGCGGCAACATCTGGCAGATTCCCTGCCAGGTGGCCATGCCCAGCGCCACCCAGAACGAGATCAACGGCAAGGACGCCGCCCTGCTGGTCAAGAACGGCTGCATCGCCGTCGGCGAGGGTGCCAACATGCCTACAACTCCGGAAGGGGTCAAGGTCTTCCTCGACGCCAAGATTGCCTACGGCCCCGGCAAGGCGGCCAACGCTGGCGGTGTCGCCACATCCGCTCTGGAAATGCAGCAGAACGCCAGCCGCGATGCCTGGTCCTTCGAGTTTACCGAGAAGAAGCTCGAGGACATCATGGTCAACATTCATCGGGTCTGCTACGAGACGGCGGATGAGTATGGCGAGCCCGGCAACTATGTGGTCGGTGCCAACATTGCCGGCTTTATCAAGGTGGCCAAAGCCATGGTCGCCATGGGTCTCATCTAAGAGGTACACCTGTTTTAACGCACCATCGAGGGCCCGGCTTGCCGGGCCCTTTTTTATTGGTGCGCCGCGTTCGTTTGTGCGCCATGGCACACAAACGGCGCCTAAGTTCCCAGGCGAGACGGTGTCAAGTATCCGCTCCGGTCTCGGATTCGACCGCGCTTCCCGTGCCTTGCCGCCGTTTTTGACTAGACCTTGGAGGTATTCTGCTGGAATTCATTTAATTTGCCTGGACTGAGGCCCAAAAGAACCTATAATCGGTGACGAATACTAAAGCGGCACGACTTTTGAATAATACTGAGAAAAATGCCGTTTCCTAAAAACAGACCCGTGCCTGTGTCACGTGAGACCGGACTGTTTTTCTTCCAGGGCTGCCTATGTTGCGGATACTGTTTTTTCTGATCTTGTGGTCTGGTGTCGCCGTGGCCTCTACGGATTCGTTCACCGTGGCCTTTTACTATGCCGACAGGCCGCCGGCTGCAGAGCTGCAGGCTTTCGATATCGCCGTGATCGATCCCGAGGCCGGTTTGTCCCCGCCAGACTATCGGTCGGATCACAGTGAGCTTTTTGCCTACGTCAGTGTGGGTGAGGCGGAGCCCTTCCGTTCCTATTTTGCCGAGATGGCGCCTTCCTGGTTTCTCGCCGAAAACCCTGCCTGGAAAACCAAGATTCTTGATGTTGCCGATCCCGCTTTTCAGGCCTTTTTCTTCAAGCGAATTATCGACCCACTGTGGGCGGCGGGTTTTCGCGGCTTTTTTCTGGATACCCTCGATTCCTACCAGCTTTTGGGTGACGACAAGGGCCAAAAGACCATGCAGTCTGGTCTTGTCACCTTGATTCGCGGTATCAAAGAGCGCTACCCGGATGCGCGGCTCATTCTGAACCGGGGCTTTGAAATTCTGGACGAAGTCGAGGATGTGACCTTTGCCGTGGCCGCCGAATCCCTCTTCCGCCGTTTCGATCCCCTGACGGGTATTTACGGTGAAGTGGCGGAGACGGACCGAGTCTGGCTGCTGCAACGCTTACATGAGGTGAGCCGGGCCGGGCTGCCGGTCATCGCCATCGATTACGTGCCCCCAGACCAGAGGGATCTGGCCCGCGCTACGGCCGCCAAAATTCAGGAGCTTGGCTTCATTCCCTGGGTGACGGATAAAGATCTGGGCTCTCTGGGGGTTGGCGCGGTGGAGGTAGTACCGCGTCGTATCCTGGGGCTTTACGACGGTAGCGAGGGGCCTGATCCGGTCTACAGCAATCTGCAGCGTTACGCGGTGATGCCCTTGAACCATCTGGGCTATCAGGTAGAACTCCACGACCTGCGCGATCCTCTGCCGTCCGGGATTCTGGCGGGCAGTTATGCCGGGGTCGTAGTCTGGCCCAATTCGGACAGTTCCGGTAGCAAGCACGGCCTGGCTTCCTGGCTGGAGCGGATTATGGCGGAAGGGATCAAGGTGGTTTTTCTCGACCGCTTTGGCATGCCGGTTCCTGCCATGGCCCGCTTCGGTCTCGATGTCCTGACGCCGACCGGCCCTGTTGGAGACGTGCGGATAGAGTACCGTGATCCGCTGGTCGGCTATGAGATAGCGCCCCGCCCCCGCTCTTCAAGCCTCATGCCGATTCGCGTCGGTTCACAGGATCGTTCTCTCCTGGCCCTGGCATCCGACATGGGAACCCTGTCGGATGCCGTGGCGATCACGTCCTGGGGGGGCTATGCCCTCGAACCCTTCGTCATTACGGAGACGGTGGGAGACCGTACTCACTGGGTCATTGATCCCTTTGCCTTTTTTCAGCAGGCCCTTCGTCTGCCCCTGGTGGCGGCTCCCGATGTCACGACGGAAAACGGTTTGCGGCTGCTGCTGACCCATATCGACGCCGACGGCTTTGAGAGTCGGGTGGAACGACCGGGAACCCCGCTGGCGGCCACAGAGCTGCGTGAGCGTATCCTGCAGCGCTACCGTCTGCCGACCACCTTTTCCGTCATTACCAGTACTTTAGGGGACCGTGGTGTCGCCACCGAAGAGGTGGCTCTCTGGCAGGAAGAGGCCCGCCGGACCCTGGCTCTCCCCTGGGTCGAGGCAGGCAGTCATACCTTTTCCCACCCCTTTTACTGGCAGGACACACCTGTCGCCAGAGAAGACTATTCGGAAAAATACCTGCCCGTTCCCGGCTATTCCTTCAGTCTGGATGCGGAAATTGCCGGTTCCATCCGCTTTATGGAAGAAAATCTGCTGCCGCCCGGAAAACACGTCCAGCTCCTGCAGTGGTCCGGCGACTGCATGCCGGGCGCCGATGCCCTGGCCGCGGCCTATGCGGCTGGTGTCGACAATATCAATGGCGGCAACACCCTCATCACCGAATCCGACCGCAGTCTGACCTCCGTCGCGCCCCTGGGCGTGGCCCGGGGCGGTTATTACCAGATCTTTGCCCCCAACCAGAACGAGAACGTCTATACCAATCTGTGGACCGGACCCTTCTACGGCTACCGACGGGTGATCGAAACCTTCCGGCTCACCGATATCCCCCGGCGGCTCAAGCCCATCAATATCTACTACCATATCTACTCCGTCACCAAGGAGGCCTCCCGCCAGGCGCTGGAGGATGTCTATGGCTGGGCGCTGGACCAGCGTCCCCACGCCATCTATACCTCTTCCTACGTGGACAAAGTGCAGGACTTCAACCGCACGGTCATGGCTCGTCAGGGAGATGGCTGGCTCATTCGCAATAGCGGTGAGCTGAGGCAGTTGCGCATTCCCCGGGCTGCCGGTTATCCGGATCTGGCCCAGAGCCGCAATGTCCTGGGGTGGTCCGACCATGGTGACAGTCGCTACGTCCATCTCGGTCCCGGGGGGGAAGCGGTTCTGGTGCTGTCGGCCGTTGCGCCGCGCCTTCCGTATCTGCAATCGATGGGGGCCGAAATTCTGACCTGGGAACGTCACGACAGGGGCATCCGTCTTGAGGTTGAGGCCCACCTGCCGACTGCCGCGACGTTTGTCGCGCCCAAGCAATGCCGCTTGACGGGAGTGCCAGGCCAGCCAATTTTTTCGACCACAAACAAGGGCTCTTTACATACCGCTGCACTGCCGGAGGGTAGACATGTTCTTGAACTTCTCTGCCCTTGAAAATCCTTCGCAGCGGGAGCGGTTTTCCCGTCTTCTCGCCGTTATTGGCATTGCTGTCGCTTTCATGGGGGTGCTGGCGCTGTTCTATCCCGAACAGGAGCTGTTGCATCTGGTGCGGCAGGACAACACCAAAGGTCCGGCCACCCGGGTTTATCTGCAGGCTCTGCTGCGAACGCGGCCGCAGGATCATGACCTTCGTCTGCGGCTGGCGACCCAATATATGGATATGGAACAGTATCGCCAAGCGCTGCGAGTGCTGGATGCTGCCATCGGGGAAGTCTCTGTCGCTGAGCGCGAACGCTATGCCGAGCTGATCGTGGCCAGCCTGGAACGTCTCTTTGCCCTGGACCAGGCCGACGCCTGGCGGCAGCGGTTGCAGACGCTGGGACGAAACATCGAGACCACCGACCCGACAGGGCCGGATACTTATCGTCGTCGAGCCCAAAGCGCTTTTGAGCAGATGCGCACCGCCGCCAGCCTGGAGCAGCGGCGCAGCCTGTTTTTCAAGGCGATAAGGGTTTTACAGGAGGGAAATCTTCTGATGGAAGCTCTGGCGGCCGCCGATGCGCATATCGGCCCACTCGCCGGCGACCGCGAGACGCTTATTTTCCTCTCCCGGCTTGCCCTGGCCGCCAATCGGCCAGACCTGGCGCAAGTCTATATCCGCCGGGCTCTTGGCATCCCGGCCCAGGGAGGAAATCCATGAGGTGGCTCGTCGCGCTGAGCCTGGGCGGCCTGTTGGTCATCTCCACCCTTTTCCCCGGGGAAGGGCGGGCCGAGGACCGGATCAGCGCCCCCTACAACCAGGAACTTTATGACCTGAGCTACGAGGTTTTTCTGGCCAACGGCAATCCGGCCGATGCCCTCGAGGTGGCGGAAAAAGCCCTGGCCTTGCGGCCGGGCCACCGGATTTGGCTGCGGCGGGCGGCTCAGGCCGCTGACTGGTCCAATGAGCCGGAAAAGGCCCTTCGCTACTGGTCTGCCCTGGCTCCCCGCAGCGAGGCCGCGACAACCCGTGCCATCCAGCTTGCCCGCAGCCTGAACGATCTGCCCCGTCTCAAGGTGCTGGTCGGGTATCAGCTTGCCCTCAATGACGATCCTGCCCTCCTGCTGGAGTACATTCGTCTGGCCGAGGAAACCGGCCGGCCGGAAGAAGCCCTTCGCCGTCTGCAGAAACCGGCCGCCCGCTGGCCCGAGACTCTCGTTCTGGAGCAGCAATTCCGTCTGCTGGATCATAGCGGCTATCCCCTGGAGGCTCTGGCAGTCCTGGACAAACTGGCAGCCTTGCGCCCCTTGACTGCCGCTGAAGCCTTACGGGGGGCCGGTCTTTGGGCAGGGGTAGGTCAGCCGGAGCAGGCCTGGAAACTGCTGCAACGGACCGCACCCCATGTGGATTTTCGGGAAAACGTCTTCTGGGAAGGTGTCAGTGACCTTGGCTGGGGATTGGGCCATGGGGAGATGGCTGGCAAAGCTTCGAGAAAACTGATAGAGAACGGGGCCGGGCGGTTTCAGGATTATCAGCGTCTCGCGGAGCTGTTGCGGGATGAGAATCCTGAAGCCTGCTACGAGACGGCCCTGGCCGGATGGCAGAGGCACCGTCATCCCTACCTCCTGCTGGTGGCTCTGGATACCGGCATCTCCCTGGGTCGATGGGAGCAGCTTGACCGTCTGATCAAGGATCTTCATCCGGAAGAGCGCGCTTCGGTCGAAGAACTGGCCATCTATTGGCAATACCGAGCCCAGATTGCCCGCCAGCAAGGCGAAATGGAGCGCGCTCGGCGCTACAGTCTGGAAGCCCTGCGCCGAGAGCCCGCCAATGAAGGCCTCATGGCTGCTCATCTCTGGCTCCTGCTCGAGTTAGGAGCCATCGGCGAAGCGGCGCGCCTGGCTGATGCGTGGGAGGTGTATGCCGAAGCCTCTCCGCTTTTGCAGGAGACCCTGGGCGCCGTTTATCTGGCGGCGGGCGAACCCCTGCGAGCCCTCGATTTTTATGGCGCGGTGCTGGCGAGCCAGCGCGACAACCCCTTCTGGCTGGCTTCCTATGCCGATCTGCTGGAACAGGCCGGATACCATAGGGAAGCCTATTATGCCCAGTTGACGGCCCTGCGTATCTTGCGCAGCGCAGGAGAACGTCCCTGGAATGCTGGCGAGAAAAAAGAGCATGACCGTTTGATTGCCCAGCTGGGTTTGCAGATGAAGCCGGGGGATGCCCATGACGAGTTTGTGCGTCGCCTTGCCGAGGGCCACGATGCGGCCTCCCGTGACCTGGTGACGGGATGGCTTCTGTCCCGAGGCTGGCCTGATCAGGCGCGGCTCTGGTTCCTGCGGGCCTATGTCCGTTCGACGGAGAAACCCGCCTGGGCTGAAATGGAACTTGCCCTGCAGGACAACGATCGCCCGGCCATGGCCAGACTGCTGTCGCAGGCGCCAGCGCGGCTCCCTGTTTCGGCTGCCGTGGAGGCCGCCCGTCGCCTCGGCCAGACACCACAAGCGGAGACGCTGGCCTTCGAACATTTCCAGCGGCATGAGCAGGATTCTCTCTTTGATGCCCAGGTGCGTGATCTGTTCGACGCCCGTCGCTCTGAGGTCTCCTACGGGCTGAGTGTTCTTGAGCAGGATGGCGCCGTTTTTGTGGAAAACCGCCTGGCGGCCGCAGCGCGCGTCAATGAACGCTGGACCGCCCTGGTGGAGGCCTCCCATGTTGACCAGCCCGCGGCGGAGGCAGGGAAACTGGCCTCTACACCCGACGTCGCCACAGGCCTTCGACTGGGGGCTTCGCGGCGCCATCCCGGGGGGAAGCTGACTCTTCTCGGCGGCCAGAACGACGCGCTCTATGCTTTCTGGACTCTGGCTTTTTCCGTCGAACAGACCCTCTCTTCGCGCCTGGCCCTGAATGCGGGCCTGGCCCTCGGGACGCGGGCAGAAGAAAATGTTCCCTTGCGGGTCGGCGGCCTGAAGGATGAGGCGGTCCTGGAAGCCATCTGGACGCTGACGCCGAGCACCGGCCTGGGAGGTCGCTTTACCCTGCTCGCTCTTCGTGACCAGGCCCGGCGATCCCTGGCGGAAGGGGCGGGCGCGGACCTGGAGCTGACCCATCGCCTGGCTGTGGCCTGGCCGGACTTCGGCCTGCGCCTGTTCGGCGGCTACCACGACTACGGCCGCGCCGGTCTGCCGCAGGGGCGCACCCTCGCTCTGGTCCCGGCGGGGGCAGACCCCGGGAGCTTTTTCGTACCTGAAAGTTACGCCCAGTTCGGCGCCGGCCTCTTTTTCGGCCAGGACTGGAAGTCGACCTATACGAGAGACTGGAAAGCCTTTGGTGCGGCGGATAGCCGCTGGAACAGCGTGTCAGGAATGGGCTATCGCTATGAACTGGGCGCGGTAGGCCCCCTGTTCGGTCTTGACGCCCTGCAGATTTCTTTCTCGCAGGATAGCGGCTCCTTTGGGCGCAGCGATGTGACAACGCAGTACATGGTGAATTATCGGTTGTATTTTTAACGGTATGCAAGGATAGGGAGGAAATTTATGAAGAGACTCGTGTTTCTGGTCATCATGATGGCGATGCTGGCCGCCGGCTGCACCACGATCCACCAGTCAGGCCGGGGGACAGTTCCTCTGGAAGCTGAATGGGTGGTTCTGCCCTTTGTCAACAACACCGAGACCCCCTACGCGGCCGAACGCGCCGAAGCCATCACCACGGCACTGCTCTACGCCAAGGGGGTGCAGCGCTTGACGCCTGTACCGGCGGATGTTCTCGAGAACGACCTGCTTCTGCCTGCCCGTGGCGAAAAGAATCTGCAGTCGGCCCTGCAGTGGGCCCAGAGTCGGGGCATTGCTTATGCTGTTTCCGGCACAGTCACCGAATGGCGCTACAAGGTCGGCCTCGATGGCGAGCCGGTTGCCGGTGTAACTCTGCAGGTCCTGGCCCTTCCCGGCGGGGATGTCGTCTGGTCGGGGAGTGCCAGCAAGAGCGGTTGGAGCCGGTCTTCGGTCAGCGCCGTGGGACAGCAGGTGCTGGAGAAACTCATTTCCTCCATCGAGGTTCGCTGACCTATGCGCTGGTTTCCTGAACGGGGTTCGCAGTTGACGGCCACGGCCTGGGTGGAGAGCCTGGTCATCGTGCTCGTCGTTCTGGGGCTGGGATTTCTCTTCCGGCCGCAGGACCCCTTCTTCTTTGAGGCGGCCTTCCCCTGGCTCTGGTTCGCACCCCTTCTGGTCGCCCTGCGCTACGGCATGGCGCCGGCCATGACTTCGGTGGCGCTGCTGACAGTCGCCTGGCTGCTTGCCCGCCGGGCTGGGATTGTCGCGGGGGATTTTCCGACCCTGCCGATGGCCGGCGGTGCTCTGCTGACCCTGGTGAGTGCCCAGTTCAGTACCGTCTGGAACCATCGGTTGCGGCGAACCAAGCAGGTGGCCAGCCATGCCGAGGAGCGTTTTGAACAGCTTTCCCGTGCCTATTTCATGGTGCGTCAGAGCCATGACCGGTTGGAACAGAACCTGATCAGCCGGCCGGTGACCCTGCGCCAGGCCATGATGGATCTGCGCCAACTGCTGAGTCGAAAGGGAGGGGGACTGCCGCGCGAGGTGGCCGTTGAACTGCTGGGCATTCTGTCCAACTACTGTTCCCTGGAAAGTGCCGCCATTCATGCGGTCACCAATGGTAAAATCATGGACGAACCCCTGGCTGTTTGTGGTCGAGGGGGGATCTTCGTGGAAGACGATCAGTTGCTCAAAGCCGCCATGGAGTCAGGAAATACGGCCTACCAGGCCGTTAACAGGCTACGAAGTGAAGAACGCAGCCATTATCTGGTGGCCGCCCCTGTACGCAGCAGTTCCGGAACCGTATCAGGCATGCTGCTGGTCACCGAAATGCCTTTTTTGGCCCTGCACCGGGAGACGCTTCAGGTCCTCGCCGTTCTGCTCGCCTACGTGGCTGATTACGGCGAAGCGGTAACCGCCGCCAAACCCATTCTTGCAAGCTATCCTGACTGTTCAGGGACCTTTGCAGCCGAGCTGATCAAAATGGTGCGACTGCACCGCGAGCTTGATGTGCCCAGCACTCTGGTCAGGGTCTCTGTGCGGGCGACGCCACAGCTGCGAAATATCTGCACCCTTCTAAAGGATCAGCAGCGGGGACTGGATCACACCTGGCAGCGTCATACGCCGGATGGAGTGCAGTTTGTCACCTTGATGCCCTTTTCGGGGGTCGGCGCCGCCGAGGGGTATCGGACCCGGGTCAGTGAAATTCTGCTGCGACAGTTCCGGTTTTCACTGCAGGACGACCCGACAGCCTTTCATTCGGTTATCCTCACTGCAGCCGACCCCCTGACCCAGTTGGCCGAACTTGTTGATGAGGCCAAGGTATGAGTTGGGGCCTTCTGCTTGTCTTTGCTTTGCTGAGCCAGACAGCGGCGGTCTGGGCTCTTTTCAGTCCTTATCCGCAGGCGATGCAGCTTGGCCTTTTTGTTGTCGCTCACCTGGTGGCCTCCCTGCTGCTGTCCGCACTGCTGCTCATGGTTATGCCCCATCGCTTTGCCAGGCGGCGCACCTGGGTGTTGCTGCTCTTTGTCAGTGTCGCTTTTTTTATTCCCGTTTTGGGTGGTCTTGGTCTGATTGTGGATATGGTCTATTTCAGAATGACGCGCAAAGCCATCAAAAGGCCAGAATTTCACAGCCTGAAAATCCCGCCCTTTCTGGAAGAAGGTTCCCATATCGCCCAGGGAATGGGCGAGGGCGGCGCCTGGTCCCGACTGCGCACGGTCGATCTGCCTCGTCCCCAGCGTTTAAAGGCGCTGCTGGCGGTGAGTACGACCGGTGGGCGAAAAGTCAACCGATTGCTTCGTCTCGCCACCGGTGATACGGATGACGAAATCCGGCTGCTGGCCTTCAACCTTTTTGACCGACAGGAAAAAGTCGTTACTCAGGCTATCAGTCAGAATCTTGGCGAACTGAAGAAGGTAAGGGGATCCGCACAGCGGGCCGAGCTCTGTCGTTCGCTGGCACTCTCCTATTGGGAAATGGTCTATAACGATCTGGCCCAGGCCGAACTGCAGAATTTCTTCGTTGAGCAGTCTTTGAATTATGCCAGCCAGGCCTGTGAACTGGGGGGGGACGATCCGGCCATGGCCCTGTTGATAGGCCGCATCCACCTGCTGCGGGGCCAGACCGACCAGGCGGAAGCGATGATCCTAAAGGCCCAGAGCCTTGGCGCCCTTCCGGCCCGTGTGCTCCCCTATCTGGCAGAAATAGCCTATACCCGCCGTGATTTTAAGGCATTGACGGATTATCTGCAGCAGGAGACTTCCTTGAAACACAAGCCGGGAATCGGACCCGTTGCCCAGTTCTGGGGGGTGGCGTCATGGCAAAAGTGAAATTTCCCAAGGCCTCCCAGGTCGATATCATGCTGCTGCTGGAAGGAACCTTTCCGTACGTCAGCGGCGGCGTTTCCAGCTGGGTCAACCAGATAGTCAGGGGCTTCCCGCAATGGCGTTTCGGCGCGGTCTTTCTGGGGAGTCAGCGAGAGGATTACGAGGAGTTCAAATACGACCTGCCGGATAACCTGGTTCACCTGGAAGAGCATTATCTCCACGGCGGGCAGCCTAAGCCCGTGGTCACGCCATGCCAGGGAAATCCTGAGGGCTTTGACGCCATCAGGCGGTTACACGAGTGGTTTCTTAACCATCAACAGGGGATTCTGCCGGAGGAGATGAAAAGCCTGGCGTTTTATCGCGATTCTCCGCATGGGGTCGATTTTATCCAGTTTCTCCACGGGGAAAGATCCTGGGATTTCATTGCTGAAAAATATCGGTCGCGCTGCACCGATCCCTCCTTCGTTGACTACTTCTGGACCGTCCGCAACATGCACACGCCCGTGTGGCAACTGGCGGAGATTGCCGCCAATCTGATTCCGGCCCGTCTATACCACACTGTCTCTACGGGCTATGCCGGTTTTCTTGGCGCTCTTCTTCATCATGCGACCGGCCGCACCCTGCTGCTGTCCGAGCATGGCATCTATACGAAAGAGCGGCGCATCGATATTCTGCATAACGAGTGGATTCTGGACCGGCGTAACCCCTTGCAGAAAGACCTGACCGAGGTCAGTTACTATCGGGAGCTGTGGATTCGCTTTTTCGAGACTCTGGGCAGATTCTGCTACGATGCGGCGGGTACCACGATTTCTCTCTTTGAAGGGGCACGACAGCGGGAGATTGCCGACGGCGCGCCGCCAGAGCGCACCCGGGTGATTCCCAACGGTATTGACCTGTCTCGCTTTTCTCCTTTGCGTCGCCAGCGGCCCGCGGTCCCGCCGCCCATTATCGCATTGCTCGGCCGGGTGGTGCCCATCAAAGACGTCAAGACCTTCATCCGCAGCCTGCGCATTTTGTCCAGCCACATTCCCGATGTGCAGGGGTGGATTGTCGGACCGACGGATGAGGCGCCCCACTACGCCGAGGAGTGTCGCCGGCTGGCCGAGAGCCTTGCGGTGGCCGACCGGATTTTTTTCAAGGGGTTCATGGATCCGCGGGAGCTTTTTCCCCAGATCGGCCTGCTGGCTTTGACCTCCATCAGCGAAGGACTGCCTCTGGTAGCCTTGGAAGGCTATGCCGCCGGTATTCCGCTGGTGGCCACCGATGTCGGCTCCTGTCGCCAGCTGGTGGAAGGGGTGGGCGAGGAAGACGAAGCCCTGGGACATGCCGGGGCGGTGGTCCCCATCAACAATCCACAAGCCGTGGCTGAGGCCTGTCTGACGCTGCTGAGCGATCAGGACGTCTGGCAAAAGGCGCAGGCGGCGGCGGTAGCCAGGGTGGAGCGTTTTTACACTCAGAAGAGAATGTTTGCTGAATATCGGCAACTTTACGAGGAAGGACTGGCACCGTGGCAGGCATAGGTTTTGAACTTCGCAAACTTCTGCGAAGGGATACTTTTTCCGGGCTGATGATGGCCTATGCCTACGCCGGCGTCATCAGTTCCGGCCCCTGGGTTCTGTCCATCGTGGCAGTTTTGATCATTGGCATCTTTTCCGTGCCGGTGGTCATTCCCCCTGACCTGGTGCGTCAGTTTCAGACCATCTTGACGACGATCATCGCGGCCAGCCTCATCCTCAGTGGTCTGGTGCAGCTGTCCTTTACCCGCTATTGCGCCGACCGCATTTTCAAAAAAGAACACGGCCTGCTGCTGCCCAACCTCAATGGCCTGCTGTTGCTGGTAACTGTCGTTGCCGCGGCGCTGGCCATTCCCCTGGTCATCGTTGTCTTTCCGGGCTCGAGCCTGATCCTGCGCCTGCTCATCGTGGCCTGTTTCGTGACGGTCTGCAACGTGTGGATCGGTACAATCCTGCTCTCGGGACTCAAAGCCTACAAAGCCATCCTGGTCAATTTCCTGCTGGGGTACGGAATCGCCCTGGTCCTGGCCTGGGGATTGCGTCATTGGGATCTGGAAGGGTTGCTGCTGGCGTTTCTTGTTGGACAGTTTGTGCTCTTCAAGGGGATGCTCTACGTCGTCTTCAAGGGGTACCCTTCCCGGCACTTCATCCAGTTCGATTTTCTCCGCGCCGGCCGCATGTATCTTTCCCTGGTCTTTACCGGCTTTTTTTACAACATCGGCATCTGGATCGACAAAATCGTCTTCTGGTATCACCCCTGGACCAGCGAGCCGGTGATTGGCCTGCTGCGCGGTTCGCCCATCTATGATCTGCCCGTCTTCATCGCCTATCTCGCCATCATCCCCGGGATGGCTGTCTTTCTCATGCGCATCGAGACCGACTTCGTCGAATACTACGACCGTTTTTACGATGCCGTCCGGGAGGGTGGCTCCCTGGGCTACATCCACGAAATGAAGGATGAAATGGTCCGTATCACCCGCGAAGGCATCTATGACATCATGAAAATCCAGGGAGTCGTCATTCTGCTGGTGGTGGTGGCTGGCGGCACCCTGCTGCAATGGGCCGGCATCTCCCGGATTCACCTGCCCCTGCTGCAGATCCAGGTGGTGGCCACCGGTTTTCAGGTGGTGTTTTTGGGCCTGCTCAATGTCTTTTTCTATCTTGACCGCCGTAACCGGGTGCTGCTGCTCACCGGTCTGTTCATGACGCTCAACGGTCTGCTGTCCTGGCTCTCCATTCAACTGGGGCCCTTCTTTTACGGCTACGGCTTCGCCGTCTCCCTCGTCATTGCCGTCAGCGTCGGCATGGTGCTACTCGACCGGGATCTTGACCGGCTGGAGTACGAGACCTTCATGCTGCAATAGTGTAAGTCCTTATTTGCGCGGGACATTTGCACTTTTATCCGACGGTGCTAGTATGAAACTAACCACGGATTTCCCGTGGGGTACAACAAATGAACAAGAGGGAGGAGAAGATGAAGCGTCGGTCTATTGTAGGAGCAATGCTGGCGGCGGCTGTCCTGATTCCAGGTTCTGCCGTCCTGGGGCAGGAAGGCAAACCGCTGCAGGCGCAGGAGCAGATGCAGACGCAGGAGCAGGCTCGTGAGCAGGTTTATGGTTGGGAGCTCATGACAGAAGAAGAGCGTCTGCAGCATCGGGAAAAAATGCGCACCATGACTACGGAAGAGGAACGCAACCGTTACCGGCAGGAACACCACGAGAAAATGCAGGAGAGAGCAAAGCAACAGGGGGTAGAGCTGCCCGCCGGGCCGATGCCCCACGGCAAGGGGATGGGGCCGATGGGTCCCGGCCCGAAAGGTGGCGGTAAATATTGATGCATAAGAAAAGGCCCGCATGAGCGGGCCTTTTCTCGTTGGGGGGGAGGCTCAGCGGTAGCAGAGGAGTTTCTGCGAAACCACGTCGGCCAGCAGGTGCAGGCCGTCGCCGGGAAGCTGGCAGACGCGGACGACCCGGCGGTATTTGCTGCTGGCCGGCATGAGGGCTTCCAGGCTGTTGGGCTGGGCGTCAAGCCAGGCCCGGTCGAAGGTGCAGGTTTTGTTCTCGGGGAAAATGGCCAGGTAAAAGATATCCGTTTCCACCAGATCCTGGAAGAAGTGGGAACCAAAGGACAGTTCGGGCATGAGGCCGCCGCTACTGAAAGCGACTTCGCCCAACACCGCAAAGTTATTGATTTCGGAAAATTTCACCGGCACCCCCAGGGCCGGCGTGGAGGTGCCCCAGCGACCCGGACCCAGCAGCAGGGTGGGGCTCTCGTAACGGTCGCTGATCCGTTTGTTGAGGCGGCCGATCAGGCGGGCGATGTCGTATTTATCCGTCAGGGCGAGACGGGAATATTCCTCCGCATCGACGGAAATGACGCGGGTGATCTTCTGGGAGAGATTGCCCCCCATGAAGTTCCCCTCACTCTGGATGAAAATCCGCTCGGCCGGAACGCTCTCGGGGATCTCCACCTTAAGTTCCTGTCCCTTGGTCTGCAGCGGGCGGCACTGCACCACATTGATTTTCGGTGTCCCTTCGGGGGTGAAATTCACGGTGAATTCGGCGTCAACGGGGTAGTCGTAGGCTTTCTCCAGGGTTTTCAGCAGGCGCTGCATCATGGGAGTGAAGTCGCCGTCCGCGAGGAGCCGGTCGAAGGTCAGCAGCCAGTATTCCTCTCCTTTGCGCCCCCGTTCGGCCAGCCTTTTCATCGTCTCCTCGTCGCGCACGCCGTAGCGCTGGATGGGCAGATCGGGGTTCTCCCGCAGTAGGGCAGCCAGATTGACCGTTTGCAGACTGTTGTCGTTGACGTTGAGCAGGTCGACATCCCGTTGGGCGAATTTGCGGGTATCCTCGAAGCCGGCGTGGGGACGCTTGAGGGGGGAGTCAAGGGCGACGATGCGGGGATAGTCGCCCTCCACCCGATCCACGGCCCGGGTACCCAGACCGAGCACGAGACGCAGCATGCCGGCCTGCGGGTCCATCCCCTTATCCCACACGAAGGTGTTGTAGGAGACGCCGACCCCGGCCAGTTCGGGGTAATAGAAGTGCTGGTGGTAAGAACCGGAGACGCGCTGGATCAGCAGGGCCATCTGCTCGTCGAGATGGTCGAGGCCCCGCTGTTTGCGGTAACTCAGGGCATCCTCGCTCATGGCGCTGGCGAAAATCTGGCGGATGGCTTCCTCGAGTTTTTCGTAGCGCTGTTCCGGGGTGCCCTGATTGACGCAGAAAAAACTGTCGTACTTGCCGGCGAAGGCGTTGCCGAAGCCGTCTTCGAGCAGGGAGCTGGAGCGAACGATAATGGGATACTGGCCGTAGTATTCCAGCATTTTACGCAGGCTTTCGCGCACATACTCGGGCAGTTTGCCGTGCAGCATCTTCTGGCGCAGTTCCTCGGCGGCGCTGAAGTAGCCTGCCTCCGTCTTCTGCTCCATGTAGAGCTTCCACCAGCCGTTGTGGACGATGTAGGAGTAGTAGACGTTGGAGCCGACGAAAAAGGAATCGTGGGATTCGAGATAGTCGGACCAGTCGAACTCCGTGTCCCGCCGGAGAATGTCGCGGGCCAGCAGCATGCCGACGGTTTTGCCGCCGATGAAACCGGTGCCGATCAGGCGCTTTTTGATGTGGAGCAGGTCCTGCAGGGAAAAAGTGCGCCGGGCCAGGGACAGCATGCGGTCGTCGCGGCCGATGAGGTGGTGGCAGAGATGGTCGACCATTTTCGCCTGTTCCTGGTGAGCGTCCGGCTGACGGGCACACTCCTCGGCCTGGAGAAAGAGGCGATGCCAATGATCCAGCTGGCGGGTGGCGCTGCTGCCGTCGGGGTCGGCCAGGCGTGCCAGCAGATTGGTGGCCTCATAGCTGTTGGCCAGGGGGATGAAATGCGCTTCGTCCAGCCGGTGTGGCAGAAACATGGTGGGGGAGTGTCGCTCCCAGACTTTGAGAGGATGAATGTGAATGCAGCCGTCGAAGTTGTAGACGTCGAGCAATACCTGGGTCGTCTCACGGATGCGGGCGATGGTCTGCAGGGAATGGCGGTCGCGGATGAGGGCGAAGTAGGCGACGGTGTCGAGTTCGAAGAGGTAGGGGCAGGTCACCTGGAAGAAGTTGCCGATCATGTGGTCCGTGGCCCAGGCCGACAGCAGATCCGAGAGGCAGTCGAAGACATAGAACGTCCCGATACCTTCCTCGGTGATGATGCCATGAATGCGGCTGGCAAAGGGTTCAAAACCCCGGCGGGCATCGAGTTCGTGAATCACGACGTTGTCCCCGGGGGCCACCAGGGGAGGGTGCTGACCGAAGCGCATATAGACAATGCGCCGTCCCTTTTCCATGGCCGCATCCACATAGGGGGTGACGAACTGGCGGTAGTCTTCGATATCGTCGACCTTCCACACCACGTTGTCGCCGATGCGCAGATCATCAAGGATTTCATCCAGCCCCTTAAATCCGGTGGTCACCCGTTGTGTTTTCATGCCGACTCCTTTTTATGAAGGTCAGATGCGATTGAAAAATCCTGCATAAGAGTGCCTGTTTTTATAGCATGACAGACCCCTTCCGGTCACGGTTTTCCTGATGTCGTGGGTGTTTGACCATGACAGGAAAAAAGCTTATGGTACATTTCTGCCAAGAAAAGGTTGTCGAAATGAATAAGAAGGATCAGAACAGATCAGGAAGGGAACACATGATGAGGAGCTGCTGTTGCCGCCTTGCAAGGCTTGCGGTCTGTCTTTTGATGGGGACCTTGTTTGCCTGTGCGCCGCCCCCCAGGGTGGGACCTCCGATAGAGGAGGTGCCGGTGAAGGTCCCGCTTCCTGTCCCCCCTCTGACCCCCGTCGGCTGGAGCGAGGTCGACGGCTGGGAACAGGATGCCTTGTCGCCCGCCCTGGAAGTGTTTATGAAAAGTTGCCGGAGCCTGCGCTGGCGGGATGGCTGGCAGGAGGTCTGCCGCGAGGCGGCAGACCTTAACCCCTATGACCAGCCGGCCGCTCGCCTCTTTTTTGAGACGCGCTTTCAGGCTTACCAGATACGCAATGCCGACGGCACTGACACGGGGATGATCACGGGCTACTACGCGCCCGATCTGCGGGGCAGCCGCCAGCAGACCGCCCGTTTCCGCTATCCCCTCTATGCCGTGCCCGATGACCTGCTGGTCGTCGATCTGAGTTCCGTCTACCCCGAACTGGGCAATTACCGCCTGCGGGGCCGGGTGGAAGGGCGCCGGGTGGTCCCCTACTGGACGCGGGAGGAGATCGATGGCGGCGCCCAGCCCCTGGCCGGTCAGGAAATCTTCTGGGTGGAAGATCCTGTCGAGCTCTTTTTTCTGCACATCCAGGGTTCCGGCCGTATCGTGCTCGAAGGCGAGGAGCCGGTCATGGTGAATTACGGCGACCAGAACGGCCATCCCTACCGTTCCATCGGCAAGCTCCTGCTCGAGCGGGGAGCGATGACCCGTGACCAGATGTCCATGCAGAACATCGCCGCCTGGGCCCGCCAGAATCCCGATCAGGTCAACAGCCTGCTCGGCGAAAATCCCAGCTACATCTTTTTTCGTGAGCTGGCCGATGTGCAGAGCCCGCCGGGGGCCATGGGGATACCCCTGACGGCGGGGCTCAGCCTGGCCGTCGATCCGCGCACCATTCCGCTCGGTGCGCCGGTCTTTCTGCAGACCACCTGGCCCAGCAGCGATTTGCCCCTGCAGCGCCTCATGGTGGCCCAGGATACGGGCGGGGCCATCAAGGGAGCGGTGCGGGCTGATTTTTTCTGGGGGATGGGGGATGACGCCGGCGCCTACGCCGGACGCATGAAGCAGCAGGGCCGCCTCTGGGTGCTCTTGCCGAAAGAGATGACGCCCCCCGGTCTATGAGACTGATGGCGCCAGCAGCGGCCGGACCGCCGCCACCGTCTCCAGGGCGACCTGGCCGGCGCTCTTGCCGCCGCAGTCGAGGCGCAGGTCGGCATGGCGCTGGTAGAGGGGGAGTCTTTTGCGGTAAAGGTCGGTCAGGGATTCTCCCGGCTCCATGACGACGCCGCGGGCGTCCAGGTCGTTGAGGCGCTCGACCAGTTCGGGGAGGGGGACATCGAGGAACACGGCGATTCCCCGGCGCTTCAGGGCCGCCATGGCCGCGTCGCTGTAGACCGCCGAGCCGCCGGTGGCGATGACGGTCTGTTCGACCGCCAGATCGAGCAGGGTCTCTTCTTCCACCTGTTTCAGAACGCTCAAGCCTTCCGTTCGGATGATGGCCTGCAGCGTCCTCTTTTCACGCGCCTGAATCAGCACGTCCGTATCGACAAAGTCCATGGCCAGCAGCTTGGCCACCACCACGCCGACGGTGCTCTTGCCCGCTCCGGGCATGCCGATGAGCACGATATTGCTTCGCGGCCCTTGCATCCTCTGCCTCTTCTCTAGATTTTTGACGGAGTAAGACTCGGGCGCCCCCAGCTGGCGACGCCCGAGCAGGACCTCTTAATCAGCGGCGATCTGCAGCACGATTTTGCCGAAGTGGCGGTCTTCATCCATCATGCGGTGGGCTTCCACCACGTCATCGATGGAGAAGGTCTTTTCGATGATGGGAACGATGCTGCGGTCGGCGAATTTGGGCAGCGCCCGGCGGGTGAATTCGGCCACGATTTCGCCTTTTTCCGAAACGGGGCGCGAACGCAGCACGCTGCCGATGATCTGCTGACGCTTGACCATCATGAGGGCGAGATTGAGTTCCGCCTTGATGCCGCTGATGACGCCGATAATGACCAGGCGGCCCTTGTAGCCGAGGGAGTTCATGTTGGGGGCGAGGTACTTCGCGCCCACGTGATCGAGGATGACATCGACCCCCTTCTTGTTGGTGAACTCTTTGACCACTTCGGTGAAGTCGGGGGTCTGAGTGTAGTCGATGACCAGGTCGGCACCAAGGTCTTTCACCCGCTCCATCTTGCTGGGGTGGGCGGTGACGATGAGCTTGGCGTTGGGGGTCAGCGCCTTGGCCAGCTGCAGCGCCGCCGTGTTGACGCCACCGCCGCCGCCGTGCAGGATAGCGGTTTGGCCGTCCTGTAGATCGCCGATCATGAAGACGTTGAGAAAGGCGGTGATGTACGACTCGCACACGCAGGCCGCCTCGGCAAAACTCATGCTCTCGGGGATGGGCATCAGGTGGTCGGCGTAGGCTACGGCGTATTCGGCGTAGCCACCGCCGCCCACCAGGCTCATGACCCGGTCGCCCGCTTTCCACTGGCTGACCTTGGGCCCCACTTCAGCCACCACGCCGGCCACTTCCAGACCGAGAATCTCCGAATCACCGGGAGGGGGCGGATACTTGCCTTCACGCTGCACCAGATCGGGACGGTTGATGGAGGTGGCCATCACCTTGATCAGAACCTGGTTTTCACCGGGCACCGGCCGCTCCGCCTCGCCCACGCGCAAAACTTCCACACCACCGAAACCGTCGAGCTGAACTGCTTTCATAATCCCTGCCTCCTTTGGGAAAGATGTCTGTCGAAAAAAGAATAAAACAGCGTGTTGATTATAAGGAATCCCTGTGAGGTTGCAACCCCAAATCCGGCGGGGAGATTTCTGAACGGCTTGCTGCCCCCTTTCCCCCGGTCCCGGCCCGTGGGCAATATCCCACCCCCAGCGGGATGGTCAAGTCTTCGCATTAAATCTATTGACTACAGACAATCCCTGGGAATAATAGGTCTATTCTTTTATTGTATTTTACTTATTGAGTCACATGATAAATCCACCGAAAAGGTAAACCTCGGGTGACCGGGGGGCACAAAGCCATCGGTCCGACGCAGATGTTTAAAAGAGTCGGATGGCCGGGCTGTCGAAGTGGCTGAAGATAAATTTCCTAACGGATTTATCAAGCCCGCCCTTTTTCGGATGCGGGCTTTTTTTGTTCACATGACACCCTGGCCAAGATTCTCGCGAGGTGAAGGATGACTAAGGCACCACCGTCAATGCAAAACGAAGAAACAATCAAGATACAGTGCCCCGAATGTGGTCACAGCAAACGGCTCCCCGCCAAAGCCGTACCGGCCAAAGGGGCCGTGGCCACCTGCCCCAAATGTGCGGGCAGATTTCAGGTGCCGCCTCCCGGCGCCGGGAAGGAAGTGCCTGCTGTCGCCAGTCGTGTCGCTAGTGCCGCCACGCAGGGGAGCGCTCGCCCTGACCCGGTTGACCCGCCGCCCGTGACCGCCAAGGTCAAGTTCCAAACCTTTGTCACCTACGATAATCGCTTCAAGGGCAAAGGAGAGGTGCGCATCGCGGACGGCTTCATTCAGATACAGGCGCGGCGAAGATGGATGGGGTTATTCTCAGGCAGAAAAACCGAACGCTACCCCCTTGCCGCCGTGCGTAATCTTTTCTGCAAAGGCAAGACCGTCCAGTTTGTCATCCCCCAAGGTAAGAGGGTGTGGCAGGCTTATCTGGTCTGCGCTGATCAAAAGACGGCTCAGGCCCTTGCCGCCCGATTGCCCAAGACCGTAGACGGCAAATTCACCACCACACAACAGGCCAACAACGAATTGAAAGAGAGGATGTCGCAACTGCCGGCTGCAACGCCCGTTACCTGGGCCCTGCTGGCCCTCAATATTATGGCTTATCTGGCCATGGCCTGGACCACCAAGCAATGGCTGCAATTTGATGCCGCTTACCTGACGTCTGTCGGCGGCAACTACTCACCCCTTACCACCGATGGCCAGTGGTGGCGGATGCTGACCGCCACCTTCTTGCATGCCGGCCTGCTTCACCTGGTCTTCAACATGCTTGCCCTCTACCACATTGGCCGCCTTGTCGAACGTCTGCACGGCCCCTGGGCTTATCTCTCTATTTACCTGCTGGCCGGCATAGCCGGATCGTGCGGCACCCTGCTTTTTTCTCCCCTGAATGTCGGTATCGGTGCCTCGGGCGCGGTCTTTGGCGTCATGGGGGCCATGGTGATCTTCTTTCAGATCGACCGCGACTTTCTCACATCCGGCGCCCGCAATAAAATTGCCACCACCTTTGCCATCTACGGCTTTTATGCCCTGATGAACGGCATCGGCAAAGCCGGAATCGACAACGCCGCCCATGTCGGCGGCGCCCTGACCGGCATAGCCCTGGCCTGGTTTATCGGCAAACCCTTGCGACTCAAGAAAGAAGACGGCGGCTGGTTGAGCCGACGAGCCCTGGCCGGTGTGGGGCTCGTCCTTCTCGGAGTTGGCGTCGCCTTAGCCGCGGCGCCGAAACGGGGCAGCGACTATAGGGTGGCCGCAAGCATCGTCGAACTGCAGCAAGAGCTGAGTGCCAAAGAAAAGATATTGGCGGACGAGGTTGTGAAAATGTCCGAAATGGCGGAGGACGTGGACTCTGCCAAAGTCACCGAAGTGGTAACGCTATGGCAAAACACCTACCAGGGACTGCCGGAACGGTTGGCCCAGCTTCAGCCTGAAAATGAAAGCCTCCAAAAGCGGCAAGAAGTGTTGCTTGCCTACATTCGTCTCAAGCAGGAAGGGGGCGAGCTGATGGCCGAAGCTTTTGCCAAAGAGGATAATACCCTTGCGAAGCAGTCGGTCGAGAAGCTGAAGGAAGCGAATGAATTGGCTTCTGGTTTGGCAAAGCCGATTCAGTGGAATGAGCGTTAAGAGACTGAGGAATTGTCGAATTTAGAATAAGAAAGCTCGCTTGGTGACAACTAAATTGAAGAAATGGGAGTTGGGGATGTCGTCAATAAATGGGCAAAATATTGTTGATAGAAGTTCGGTTAATTTTGATGATGCAATTATTGTTATGAGGCCAAGTAAGGGTCATTATTTTTTAATACTAGTGATAACTGTAGTAGTAACAGCTTATGCCATGTTTGCAGATGTAATCCCTGTTCTTATCACATTAGACTATTCATCTGTTTTTTCAGGATCAGAAAATAGAATTGGAAAACAAATATTCCATTTTTATCTTGGCTTGTTCTTATGTGCTTACATACCAGCGTGGGCCCCAATTTTCAGAATAGGGAATGCCTACTTTTTTAACGATAAGTTAATTATAACACCATTTTTTTCAAAAAAAATTAAAAGTTACTATTATGAAAATATGCAAGTAACACAAGATAGGATGCTCCGTTTGAAAATAGATGAATTAAAAGTTGGTTCTGACTACAATATATTCAAAAAAATTAAAAACCGATATTTTGATGGTGTTGTGTTTGGCTTGACAAAGAAAACAATAAATAATTACGAAATTGTCGAGGATGTATTGAGCTTACTTAAAAATAATTCTGCAAAATACCTTGAGAAATAAGTTTAATAAGATTTAAAAGTTAAGAATTTGTAGGTTTTTGCTTACGGAAAAACTGGAAAGAGTCAGATATTTATGTCTGGCTCTTTATGTAGTCAGGAAAATTGGTTTTGATGAAAATCAAAATACCAGCGGCCATATTATTTTTGGCAGGAATAGTTTTTTTGTCATTTAGCGGGTAGTTCTGGGGACACGGGTAGTTCTGGGGACACCATCCTTAATTATTTCTTGACGCCCCATAATCCCTTCATTAATCTCCACACATGGCAAGAATTGCACGGGTCATAGCATCAGGCATCCCCCATCACATTACCCAACGGGGCAACCGGAGGATGCAAACCTTCTTCGGCGACGACGACTATCGGGCCTACCTAGACCTGTTGGCTGAATGGTGCCGTAAGTGTTCGGTCGATATCTGGGCCTATTGTCTTATGCCGAATCATGTTCACCTGATTGCTGTTCCCGAAAGCGAAGAGGCGTTGCGCCGCGGCATCGGGGAGGCCCATCGTCGCTATAGCCGCATGATCAACTTTCGGAACAACTGGCGCGGGCACCTCTGGCAAGGCCGCTTTGCCTCCTTCCCTATGGATGAGAACTATCTTCTGGCTGCTGCCCGCTATGTGGAGAGAAACCCAGTCGCTGCCGGCTTGGTTGACGATGCTGGGGCCTGGCCGTGGAGCAGTGCTCAGGCGCATTTAGCTGCAACGGATGATGGATTGGTCACAGTGGCGCCACTTTTGGAGTTGGCCGGTGACTGGCGAACGTTTCTGGAGGATTCGTCTGATGAAGAACGGGTCAACGAGATAAAGAAGCATGAGCGCACCGGAAGACCCCTCGGATCAGAGGGATTTGTCGCCAGGCTGGAGACCGTGCTGGATCGTACGCTTAAACCGTGCAAGCCAGGGCCAAAGGGGAAGGGAATTAAGTAAGGTGTCCCCAGAATTGTTCGCAAAGGGGAAGGGAATTAAGTGAGGTGTCCCCGGAATTGTGCGGCAAAGGGGAAGGGAATTAAGTAAGGTGTCCCCAGAATTGTTGCACGTGCAAGCCAGGGCCAAAGGGGAAGGGAATTAAGTAAGGTGTCCCCGGAATTGCGGAGGGGAATTAAGTAAGGTGTCCCCAGAATTGTTGCAAGGGGAATTAAGTAAGGTGTCCCCAGAATTGTTGCAGGACCTATTGTGTGGTGTAAAAGCAGGACAGCTTGCCCCTTGCCAGGAGTCGGCTTTTGTTCTTTCGGACAACAGAGGGTCTGATCAGGGGTCAACTGCCGGTAGTTTGAAGGGACTTCAGATATGTGGTCAGTTCGTCGATCTGGGCAGGGGAAAACCGCTCGCCAAAAGCGGGCATCCCGTTTGGACGGCCTTCGCGGATGCTCGTGCGCAGGGAGTCGGGGTCACCGCCGTAAATGAAGTCTGGTCCTTGCAGTGACGGCCCTTTGGAGGCCCACCCGCCCTTGCCTCGTTCGCCGTGGCAGGGGGAACACCAAGTGGCAAACTGTTGCGCGGCCGTTTTTTCGACTCTTGCTTCAGGCGTAGAGGATTCCTGACAGCCCAGAAGCAGGAACAGGAAGAGGCCATAACTCGCGGCACGCCACAGGCAAAGGCGGTGGTGGGAGAGGGTGTTTTTTGGATTCATGATCACCAGGGCTCCTAGGATAAAAGTCGTCTCTCGGAAGAGTGAACAATAAAAACAGGCGATCAAAAAACAAGTTTTTTATCGCTCTTTGTGAAGCAGGAATGATGATGGAACGCTATCACGGCCTCCACAAAAGTCAATATGGGGTAGTTCTGTGGACACCCTGCTTAATTATGTCTTGACGACCCATAATCTCTTCATTGGTCTTCAAATAGGGCAAGGGATGCCAACCTTCTGTGGCGACGACCACCGGAGTTGTATTTCCCCATTAGAACAGAAGGGTGGATAAGGTAAAATAAGGCCTGCCGGGGTTGACAAACGCCCGATTTAACGGTAAAAAAGCGTCTTTGTGAATGAGTTTGCTATCGACTTTTCACCTGACAGGGGGAGTTTTTATGAAAAAGGATATCCAGGAAAAAGGGGCCATCATTCAACGCGACAAGGAGACCTATGCGGTGGCTCCCCACATTCCCGGCGGCATCACCAATCCGGCGACCCTGCGCAAGATCGCCGATGTGGCGGAGAAATACGGGGCCCAGGCGCTGAAACTGACGAGCGCCCAGCGCATCGCCATTGTCGGGTTGCCAGAAGAGAAGCTGGATGAGATCTGGGAGGAGCTGGGGGAGAAGCCCGGCGCCGCCATTGGTCTCTGCGTGCGCAGCGTCAAGATCTGCCCCGGCACCACCTTCTGCAAACGCGGCCAGCAGGACTCCGTGACCGTGGGACTGGAGATGGACGAGAAGTACCACGGCCTGCAGCTCCCCTGGAAGTTCAAGATGGGGGTCTCCGGCTGCATCAACGACTGCGCTGAAGGGTGCATCAAGGACGTCGCCCTTATCGGCACGCCCAAGGGCTGGAACGTGATGGTCGGCGGCAACGGGGGCGGGCAGGCGCGCCTCTCCTACAAGCTGCTCGAACATGTGCCCACCGACGAAGAGGCGCTGGCCGTGGTCGATCACATCATCCAGTGGTTCAAGGCCAAGGATCGCAAGTGCCGCCTCGGCAAGTTCATTGACGAGATGGGGTTCGAGGCGTTTCGCGACGAATTGCTGCAGGACTTCAAACCCTGAGGTATGTAAAAAAGGGGAGCCGATTTGGCTCCCCTTTTTTTTGTCAGGGCTGGGCGACGAAGCGGTAACCGCGGCCGCGCACGGTGAGAAAATGAACGGGGTTGGCCGGGTCCGGTTCGAAGTAGCGGCGCAGGCGGACGATGAAGTTGTCCAGCGTGCGGGTCTCCGTGTCCGGCGTCATGCCCCACACCAGCTTCAGCAGCTCGGCGCGGCTGAGGATTTCCCCCTCGCGATCGAAAAAGATACGCAGCATCTTGATTTCCAGCTCGGTGAGACTGACCTCCCCACGGGGGGTGGTGGCCGTCTGTTCCTGCAGGTTCACCTCGTTGCCACCAAAGGCGTAGAGATCGCCCGGCGGCAACTCTTCCTTGTGCCATCCTGAACGCCGCAGCATCCCTTTAATCCGCAACAGAAATTCGTCCAGGCTGAAAGGCTTGGTCAGGTAGTCGTCCGCCCCGGCGGCAAGGCCTTTGACGCGGTCCCTTTCCTGGGAGCGGGCGGTGAGGATGAGGATGGGCAGGCGCGGGCTCTTTTCACGGATCTGCCGGCACACCTCAAGGCCGTCGATGCCCGGCAGGGAGAGATCGAGCACCAGCAGGGAGAAGGACTCCCGGCTGAAGGCGTCCAGGGCCTTCTCGCCGCTGCCGGCGTGGGTGACGGCGTAGCCTTCGGCTTCAAGGTTGAAAAGGAGCCCTCGGGCGAGGCTCGGCTCGTCTTCCACCAGCAGAATACGGGCTTGGGGCATCATTCCCTCTCCTTGACCGGTGAAATCAGGGGGAGGGTGATGTGCACGGTGACTCCCTTGTTCAAGCCCTCACTCTCGATCCAGACCTTGCCGCGATGCAGCAGAATAACGGCCCGGATGATGAAGAGGCCCAGTCCGCTCCCCCGGATCGTCTCTCCGCTCGACTTGACCCGATAAAACATGCGAAAGACTTTCTTCAGCTCCTTTTTCTCCAGGCCCCGCCCCTGATCGGCAAAGGTCAGATGAGCCTGGTCCCCTTCGGCTTGAAGGGTCAGCTTGAGAGCAGGGGGGCCATTGCTGTAGAGCAGGGCATTCTCGAGAAGATTGCGGAAGACGGCCTTGAGCCAGTCGGTGTCGGCGCGCACATGGATTTCGGGCGCGATGTCGAGCGCCATGGTGCCGGCCTTGGGCAGGGCGTACTGCTGGGGACGAAAGTAGTTCGTGATCAGTTCCGACAGGTTGCAGGGAGTCAGGTTGAGCTTGAGTCCCCGCTGTTCCAGGCGGTTGGCGGATAAAAGATTGTTCACCAGGGTGTTCAGCCGGTCGGTGTCGGCCAGCATGGTGTCGAGAAAGGTGTCCATCTGCTCCGGGTCGGGCTGGCGGCGGCGAATGGTTTCGAGGTGCAGCTGGATGGAGGCGATGGGGGATTTGAGCTCATGGGTCACCTGAGCGATGAACTGGTGCTGGGCCCGGTAAAGGGCTGCCTGCCTGCGCCAGTAGAGAAAGATGACGTAGACCCCGGCCAGAATGGCTCCGAGCAACAGCAGGCCCTCGATCAGGATAAGCCAGTCCCAGCCCCTTTGCAGCAGATCAGGGCTGTATTGCTCGGCCAGGGCGCGCAGGCGCCGGTGGCTGCCCATGAACCAGGAGATCCAGGAGATGACGATGATCACCCAGATCAGCTGGACGGCGACAAAGGCGAAGAGCGGATTGATGACGCGGCGAAAGAGTTTCATGGGCCATCTTTAGCATTTCGCGGGGCGGCGAACAAGACCTATGTCACAAAGCTTTTACATAACTATTACAATTGCCTTGGTCATCTTCTGCTAGGCTGTCTTCAGTTAAGAAACAGCCAGGTATGGCTTGCAGCCAAGGAGATTGACCATGACAAAGCCTTTGACCATTGGTAAACATACGGCCCGCTTTCCCGTTATTCAGGGGGGGATGGGCGTGCGCGTTTCCGCTGGCCGTCTGGCCGGAGCCGTGGCCCGCAGCGGCGGTATCGGCCTGGTTGCTGCCGCCGGCATGGCCCTGAACAGCAGCCACTACGACGGCAAGAATTACTTTACTGCCGATCCGTTGGCCCTGAAGGATGAAATCGCCAAGGCCTACGCCATGGCCCCTAACGGCATCGTCGGCACCAACTGCATGGTCGCCGTCACCAATTTCGATGAAATGGTGCGGGCTTCCTGCGAAGGCGGCGCCAAGGTTATCGTCTGCGGTGCCGGTTTGCCCATGAATCTTCCCGGCCTCACCACCGATTATCCCGACGTGGCCCTGGTCCCCATTGTTTCGTCCGTCAAGGCGGCCGAGCTCATCGCCCGCAAGTGGAAGAAGAGCTATGATCGCCTCCCTGACGCCGTGGTTGTGGAAGATCCGGACACGGCCGGTGGCCACCTGGGCGAGAAGCTGGAAAAAATCGGTGACGGCACCTACGATCAGTATGCGACGGTGCGCGGCGTCAAAGCTTATTTCCGCGAGGAATGGAATCTGGATATCCCCATCATCGCCGCTGGCGGCATCTGGGATCGCCAGGATCTTCTCCACGCGCTGGAGCAGGGCGCCGACGGTGTGCAGATGGCCAGCCGCTTCGTCTGCACCGAAGAGTGCGACGCTTCCGACGCTTTCAAGGAAGCCTATCTGAACTGCCGTCAGGAAGACATCGGACTGATCATGAGTCCGGCGGGACTTCCCGGCCGGGCCATCAAGGCCAATATCGACAAGGTGCGTCAGCGGGACGTGGACCTGGACGTGCGCTGTCCTTCCGGCTGCCTGAAGAAATGCGCCTACAAGACCGACCAGGAGCGCTTCTGTATCGTCCACGCCCTCGACCGGGCCCAGCGTGGCGACGTCGAGACGGGACTGGTCTTCTGCGGCACCAACGCCTGGAAGGCCAACCGCATCACCACGGTGCAGGCCATCTTCGACGAGCTTTTCGAACTGGCGAAATCGGAGGCGGCACCCCAGGCGGTCAATCACTGAAAAGATCAAGTAAAAGCAAGATGATGAGAAGGCAGGAGCGATCCTGCCTTTTCCTTTTTTGAAAAGGGGGAACACCCTGTACCCTAAGAGCTTGTCATTGCTGAGGGATATGGTGTAAGATCTGGCGGAGTTTTTAATCCGCACAACCGATAAGGAGTCGGCATGGCCAAGACGGACGAGTTCATCCCCAAGTGGATCGCTTGGGAAAGCACCCAGCGCTGCAATCTCAACTGCGTGCATTGCCGCTGCTCTTCGGACCTGCAGTCCTCGGAAGGGGATTTTACCACCGAAGAGGCCTTCAAGCTCATTGACGATATCTGCGAGGTGTCCAAACCGGTTATGGTTCTTTCCGGCGGCGAGCCTCTTATGCGCAAGGATATTTTCGAGATCGCCCGCTACGGCACCGACAAGGGACTGCGCATGTGCATGGCCACCAACGGCACCCTCATCACCGACGAGGTCTGCCGGCAGATGAAGGAGGCGGACATCAAGATGGTCTCTCTCTCCCTCGACGGTTCCACAGCGGCCATCCACGACGATTTCCGTAACTGTCCCGGCGCCTTCGAGGGGACGATCCGCGGTGCCGAGACCCTCAAGCGCAACGGCATCAAGTTTCTGGTCAATTCCTCCTTTACCAAGCGCAACCAAAAGGATATCGGCGCCACCTTCAAGCTGGCCAAGAGTCTGGGGGCGACGGCCTGGTACATGTTCATGATCGTTCCCACCGGCCGTGGCGAAGAGATCATGAACGAGCTTATCTCCAAGGAGGATTACGAGGAGATTCTCGCCTGGCACTACGAGCAGGAGAAGGGGGAGGACGACATCCTCATGCGTCCCACCTGCGCCCCGCACTACTACCGTATCGTGCCGCAGATGGCCAAGGCCGAAGGGGTCGATTTCCAGCGGCGCAGCCTGACTTTTTCCACTGGTGGCGGCAAGGGCTGCATCGCGGCCCAGACCATCTGCCTCATCGACTGCTACGGCAACCTCAAGCCCTGCTCCTACTTCCACTCTTCCGTCGGCAACGTCAAGCAGATCCCCTTCAAAGAACTCTGGTTCAATTCCAAGGTGTTCAACGACCTGCGTGATTTCAAGAAATATCAGGGCAAGTGCGGCGAGTGCGAATTCATCAACGTCTGCGGCGGCTGCCGGGCCCGGGCCGACGCTGTGTACGGCGACTACATGGCCGAGGAGCCTTTCTGCAATTACATCCCCAATCGCACGCGCAAGCGCATGGAGAAGGAAGCGGCGGAGAACGCGGCAAAATAATGACGTCGGGACGCAATTTATGGCGCCCAGGGCGTGATGAATCACGCCCCTACGAGTTGAACCACATCCCATAGGAGGATCCAAGCGATATGACCACTGAATACAATTTCATCAAGGCCTGCTGGGGCCAGCCCGTCGACCGCACTCCCGTTTGGCTCATGCGTCAGGCCGGTCGCTATCTTCCCCAGTACATGGAAGTCCGCAAGAAGGTCTCCTTTCTCGAACTGTGCAAGACGCCGGAGTTGGCCGCCGAGGTCACCATCCAGCCCATCGATTACCTGGGTGCCGATGCCGCTATCCTCTTTTCCGATATCCTGACGCCGGTGGAGCCCATGGGGCTCAAGCTCGACTTCGTCCCCGGGCCGGTCTTTGAAAATCCGGTGCGCACCAAGGCCGACATCGACGCCCTGCGCATCCCCGTGATGGAAGAGGACGTCCCCTATGTGCTGGAGACCATCAAAATTCTGCGCCGCGAGTTCGAAGGCCGCGTTCCCCTCATCGGTTTCGGCGGAGCCCCCTTCACTCTGGCCTGCTACATGGTGGAAGGTAAGGGGAGCAAGGACTTCGCCCAGATCAAGCGCATGATGTACGGGGCGCCCGAACTCTACGCCGCCCTCATGGACAAGGTCACGGAGATGGACCGCCAGTATCTCAACGCCCAGATCGCCGCCGGGGCCCAGGCCATCCAGATCTTCGACACCTGGGGCGGTATTGTTTCTCCGCTCGATTACGAAAGGTACATCCTGCCCTACACCACCAAGCTCATCAACGGCCTCAATCGCAAGGACATCCCCATCATTCACTTTGTCAAGGGCTCGGGAACCATGCTGGACAGTGTCAAGAAGGCCGGCTCCGACGTGGTCGGGCTCGACTGGCATCTCGGCCTCGGCAAGGCCCGCGACATTCTCGGCGCCGAAATCGCCGTGCAGGGGAACCTTGACCCCACCGTCCTCTACGCGCCCAAGGCGCACATCGAGACGGAGGTCAAGCGCATTCTCGACGAAAATGCCGGCCGCCCGGGACACATTTTCAACCTAGGCCACGGCATCCTGCCCACGGTCGACCCCGAGCACGCCAAGTTCATGGTCGACTGCGTGCACCGCCTCAGCCAGAAGTAACGCGTACGGGGTGAGCCGAGAGACGAGGTTATAACGCCTCACCCCTTTCGCCTCACCCCTCACCCCTCACGGGTTATAGCCATCATGGAATCTGACAAACCGATCGGCATCGTCCTGCTCAACATGGGAGGGCCCGACTCGCTGGAGGCGGTGGAGCCCTTTCTCTACAACCTCTTTTCCGACCGGGAGCTGATTCGTCTGCCGCTGGGGGCCCTGCTGCAGCGCCCCTTTGCCCGGCTGATCTCCTTTTTCCGGGCCAAAAAGGTTCGATTGAACTATCGCGCCATCGGCGGCAAGACACCGCTCCTCATGTGGACGCAGCGACAGGCTGAGGGCGTGACCCAGGCTCTGGGCGCCTCCTTCAAGCCTTATGTGGCCATGCGCTACTGGCACCCTTTCGCCCAGGAGACCTTGCGCCAGATGCGGGCCGACGGAGTGGAACGGGCGGTGGTGCTCTCCATGTATCCCCATTACACCGGCGCGACAGGAGGAAGCAGTATCAATGACTTCCGCCGCGCCGCCCGCGAGCATCATCCCGACCTGCAGTTTACCGTTATCGACCAGTGGTATAACTGGCCCGGCTATCTCGATGCTCTGGCCCAACGGATACGGGAAGGGCTGGAGCCGTTCCATGAGCTCCTGCGGGACGAGGTGCAGATCCTCTTTTCCGCCCACGCGCTGCCACAGAAGTTCATTGACCGCGGCGATCCTTATCTCGAACACATTCTGGCCACGGTCAAGGGAGTGATGGAGCGGGTGGGGGATCGTCCCTGGCATCTGGGCTTCCAGAGCCGCAGCGGCCCTGTCACCTGGATGGAGCCCGATACGGTGGAGGTGATCGACACCCTGGCGGCGGAGGGGCACAAGGCCGTCCTTCTGGTGCCGATTTCTTTCGTTTCCGACCACATCGAAACCCTGCACGAGATCGATATCGAATATGCCGAACATGCCTACAAGGTCGGCATCCCCTCGTTCCGGCGGATACCGTCTCTCAACGACCACGACGACTTCATTCAGGCCCTGGCCGGCCTGGTGCGCCACACCCTGGAGACGCCGGCATGAAGACCTGCACCATCTGCGGTAAAATCTACGATCCCGACGCGCCCCTCGACAATCCGAGCGAGCAGGCCGGTCTGTACATGGCCCGCGAACTCTATGACGACGCCGATCAGCTCTGCCCCCAGTGTCTGGCCAATCGCGGCACCCTGGGGATGATGTACTGCACCGAGTTTTACGGTTGAGGGTTGAGTCAGCGCCCGCAAGCAAAAAGGGCCTCCCCAATGTGGGAGGCCCTTTTTCATAGTCCGTTTTTTTGTAGATCCTCCAGCAGTCGTCGCTGTTTGTCGGTGAGTTTCTGTGGCACTTCCACCTCGATGATAGCGTAGAGATCGCCTTTTTCCTGTTTGCCGCTGCGGGGAACGCCGAAGCCCTTGAGGCGGATCTTCTTGCCGGCCGAGGTGCCGGCGGGCACTTTGACGCGTTTGGGGCCTTCGAGGGTGGGAACCTCCACCGAAGTGCCGAGGCAGGCGCCGCTGAAGGGCACCTGCACACGGGCGTAGAGATCCTGGTCTTCGCGGGTGAGGGTGGGGTCAGGGTCCACCTTGATTTCCAGGTAGAGGTCCCCGGCAGGCCCCCCCGTCGGGCTGGGCCCACCCTTGCCGCCGACGCGCAGCTTCTGGCCGGGCTCGACTCCGGCGGGAATGCGCACCTGCAGGTGTTCCACCTGGTCCCCCTGTTTGTAGTCGACCCGCCGCTCACCGCCAAGGACGGCCTGGCGAAAGGGAATGGTGAGGGTCATCAGGTAGTCCTGCCCTTTGACGACCTGTCGGCGAGAGGAACCGGTAAAAGGCTGTTTGCGGCCGCCACTGAACAAATGACTGAAAATATCGTCGGTGCCGAAGCCGAACTCGCGGAAGATATCCCCCACATCGAAGTCGCGGTAAATGTCCTCCTGGCTGTAGCGCTGGTGGAAGCCGGTGGACCCGAACTGGTCGTACTGTTTCTTCTTGTCTGGGTTGGATAGTACGGCGTAGGCCTCGGTGATCTCCTTGAAGCGCTCTTCCGCCTTTTTGTCGCCAGGGTTTTTGTCGGGATGATATTTCAAGGCCAGTTTGCGATAGGCCTTCTTGATGTCTTCAGCCGAGGCATCCTTGGCTACGCCGAGCACCTCATAGTAGTTCTTGGTCATGCTGTCTCCTGTTTCGTGGGCTTGTGTCGGGATTTACTATAATTACGCGCGCGCCCCCCGTCAAGCGCACCCTGGTCAAAATGCGCGATAAAGGCACATTCCTTGCTTTGAATCAGCCTGTAAAAGGCCCTCGGCGCCCCACCGGTCCGGTGCCTGCAGGTTCCGCTTGACCCTGCCGGTGGGCTGTTCTATTTTTTCCTGGCGGGTTCGGGTTATAAATACCCATCTGCCCGGCTATTTGACCAGATGGGCCAATAGCCCTTTGCATAAATCCCTACTCTTCAACCAAAGGAGCCATGATGCGCGTCGCCATTATCGGAGCTGGTATTTCCGGTCTTTCCACGGCTTTTGCCATTGAACGTCTAGCCCGTGAAGCCGGTCTCGACCTGCAGACGGTCGTTTATGAAAAGAAGGAGCGCACCGGCGGAAAAATTCACAGTATCAGGGAAGAGGGGTATCTGTGCGAATGGGGGCCTAACGGTTTTCTCGACAACAAGCCCATGACTCTCGAACTCTGTGATCGGCTGGATATCCAGGGGCAGTTGGCCCGCTCCAACGACAACGCCCGCAAGCGCTTCATCTATTCGGAAGGGCAACTGCACCGCCTGCCGGAAAACGGGCCGTCTTTTCTGAAATCCCCGCTCATTTCCTGGCCCGGCAAAGTCCGCCTCGCCTGTGAGACGCTGATTCCCACCTATCGGGGTGACGACGACGAGACTCTCGCCCATTTTGCTCGCCGCCGCCTGGGCGAGGAAGCTCTCGATAAGCTCATTGCCCCCATGGTCTCCGGTATCTTTGCCGGTGATCCGGAAACCATGAGTCTCAAGAGCTGTTTTCCCCGCATCCATCAACTCGAACAGGAATACGGCGGTCTGATCAAGGCCATGCTCAAGCTGGCCAAAAAGAAGAAGGCCGAGCGCAAGGCCGGCAAGGTCGTGGCCAGTGCAGCCGGCCCCGGCGGTGTCCTCACCTCGTTTGTCGGTGGCATCCAGGAATTGACGGACCGTCTGCAGGAGGCCGTCGCCGGCGAGGTGCGCACCGGGGTGGGGGTCAACGGCGTCCTGCCCAAACAAGGGGGGTTCGAGCTGCACCTGCAGGACGGTTCCATCGAGGAGGCGGAGGTGGTGGTCAGCGCCGCCCCAGCCTATGCCCTGGCCGGCATGCTGGAAGAGTCGCTGCCCGAGGTGGCGAAAACGCTGCAGGATATCCCCTATGCCTCCATGAACGTCGTCTGCTTCGGCTATGCGCGGGAGCAGATTGCCCGGGATCTGGACGGGTTTGGCTATCTCATCCCCCGCAAGGAAGGGCGGCACACTCTGGGAACCTTGTGGGATTCCAGTATTTTTCCTAACCGCGCCCCCGAAGGGCATGTCCTTTTGCGTTCCATGATGGGTGGCGCCACCCATCCCGGCGCCTTCGACCTGGCGGAAACGGAGGTCAGGTCGCGGGTTATGGAGGACCTTGCCACCATCATGGGGATCAAGGCCGAACCGCAATTCGTGCGCATCTTCCGTCACCGCCGCGCCATCCCTCAGTATGTGGCCGGTCACGCCAAGAAATTGTCGGCTCTGGATGAGAGGCTCGGGGCTTGCCCTGGATTATTCTTCACGGGCAACGCCTACTTCGGCGTCGGTCTCAACGACTGCGTCAACGCCTCCAACCTGGCGGCGGAAAAAGTGCTGGCCCATATTCGGGCCACCAAGGCCTGAGAATTCGCTGGATTGATGCGTCGAATCCGCACATCAGCCGCGCCCGCCCCTGCGGGTCGCGATATTGGCCGTATCATCGGTCTGGTGGTTGTTTTCTACCTGTCCTGGGTGGGGTTTTCCCTGGGGGTTCAGCACCTGCCGTCCCCGGCGGCGCTCAAGGAGCTGCTCCCTCTGCTGACCCTGGGGCTGCATCTGGGCTTTGCCACTCTTGCCCTGGCCCTCTTCCACCACCATTTCAGTCGGTTATTCGCAGTCAACCCTTCCCTGCGCCAGGTATTGATGGCCTTCTGTGTTCTGGTTGCCCTGGCCCTGTACGGTGGCAGTCGTTGGCTGGCGCTCTCACCGTCGGTTTTCGTCGATTTGATCAGCACCGCCAATCTGCTTTTGCTGGCCATGGTGCTGGGGAGTTGGATGACGACAGCCTTGAGCCGTCCCGCCGAGTTGGTGCCTGTCTGTCTGGTGATGTCGCTGGTCGATATTTTCAGCGTGAGTCGCGGTCCCAGTCGCTTTATCGCCGGCCGCATCGAGGAGTTCTATCTGAAGGGGAGGGAAGGGCTGCCCCCCGTCGGTGACTTTCTGCTCATCAAAATGACGCTTCCTGGCGGCTCGGCGACCTTTCCCGTCTTTGGCGTATCGGACTGGATCATCGTCGCCTTTCTGGCTCTGGCCGCCGCCCGGTTCGAGTACAACGACAATCTGCTCGGGCCCGGGCTCGCCACCCTTGGCGAGAGAAAACGACCGACTCTCTACTTCCCGCTGCCGGCGGCCGCCCTGCTCCTCGCCGTCCTGCTGGCCCAATTTACGGGCGTTTTCCTGCCGGCCCTTCCCATCATTTCCGTACTCTTTCTGGCCTTCCTCTTTGTGCGTTATCCGGCCAGCCGTCAGCTGCTGCGGACCGACTGGTTGCTGGTGCTGACCGCCTTTGCGGCCATGGCCGCTCTCATGCTGCTTCCCCCACGTTAGTCCTGGACCAGGTCTCTGGAAAATTGCGCCCTGCCCGCCAGAGTAAAATTATCGCCAGTGTGACAAAATGAGGGATGCGTGGTGGTCATTCGTCAAGTTTTACCGGCGATATAAAGCCGGGTGGTTTGATAGCAAGGACAGAGCAGGGGAGCTGTTCCAGAATCATTTCCGCCGTGTTGCCGATGAAGAGCCCCGAAACCCCGGTACGGGCCAGAGTTCCCATGACCACCAGGTCGGCCTGTAGCTTTTCGGCCATAGCGGAGATTTCACGCTGGGGGGCGCCCTTCTGTAAATGATAACGCGGCCGCAGTTGGCTGTAGATTTCTTCGCCGACCTGCTTCTGCAGGCTGTCTTCGAGGCTGGACAGGCCACTTTGATGGCGCTGGCGCTCCATTTCCACGTAGGTCGCGACCTCATCAGGCGATTTATCGCTCCACCGCCGCACGATCCCTTCGGCAAAGCCTTCCCAGGCATGCACCAGATGCAGGGCGGCGCCGTCGGAGACGGCCAGGGCGCTGGCCAGGGCGAGTATTTCGCTGTTGAGTGTTGTCTCCGTCTCGTCCGACCGCACGGGATTGACGTCGACAGCGGCCAGGATTTGGCTGTAGTGGGGAGTCTCCGGCACCTTCATCAACCAGACGGGGCAGGGACATTTGCGCAGCAGATGCATGTCGGTGCTGCCAAAGAGGCGTTGGAGAAAACCGGGATTTTCGGCCGCCTTAATAACCAGGTCGTAACCGTGGCGCAGGACGGCACGGATGATCTCCCGGAAGGCCGAACCCACCAGAACGTCGGTCTGGATGTTCGGATTCTGACCATGAGGGACTGCCAGATCCTGCAACGCCTGCCGCTGGAAGGCGACCTCCTCGTCCAGGTACTCAGGTTCGATCTTGGAAACGGTGGAGACGATCGTGAGTTTCGCCTCGTGGCGGGCAGCCAGGGAAACGGCGCGAGCCAGGGCGGAAGCCTGGTCCACCAAAGGTTCGCTGACATAGAGGATGTTCCTGAAATGTTTCATGATGTCTATCCCTTTCTCGTGCCTTAAAGGGGCTCCAGTCCCCTCAACTGCTGAATAGCGGTGACCTTGCCGATAACAATAAGGCTGTCCCCGGCTTGCAGGCGCTCCTCCGACTGGAGGCTCATGATGGATTCCTGTCCGCGACGGATACCGACCAGGGTGACGCCGTAGGTCTGGCGAAAGCGCAACTCGGCCAGCGACTGGCCGGAAAGGCTGGAGTCAGCGGCCACGCGGATTTCCGCCAGTTCGAAATGGTCTCCTTCCTGTGCCTTCTCTGGTGCCGCCAGCTGGTTCAGAGTCATCTCCGCTTCTTTAAGTTCGGCAAGTGGTCCCATGATGAGAAGACGATCGGCCGGGTAGATACGGAAATCCGGAGTTGGTTCATAGTGGACGCGCCCCCCGCGGCTGACCGCCAGAATCGAAATCCCTGTGGTCGAAGTCAGGGGAAGGTCGCGAATCGTTTCCCCCGCCACGGCCGCATCTGACTTGATCCGCACCTCCAGAAAGGAGACGGGCCAGTCAATGCTCGATGGCAGCAACGCCATGGCGTAGGTCAGGGCGTCGGCAGCCTGCTCGGTAGCGTCGACAAAAGGGCGGAAAATCAGATGAGCGCCTGCTTTTTCAAACTCGCGTACTTCAGCTGCCGTCGTGGCGGTGAGAGCCACCTTGCCAGCATACCCCTCTTTTTTGAGATTGTGGATCAGGGCCAGATTCATCTCCTTGTCCCGCACGGCGCTGATGACCCAGCGTGCTTTGTGCAGTGGCAGATACTCGTGGATGTCCGGGTCGGCCATATCGCCATAGATAACCGGCAGTCCCCGTTGGCGCCAGCTGTCCAGGGTGCCAGGATCAAAGTCGATCCCCATCACCGGCTTCTGGCGACGCAACAGGTATTCGGCCAACCCGCTGCCATAGTTGCCCAGGCCGAAGAGAATGACATCGACCGGGATGCTCTCCTTGAGGGTGTCGATGGCTGACTCCCGGTAGGGGGTGCGCCGTTCAAAGAACGTCAACGGCCCGGAAAGAAAATTGTAGAGGGGAGCGGAATAGAGGATCATGTAGGTGGAAATAAAAATGGTGACGACGCCGACCAGGGTAACCAGACCGACGGTTTCGTTGCTGATGTGGCCGAGACTTAAACCCAGGGCCGCCACGATAAGGGAGAACTCACTGATCTGGGCCACCGTGAGGCCGGCCAGGAAACTGGTGCGGCGCCGATAGCCCATCCAACCCATGATGATAAGGACGATCAGGGGGTTGCCGATGAGGACGAAGAGGGAGAAGACCACGGATGACCCCAGCTGGGAGCCGACCGTGGACCATTCCAGGCGGGAGCCGAGGTCGATAAAAAAGAAGAGCAGCAGAAAGTCACGCAGCCCGGTAAGGCGCCCGCCGATGGAGTCCCGGTAGTCGGTGGAGGCCAGGGAAATGCCGGCGAGGAAAGCGCCTACCTCTTTGCTGAAGCCAAGCAATTCGCTGCCGGCCCCGAGAAAGACGGCCCAGGCGATGGCGAAGAGGGTCAGCAGTTCAAGGGAGTGGGCCAGACGCCGGGTCAGGCCAGGGAGAACGAACTTCATGAGCAGAGCGACGACCCCCAGTAGTCCCAGGCCCTTGGCGACGATCTCCAGTGCGGTGAGAAAGGGAGAGCCCTCGCCGGCGACCGAGGAACCCAGGGTGGTGAGGCCGACCAGGGCCAGGATGGCGGCGATATCCTGCACGATAAGAAAACCGATAGCGATCTGGCCGTGCAGGGAGTCGATCTCCTTTTTATCGGAGAGCAGTTTGACGATGATGATGGTGCTGGAAAAGGTCAGGGCTACGGCCACATAGGCGGCGCTCAGCCAGGAGAGATCCAGGGCCAGGGCAATGGCAAAGCCGATGATGGAGGTGAAGATGATCTGTCCCAATCCCGTTGCCAGCGCGACGGGGCCGGTTGTGCGGATCAGGTGCAGGTCGAGCTTGAGGCCAACGATGAAAAGCAGCAGAGCGATGCCGATGTGGGCCAGTAGTTCGATCTGGTGATAGCTCTGGATGATGCCGAGACCGGAAGGCCCTGCCAGGATGCCGGTGGCCAGAAACATGATGATGAGAGGCTGTCGCAGCTTCTGGCCGATAATGCCAAGAAGAGTGGCTAAGCCAAGGATCGAGGCGATTTCGAGAAAAGTGCTTCCTTCCGACATGAGGCGTAACTCCTGTGTGCTGCCCGGTGGATAAGGATGTTTTCAGACCAAGTCAACCCGATAAGTGTACCTGACTTTGCCCTTTTTTTGCAGCACAATGAGCAGCCCTTCCGTCATAGATGGTCATAAAAAAAGGCCGACATACGCCGGCCTTTTCCTTCCAATCAACCATCACTTTGCTGAAACCTCAGATTTCCCACTCACTGTGACGATGCTCGGCGTAGTCGCGACGCACCTTGCCCGTAAACATGGAGGGGAGGAGGGGGCGGTTGGCCTTGATGAGAAAAGCGCCGAGATGGGCGACGAATAGACCGAGAAAGATCATGGTCGCCAGGGTGTGGGTCAGGGTCACCACCTGCAGAAAGGTCGGATCAAGCGTGATGACGCCGGTGTTTTTGTAGACCTTGATCAGGCCGGTGGCGATGAGCAGCAGCGAAGTGAGGCCCATGGCCGCGTAAGCGAGGCGTTGCTCGGCCAGAAACTTGCCGCTCGGTGGCTCTTCCTGGCCCGTCACCATGGCCTTGATGATCTCGACGCTCTCTTTGACATCCCCTTTTTGCGGGACGGCGGCGAACTCGCGGCGGCGCAGATGAAAGACCAGGTGAAAGAAGACGGCGGCAGTGAAGAGCATGGCGGCCACATAGTGGATGACCTGCTGAATGAGGAAGTTGGTGGACCAGCTCAGCCCCGGCAGTTCGTTGACATAGAAGCGGCCATAGAGGGGCATGGTGCCAAAGCCGGAAAAGATCAGAACCAGGCCGCTGATGGCCACGGCCCAGTGAGTCAGGCGCACGGCGCCGTCATGACGCAATACGTAATTATTTTTCATCGTTCTTCTCCCGTTTTGAAACCGTGGCGGCAAAGGCACCGACGATACCGGCTACCGGGGCGAGGAGGGCCGCCTTGGCCAGGGCACTCTGCTTTTCCAGGGCGTTTTCGGGGTTATGCAAGCGCATGACCTTGGCGGAATCAGCCCCTTCCCGCAGGGCGGCATCGATCTTTTCAAAAGGCACCTTGGAAACGTACAGGGTCGAGGTGCCACCGTGCTCCGTTTTGCCGTAAAGGTGACCGGAGTAAGCAGCGGCCAGTGCTTCCGCCTTTTGCAGGATATCCTGGCGGTGTCCGATGTGCATGGCACCACGAGGGCAGGCCGTCATGCAGGCGGGTTTATCGCCCCGGCCCAGGTCCTCGCGGCAGAGGTCGCATTTGTACATGACGCCGCCGCCGACGGGAGCGGGGTCGAGATAGGTGTAGACGCCGACGCCGGCCTGGCGCTGGGGCACATCCCAGGGGCAGACGGTGCGACACTTGGCGCCGCCGAAGCAGAGGGCCGGGTCAATATGTACAGGCCCGTCCTTGTCCTTCTTGGCGGTACCGAAAGGGCAGAGCTTGACGCAGGGCGGATTGTCGCAATGCATGCAGCGGCGGGGAATGCTCAACTCCTGCGGCTTGCCATCGACTTCCACGGCAACCTTCTGCACAAAGAGCCAGTTGTAGGGAGTCAGCTGCTCGGTCAATTCGCGGCGGTCGCTCCAGTCTTCATGGAATTTCTGGGGCCAGTAATCCTTGAGCATGGCGGGATCGGGCTCGGGAAAACGAGCGGCATTGTGCCGGCGGCAGGCCGAAACGCAGGCCGGTGTGTCCTTGTCGGGGCAGCCGTCGCAGCGGGTGAGGTCAATCAGGGTGGCATAGGAGTCGTCAGCGAGGGCCGCCTGCGCCCGCCCCTTGGGGATGACCGTGGCCGCGGTTGCCGCTGCCATGCCGGCCAGAAAACTTCTGCGGGAAAATTTCATAGACACCTCTTCTTCATTTCTTGAGGACAGCAGGATTGTGGTGTGTGTGGCCAGAAACGAACGTTCGTTCGGTGAGGCCAGATAAAAAATTCAGCGGCTCACCGATTTCCAGGAACACTGCCAAACGGGTTCAAGATGGCGCGATACCTCGCCGTCGATGAGACCATCCAGACGCAGATAGATCATGCGAATCGGTCCCCCGAACAGGCTGGTGGCCGCCACGAGGGGATCCATAAGCGCGATTTCCCCCTGTTCCATCCCTTCCTGCACCATCTGCTTCATCAGGGCGAAGGGGCTGGAGGAGCAGATGGGAACGCCATCCGACATGAACTCGCGGTGGCGGGCGTTCAGGATAAACTCCATGGCCGCCGGCTGGCTGTCCGCCATGGACAGCAGCAGAGCGACCGCCGCCCGGCAGCGCTCATAGGCGCTGGCATGCGTGGCCAGAATATTGCGCATGGCCTCTTCCATTTGCGCCAGCAGATCGTGGTAAATCGCCTTGGCGATGGCTTCCTTGCTGGGAAAATGGTGATAGATCGAACCGATACTGATGTCCGCTTCCTTGCGAATATCCTGGACGGAAGTGTTGAAATAGCCGGTACGGGAAAAAAGACCCAGGGCTGTATCGAGAATCAAAGCCCGGGTCGTATCGGGCGTGGAAGGTATGGGCTTAATCGACGTCGTCATAAAAGTCATCGGCAGTTGCAGGCTGGCCCGCCCGATTGTTGAAAAGCAATTATCGCCTTAGGTCTATATATTGAAAAGTGAATATATAGAAAGGACAGATCCAGGTCAAGCTTTTAATGAGCCTCAGGGGGAGACGGATTCCAGCGGCGGGGGGACGGCAATGTGCAGGGTCTGTATCAGTTGCGAAAACTCGCCGTCTTTGAAGACGATGGGCTGCATGCGGGTGAGAGGCCGAAGCTTGCGGGGATTTTTGAGCCAGTCTTCCAGATCTTTTTCGGACCAGGGGGCATCCTTGCCAGGCTTTTCAGCGCTGCGCGGATAGTAGGGGGTGAGCAGGCCGGAGAGGTTGGGAGCCGTTTCGCCGTCGCCGAGCCCTCCTTCTTTTACGGTAAGGGCGCGATGGCAGCCACCGCAGCGCTTGGCAAAGATGTTTTCCGAAGCGGCTCCCTCTTTTTCGAAATGAATGACCAGGGGAACTTCTGTGTCTTGCCGTGGGGTCGCCACCCCTTCTTTCAGCAGGAGGGTCACCAGGGCGGCAACATCGTCGGTCCCGAAGCGGAAGTCAGGCATCAGGGCCACGGGCTGGCGGATGCTCTCCTCCAGGTCCAGCGGCGGCGTGGCGGCGGCGGTGCGGTCGAGGTTGCTGGCCAGGGTCGTGCCCTTGCCACCCAGGGTGTGACAGCGTCGGCACCCGGCCTTGTCGGTCAGGGTAGTGCCACGCTTGATTACGGGGGAGTCGGGCTGGCTGAAGGTGGCAAGGCGGCCAGGTACGAAGCGGTCGTGGGCGATCTCAATCCGCGTCGTGCCGGGATGGCCGCGGTGACAGTCGGTGCAGGTGCCCTGGCTGTCGTAGTGGACCTCATGGCAGCGCAGGCACAGGGGTGGTCCGGTGGCTGCGCAGGCGGTGCCGACGGACAGGCTCAGCAGGAGAATCAGAAGGGCAGCACGAAAGACCAATTTTCACCTCGAAAAAACATGGCGATCAGTGTCAGGGCCAAAATACCGAAAAAGGTTGTCAGGCCAAGAGCGGTGGCCAGGCGCTGATCGCGGCCGAACCAGCGGGCGCTCGATGCGGGCTTTGAGCCGGGCAGGAAGGGGAGCAGCAGAAAGACCAGGGCGCAGAGGATGATCAGATAGACCAGGTACTTGGAATAGCTCACCAGTTCCTGGGTCCACAACAGGAACCAGGCTGATTTAACGGGGTTGGGCACGGTGGCGATATCGGCCGGCCCCTGCAACGGAGCGGGAAAGAGCAGGGCCAGCCCCATGAGAACGAGACAGGTAACCAGTGCCGCCCGTTTGATGAGAGGAAAGAAACCCTCAGTGCTGAAAACATATTTTTTCATAGGTAGGGCAACACTCCCTTGTCTCGGCGGATGCGGTAAAAATGCAGAAAAGAGAGGGCCAGCATGCAGGCCGGCACAAAGACGATATGCAGGGCATAAAAGCGCAGCAGCGACAGCTCGCCGCCGACTTCATCGGGAACCAGAATCCGTTTGAGAGCCGGCCCGCCCGGTACTGTGGCGAGCAGTTCCATGCCTGTCTGAGTGGCCCACAGGGCCAACTGGTCCATGGGCAGCAGGTAGCCGGTGTAGGCGGCAAAGACCGCCAGGCAGAGCAGGGCGAAGCCGATAATCCAGTTCAGCTCCCGCGGCTTGCGGTAGGCTCCGGTGAAAATCACGCGCAGGGTGTGCAGGAAGATGAAGACGAGCAGGGCGTGGGAAGCAAGGCGGTGCAGACTGCGGATATAGCCGCCGAGAAAGACGCTGCGCTCCAGGGCCAGAATTGATTCGAAGGCCTTTTCCGGGGTCGGCTGATAGTAGAAGATGAGCAGCAGGCCCGTGGCGATAAGGAGCAAAAAGGCGGTAAAGGCCAGTCCCCCCAGACAGAAGGTATAGGTGAGCCGCAGGTTGCGTCGCAAAACCACACGGGGGAAGAGATGGGCGATGAAATCTTTGTACACCGTCAGGCCTTTCCGCTGTAGATCGTCAACATGTCGCCGCGTTCATCCAGGGCCAGCCGCCGCAGGGGCTGGTCGGCGGGACCGGACAGCACGGCGCCGTCGCGGGCAAAGAGGCTGCCGTGACAGGGGCAGACCAGGTTCGTGGGGGTGACCGACACCGTGCAGCCCAAATGGGTGCAGGTCAGGTCCAGGGCGAACACCTCTTCCCCCTGACGGATGACGGCGACCCGCGCCTGCCGAAAGACCAGGGCACCATCAGGGGGGATGTCACTCCGAGGAACTTCCAGCAACACCTGCTGCGAAGCGGCCTTGGGAAAGAGAAACTTGCCGATCAGCAGAGCCAGCCCCGAAAAGGTCAGGGCTTTAAGGAGGTATCGACGCTTTCGACCAAACTTTTCCATTTTTCGATATAGGCCTTCGTGTAAGTGGACGTCGGCGTGCTCAGCCGCTCATAGCGTTCACGGGGCATGAATTGGCCGTTAACCAGGGTCTGTCCCTGCTGATCCCAGAAAGAGGGCAGGGGCAGACCGTCGCGCTGCAGTTCGTAGATACGATCTCGGGGATCCTCCAGCAGAAAGCGGCGCGGATTGTCGTGGCAGCCTTCACAGGTCGCCGTGCCGCGGCGGATGGTATGGGGAAAGAAGGCTTTCCACTGGGCCGCGACCAGGGCGTTTTCCACCCGATTCGGGTCATCCTTTTGACGCAGGTCCGAGTAAAAGGCGATGAACTGGGGGCGGATGGGACTGACCTTGCCGCGACTGTTCAGCCCCAGAGGGGGCGCGTTCTGCTGGCGCAGATAGGCACTCTGCACATATTCGTCGGCCGGATTCTGTTTGAGATTGAAGTATTCGCGGTTGGGGTTGTCTCCCAGGCGCAGGAAAAAGCTGCCGTATTCCTGGGGTGCCCAGCTGGCGTGGCAGGCAGTGCATTCCAGTTTTTCCTGGTGGGCGGCAATGCGGTGCTCGACGATGGTTGGGTCCGGTTCATGGCAGTCCGTGCATCCCTTGGCGCTGAGACGGCCGTCCACCAAGCTCTGCATACTGTGGCAGTCGCCGCAGCTCAGCCCCGCCTCCTCATGCACGTCGGGACGCATTTTCAGATAGGCCTGGCCATCGACGATTTCTCCCCGCTGGTAGCGGTTGTGATTCTCTCGCGGCGCCCGCCCGAAAAAGTCGGCGCCGACAAAATAGCCCTGGTGGCAGCGGTGGCAGGTATCCGAGGTCGGGCGCGTGAGGGTGTGGATGTCCTCTCCGTGGCAGTCGGCGCAGGAGCTCACATGGCAGTCGGCGCAGTTTTTCTGGAAAAAGTCGGTATCATGCCCACCAAAAGCCCCATGCACGAAGGCCTTTTCAGCATTGCGGGTCGTCATGGCCTGGGTGAAGATGCCCTGGTAGCCGTCGTGGCAGTCGGCGCATTCCCGCGCCCCGTCGCGCACGGAGGCGGTTTCCCCTGGCGCATGGCAGGCGGCGCAGCTCAGGCCGCCATGGGCGCCGCTGAGGCGTTTTGTGGTGGGGTCGGCCACGGCCGCCCCGTTGAGGCTAAGGCCGAGCAGGCACAGAGCGCTCAAGGCAGCGATCCAGCGCGCCATAGTCGAGTTCCTTTTGATAAATAGGGTCCTTGGGATTGTCGTGGCAGACCAGACAGAGGTTGACGGCCAGCACTTTTTTCACTTCCGCACCGTTCAAGGGCCGAGAATTCTCGCGGGTGATGGCGGAAAAGGCCTTGACCTTGCCGTCCTCCATGGTTAGGTAGCCGTCCAGGGGCTTGCTGTCCGATTTTTCGCACAGCAGAGTTCCTTCGATGGTGGCGCCCTCGATGACATGCTGGCCGAAACCGAGGAAGGACGGATTGCCGTGACACTCGGCGCAGTTGACGGCCCGGGTGCCCGTGTTGTGGCTGTAAAAGGGGGCAAAGCGCAGCTGCTGGCGGTCGCCGAAGCGGGCCACGTACTCGTCCTTGCTCTTGCGGCCGTCCCGTTCGATGACGGTGATGAAGGTCTGACAACCCGGCGTCACCGGGGAGATCTTGCCGCGCTGGTTCAGGGCCAGAGGGAAGGGATAGAGCATACGGAAATCTTCCGTCTCACTGAAGGCGCCAGGAGTATCGTAGCCCTTGACAAAGTCGCGGGCGTTGCGGGTGAGGTCGTACTCGGTATGACAGCCGTAGCACTGCACCACCGTGCGCGAATGGCAGCTGTAACACTCAAGACGGTCATGGCCGGCGATGGTGTGCTCCGGCGTGTCGGTGATGACCTTCGATTCGTGCAGCTTGCCGCTGCGTTTGCCCTGCAGCCAGATCTTGCCGTCCTGCTCGAAGACGTTGGCGTATTTGCGCCCCTTGGCGGTCAGCACCATGTTGGTGCCGTAGGTCATGGGCAGCTGGTAGCTGCGTGATTCCACCAGGGCGCTGTCGTTCTCGCGGCTGATGGCTTCCAGGCGAGGATGCTCGCGGGCACTGCCATGACAGTCTTCGCAGGCGGTCTCCGTCTGCAGATACATGTTTTCGTAGGCGTAGCCATCCCCCATGACATCGCGGGAGGTGTGACAGTCGATGCAGTCCATCCCCTTGGCGTGGTGGATATCTGGCGCGATGCTGGTGACGTTGCGCACGCCGCCGATGAGTTCAGGACCGGGGATGGCGTCGCGGGTGGGCACCAGGCTGTTGTTGCCGTCGTTTTGCCCCTGGTAGGAAAGGGCGATGCGCCCACTGCGGTTGTGACAGCGGAAGCAGACCTTGTTGTCAGGCAGGGAGGCCATTTCATGGCTGGCCGAATAGGGCCACTTGCCATGTACCGTCTCGTCCCCCCCCTGGTAGGTGGCGTTGTCGTTGTAAGGGAAATGACAGGCGGCGCAGCCCGAGCCATGGCTGCCGCTCCACACCTGGTTGGATTCACGGCCGACATGACAGAGGGAGCAGAACTTGCGATAGAGTTCGCCGGAGAGGTTGTCGAGTTCGCTCACCGACTTCAAAGTCAGCGGTTCTCCCTTGGCGTCAAAAACATCTTCCTGGCGGGTGGCGTACAACTGGCCATCTACCCCCTCCCAGGTGAGCTGCGCGTTTTTGATGATGCCGGTGTTGGTGTACATCAGATTGGAGCGGACCCTTTTCAATTGCTCCTCATGGCAGCCGCCGCAACCCTTGTCCCAGACCTCTGGTGCCGCCGGATTCTTCTTGCCGAACATGCCCCGGTGGGCGGCGTCCTTGTTGTCGGTGCTGGGGTCGCCGCCGTGACAGGTCGTACAGGCGCCGTGGGTGGGAGAAGCAAGTTCTAACCCTTGGTGGCAGCTTTCGCAGCGGGATTCCTCGTCTTGGCTGGTAGTACAGCCGGCGGCGAAGCACAGCAGGAGGGTGGCGAGAATCCAGTATGACAGACGACAGCGCAGCGGCATAGGTTCAGAGATTGATGGATGATGGTGATTTCAAGGGATGAAAGACTCCCGGTATCTTAACCGAAGTCGCTTTGGACAACCAGTAAAAAGGACGGGGTAGAGGCGACGATTTTTATCAGAAAAAAAGCGGCTGACCGGATGTCTCAGCGGGAAGAATCCGATCAGCCGCGCATGGCAAGAGGTGCCAATATCAGGAGGGCTTCAGCCAGCGCTTAAAGTTTGCTGACCTTCACCGTTTTGATCTCTTCCTTCCACAGGAAGGGGTCACTCTGCTTGTTGCCGTAAGGCAGATACCAGAGCTGTACTTTCAGCTCCATTTCCGTTTGTCCTTCGGGGAAGCGGATTTCAAAGTGTTCTTTGACTTTCTTGCCCGGGTGCAGCCCGGTGTCGGCGATGATGCCGCTCTTCTCGTAGGGGCCGCGGCCCATTTCATCGCCCCGCGCGAATTTCTGCGGGATAGGCATGTAGATCTTGTCCTGATTGAAAACTTCCTGACCATCCTTCGTTGTGGCGATTACCGACAGAACCAGTCGGTTGGGGGTCGGTCAGCCATCAGGGATGGCGTGGCCGGTGCGGTTGGTCATGGCCACGTCGAGCATGACCTGAGGCACCACATTACGGCCGTCACGCCAGTTCATGGGGATGGCATGTACTTCGAACTCCACGGCCCGATCGGCCATGCCTTTGTCGCGGTAGCTCTGCATGTTGTGGCCGAGCCCGCTCTCTTCCATGTGGCACTGCTGACAGGTCTTGTCACCGCCGCCGGCCACGTAGGACCAGAGGTAGCTGCCATAGGCCGTGGCGCACTGGGTGGGGTTGTCCAGCTCCAGGTTGGGGCCGAGGCCGTGGCACTGCCCGCAGAGGATCGACTCCTTCATGATGGGACTGGTCTTCATGACCGGGAAGTCGGCATCCATGTGCTCGCCGTCCACGTTGCCGTAGACTACCCCTGCCTGCGGATAACCGTCGGCCCACTTGTGGGTGATCGCCATGCGGTTGTGGCAGACGAGGCAGTTGATGTTGAGTTTAAGCAGGGTTTCCTTCTTGGCTTCGAAGGTCTTCATGTCGTCTTCGGCATAGGCGTTCATGAAGGCATAGATGGTGCCTACGAACTCTTTGGCCACGGCGTCGGTAGCGTCGGCCAGCTGGGGCAGGTGGCACTTGGCGCAGCCCATCAGGTGCTCAACTTCGACATCCTTGGGATCGGTGACGCCCGAATAGGCCCAGGACATGAAGCCGTTGGTAAAGGCGGTCTTGAAGGTGGCGGCGGTACGGCCGGTGCCGTACACCGAGCGGGAGTGTGCCGACTCGGCCCACTCGTCATGCGCCTGCTGGTGGCAGTCGATGCAGGAGCTCGAATCGTACATGTCGATCAGCTCCTGCAGGGTGTTCGCCTTGCCTTTTTTGGCGGCGATGGTGCCGTCCTTGCCGATGCCTGCGGCCTCGCTGGAAGCAGGGGCCAGGCCAAAGGTGGCAGCCGCCAGGAAAGCGAGACCCCAGAGGCTAAGGGTCCTTCCTGTCGCGTTCATATCGGTTCCATTTCATATTTAGGTTGTTTGGGACAGTTTAGAAAAAAATCAGGGCAGGTCAGGCTCTGTTAAGCCCGACCTGCCCTGAGGGTAGGCATTAGCAGCCCATCAGCATGTCTTTGCCTTTTTTAGGGGCGGCTTTCTTCTCGCCTTTTTCTTTCTTTACTTCCACTTCGACAGCGTCGCCGACGCTCAGGTCAGACGCGTTGCCTTTTTCCACTTCAATGGTGACGGTCTTGCCGCTGACGGCGGTGACCTTGCCCTTGAGCTCGTGGCTGCTGGCAAAAGCCACGCCGGCGCTCAGCAGGGTGATGACGGTTAGAATCAGCAGTTTTTTCATGATGTGTCTCCTTTTGTGCCTGGTTTAGCAGAGGTTAAAAGATGAGCTGCAGCTGGGCAGCCAGGGTGTTGATGTCCTCGGTCGTCTCGCCACCGAAGGACCCTTCCTGGTCGAAGTCTGCCATAGAATACTCAACAGTCAACTTGAGATCCTGGCCGCGCATGTAGTAGTTGAAGCCCAGGGCGTAAGCGGTGACTTCCTGGTCGATGACGTTGCTCAAGGTGGCAAAAGACCAATCCTCATAGCGGGCGAAGAACTGCAGGGGCGTATTGGGCAGCATGTAGCCGGCCTTGTAGTAAGAGCCGTTCTTTTCGCCGTTGATGCCGGTGAGACCGGCGGCAGTGTTGGTCTGATAGGCGTCGTCGAGGTCATAGTCGACATAGGCGCCGGACAGGGTGAAGGTGCCGACATCTTCGACGGGATACTCGAAGAAGCCGTCCACGGTCCAGGCCGCGTAATCGACGGAACCGCTATTGGGAGCTTCGTACTCGACATCAGACTCGAACTGGTAAGCGGCGCCCACGGTGAGCACTTTCTTCTCACCCATGTAGGTGCCTTTGTAACCGTAGCCGGTCTCCTTGTCGAACAAGCTCACGTGACCACGAGCGCTGTAACGCAGGTTCGATTTGGGAGACGAGTCGTTGTCGTTGCGGCCATTCATGGCGTCAACGCGGTACTGGAACATGCCGTCGGCCAGGTTGCCCCACACGGCCACCCCTTTGTCGCGGGTTGTGACATAAGGGGCGCGGATGAAGTAGGACCGGTCGAGGGTCAGGGGAGCCTCGCAGGCTTCGAGGTTTTCACGGGTCAGGTTGTACTTGAACTTACCGACCCAGACATTGACCTGCTCACTGAGCTTGAAACGCATGACGGCGTCGAGAATCTGGAAGTTCGAGTTATCGCCATCCGATACAGACAGCGTACCGATGTTGTTGTCTTCGTTGAACTCGGTCTGCACATACAGGCCAAAGTTGGGGCCGTAAGCGCCCATGAGAGCCAGGCGGTTGCGGCGGAAGTTGAATTCGGAGGCCGATTCGTCGTTGTTCTCGCCAGCGCCGGTATCACGATGGTTGAACTGGAACTGACCTTTGTACTCCAGTTTGAGCAGACCCTGGTCTTCGGGGCCAAACTGCCAGACGGGTCCGGCCACAGCCGTGGAGGCCAGCAGCATCATGCCCGCGAGGGATGTTACAATATGACGTAGTTTCACGGTGTTCACTCCTTTGATGAAAAGAGGGTTTTAAATTAAATTAGCAGCCGCTGGCATCCCCGGTCCCGACATTGGTCGGTGCGGAAGGAAGTGTCGACATATACTCGCTGTCCTCGTTTTCAATCTGGTTGGCGCGCGGATCGTCAACCGTCATGTAGCGGCTGTTCAGGATGGGGTCGATAATGTCGTAGGTGTTTCCTTTGCTATCTACGGCGAGTGCTGCAGGATTTGTAGAGAGATCGCTGGTGTTCCAAGCATCATTAGGAATAACCCTATCTTCAGCTGGCAATCCGCGGTACGCATTCCATTGATTGGTCGAACCGTCAAAAATCGCGACATTCCAACCAAGGATAGCGTCGAGGGAGAAGAAAATAGGGGCGCAGCTCATGCCAGAGGCGCAATGGGTGATGGTGGGGAGCCCTTCAACAAAGTCGCCAACTCCTGACTCTTTAGTGGGATCGAGAATGGCGTCGGTGTCGAACACGACGTCGGTGAGGATGGCGTCAGCCGTTTTGTAGGCCCAATCAGGGGTAAATAATTCGGTTGTATCTCTGACAATAGCCGATAGGAGGGTGGGACTTGAAGCCGCCGAGGTGCGGTGGATGATGTTGAATTCCTGGGAGCCGTCGGTATTGTCTTCAACGACCTGGATCATCTCCCCAATGGAGTAACGCAGGTCGTCGCGGAGCTGGTAGTTTTCCCGTACGCTGAACGTGTTGTTGGTGTATTCGATGGGTCGTTTGGTCGTCAGGCCATTGGCATCAAGGTCCCAATTGGCAAAGGTTGTCGTGTCCCAATCCGGATTTGCGACATACGCTGCTGACCAGGCGCTGACGCCGCCATTGAGAAACTTGATTCTTTCCTTGGGAATTCCCCAGTAGCGCAGGGTGAAATATGCCCTGGCTGGTGCCCAGTTGACAATAGGGGTTCCACCCGAATTAAGGGAAAATGCAGGTCCGGTAATCACGATGGTGGAATATTTGTTGGCTCCGGCGCGTTGCAGAATGGCATCCATCATGGGGCCAGTGATGACGCTACTTCCGGCGTTGCCAAGGCCCTCCAGGCGGGTCATCGATAATTCAACTCTGGTGTCCCAAAGATAAGCGTTGGGAATCGTGGATCCGGTGAAGATATAAGTACCCGGATTGTCTGGAAGGTCTTCGGTCGTTGCGTCCAGATGCAGAATGACGACATTCTCATTGCCGTCCGCATTGACCAGCCCGGCGTCAAACCAGCTCTTGAGCTGCTCGGCGGTAATCACGGGTGTCTCTGTCCTGGTCTGGACTTGTGCGGTGTGGTCCGTGTAGCTGTCCGACCCGCAACCCCACATGACCACAGAGGTCAGCAGAGCCAGGGTCACCATCATAAACGATTTTCTGAACGTGCTCAGATTCATGATTAGGTGCCTCCAAAGTTAGATTCGATACTTCGTGTGTTTGTTACCTTGGTCCAGTTTGTTGACGTCCTTTCCCGGGTAACCTCCTTTCTCAGTTGTGATTTGCCATTGTTCAACTCGTGTGGCCGAGCGTTGGAAAGGTCGGCCTTTCGCCTTCAGGTCGCCTTGATTGCCGCCCAGGCGTTCTCGATAATCAGGTCGCCGATCTCGGTCAGCGGTTGTTCCAGTACGCAGATCAGACGCAACTCAGCGGCGCGCAGGATGACGCCGGTGTAGGCCGCGCCCAGAATGTAAACCTCGCCCGGCTTGATCTCGCCGTCTTCGATGCCTTTTCGCACGATGGCCTGCACGCGCCGGAAAGGGTCGGTGAAGCAGAGGGGCGGCTCTACGCTCTTGAGGTCGCCCTGGTTGATGAAGAGCATGTAGCCCATCATATCCGGATCATTCTCGGTGATCTCGAAAATCAGCCGGGCAAAGACCGCGAGTTTTTCCTGAGCGGTCTCCTTGCCCTCCAGGCGGCGGTTGAATTCCCGGTAAAAGTCGCCCAGAGTCTGTTTGCGGATAAAGCTGACCAGGTTTTCCTTGCTGCCGAAGTGGTGGTAGATAGCCCCGGTGCTGGTGTCCGAGGCCTTGACAATCATGGGGATGGAGACATGGTGGACCCCGTTCTTGACAAAAAGACTGCGGGCAACTTTGACAATTTGGTCATGTTTGAGCTGTTGTTTTCGGGGCGCTGTATCCACCAAAATAACTCCAGAAAGAACGTTCGTTCTGTTTTTGAGTATGTAGCATAATCCATGCCTGAGCGAAGAGGACCAGGCGCCGTTCGAAGGGTTGCGGTGTTTGTATATCCGTAAAGTCCACATGTTGCGGTGTTTTAATCCGCCTGTGATTTTACCTGAAAAAGGTGAGTTTATTGCCCCGCTGACGTCGTGATTTCACTGGGAAAGCTGGTTTGTGCCAGGTGAAAAAGAGGAGCACGTCGCTTTTGGCGCGGCTGGCCTTTTGGCTGTATTATACAGGTTAAATCGCGTAGTCAAGTGATGATAAGGTATTGTAATATCTAAATTATTGTCTATTTGAAATATTGAATCCATGGGGCTGGTCAGCGCAGGCTCGGCAGGAATTGGCCTTGACAGGGTCTGCGGAAAAGGTATGTTCTGCCCTTGTGTAAGAAACGCACATTGAGGAGGAGGAATCATGAACGTACCCGTCGTTTCGGTGGTCGCCAAGAGCGGGACCGGCAAGACTACCCTGTTGATAAAACTCATTGCCGGCCTGAAGGCACGCGGCTATCGGGTCGGGGCGCTGAAGCATGATGCCCATCGCTTCGAGATGGATCACGAGGGCAAGGACTCCTGGCGCATGACCCAGGCCGGGGCCGCCACTACGGTGATCACTTCACCGGCCAAGATCGCCATGATCAAGATGAACCGCGACGAAGAGGAACCGCCGCTGGAGGAGACCATCCAGAAGCTGTTTGCCGACGTGGACATAGTGCTGACCGAGGGTTTTAAAAAAAGCGCCATGCCCAAGATCGAGGTGCACCGCACCTCCCGCAGCGAACGCCTGCTCTGCCGTGGAGAGGAGCCTGACCCCACCCTTATCGCCGTGGCCTCCGACGCCGGGCTGCAGCTTGATGTGCCGGTCTTTCATCTTGACGATGCCGGAGCCATCTGTGATTTCATCGAGGAGCGGTTTTTGCGATGATGGCAATATAGGCAGGTAGACTTGTTTTCGCACGCACTGGTGTGGAATTTGCTAGCTTAGGTGGTGCTCATCATGGAATTTTTATGAAGCACCGCAGTTTGGGTGAATTTGATGCAATGGCGGGAGGGGCCTTGTGAGCCTCAGTCTCAGGAGTAAACTTTTTTTCGGTTTTCTGGCCGTTGCCGCCCTGGCGGCGACATCGGGATTCTTTGCCCTGAGTGCCAACCGGCAGATTGTCGGCTATTTCGCGGGAGGGGAAAGCCATTTTCGCTCCAACGTGGCGGCCGCCACCGAAGTGGCCAGCCATGCCAAACGCCTCGAAAGTCATCTCCTTCTCTATCTATCCCTTCACAACGCCGAGGATCGCGCCGCCGTCTTCTCCCTTTATGAGGGGATGGGTCGTGAACTGGCCACGCTGGAAGCCCAGGTGGAGAACCCCGACGCCCGCCGTTTTTTGGAGACCCTTCAGCGCACGCAGGAAACAGTCAGGCACCTGGCGCTGACTCTCGTCCTGGCCCATGACGAAGAGCTGGACGACTCCAGCGAATTTGTGCTGGCCCGCCACAACACCGCCTTGCGCAATCTGAGTGACGCTGTCAGTCATCTGGCCGCCAGCGCCTTGCGTATCGCCCATATCGAAACCAATTTTCTCAACAAGCAGGAAGCCATCACGGCGGCAACAGCCGTGGCCAGCCTGGCCAAAAGGGCCGAAAGCAGTCTGCTGTTCTTCCTTTCCCTTGGCTGCGAAGAGGATCGGGCCGATTTCTTCGATTTTAATCTGGAGCTGACACGAAACATCGATATTTTACGGGATCGGGTCAAGGAGCCCTTCGGGCAGGCCCTGCTCGACCGTATCGCGGCCGGTGAACGGGACATGTTTCTGGCCGGACGGCAGCTGGTGGAAATCCGTGATGCCGGGGTCGTCGGCGGCCAGTTCAATTATCATAGGAATGAGGCCTTGCTGCGCGACCTGCACGGGGCGGCGGCCAGCATCCGTGCCCTGGGCGTCCAGTTGGCGGATTACGAAGTCGGTCTGGAGAGCCAGCTTAAAGCTGGTGCCGTTGACAGGGCGCAACGCACCATCTTTCTGGTCTCCCTGGTTATGGCGGCCGTGGTGACGCTCGCTTTGGGCCTTGGCTACCTCATCTCCCATTCCCTCTCCCTGCGCCTGCAGAAGCTGAAAGCGGCCGTCGCCGACATCGGCCGCGGCCATCTGGAAACGGCTGTTCCCGTCGACAAAAATGACGAAATCGGCGAGGTCGCCACCGCTATCAACCTGATGGCGAGAGACCTGCACCATACGCTGGTGTCGCGGCGTTATGTCGAAAATATCCTCCATTCCATGATGGATATGCTGCTGGTCTTTGACTCGGACCTTCGCATCCAGGTAGTCAACCGTTCAACCGTGAGTCTGCTCGGCTACCCTGAGGAAGAACTGATCGGCCGCTCTTTCATTGATATCGTCGGCACCGATTTCAATGAGATGATCAGCCGGAACCTTTTTCACGCCGGCTTTGTTTCCAATATCGAACTGCACTTTCTGGGCAAGAGCGGTAAGCGGATACCGGTGCTCTTCTCCGCCAAGGTCATGCGGGATGATGGGCGCAGCGTGGAGGGTGTGGTGTGCGCCGCCCGGGACATGACCGAGAGCAAGCGGGGAGAGGAAGAACGTGCCCGTCTGCAGGCCCAGCTCATTCAGGCGCAGAAGATGGAGACCGTCGGGACTCTGGCCGGTGGCATCGCCCATGACTTCAACAACATCCTGACCCCCATTCTGGGCTTCAGCGAACTGTGCAAGGGCGAGGTGCCCGGCGACAGCCGGGCCAGCCAGTGTCTCGACCATGTCATCAACGCCGCCCGCCGCGCCCGTAATCTTGTGCAGCAGGTGCTGACCTTCAGCCGGCGCACCGAGGGCAGCCGGCGTCCCGTTGACTTGGCGCAGGTGGTCAGCGAAGCGGTGGAATTTCTGCAGGCCTCTTTGCCGAAAAAGATCGGCCTTCGTCAACGGCTGGCGGTCGATTTGCCCCTGGTCATGGCTGATCCGACCCAGATCCACCAGATATTGATGAATCTGGGGACCAATGCCCTGCAGGCCATGCCGAACGGGGACGGTGACCTGGAAGTCGTTCTGGAGGAGGTACGTATTGATGCCGCCCAGTCCAGAATACACCCCGAACTCAAGCCGGGTCCCTACCTGCGCCTGCAGTTCCGCGACAATGGCCAGGGTATGAGCGAAGAGACCTGCAAGCGGGTGTTCGAACCCTTTTTCACCACCAAGGATGTGGGGCAGGGGACGGGATTGGGGCTATCGGTCGTGCACGGGATTGTGACCAGTCATGGCGGCCATATCTCTGTGCAGAGTGTCGAGGGTCGGGGAACTACCTTCACTATTCTGCTGCCGGCCGTCGTCGCCCCGGAAATGGACGGCGCGCCTGCCGTCGTCGGTACCACAGCGGGGCAGGCTCATATCATGCTGGTGGATGACGAGGAGATCGTGCTGTTGCTGGTGCAGGAGATGCTGGAGGCCCAGGGGTACCGGGTGTCCGCTTTTGAAGGGGCCGAGGAGGCCTTGGAAGCCTTTGGCCGCCGCCCGCAGGATTTCGATCTGGTCATCACCGATTTGTCCATGCCGGACAAAAACGGTCTGGATCTCGCCCGTCAGTTGAAGGGGATTCGTCGCGACTTGCCCATTGTGCTGCTGAGTGGATTTGTGGGGACGATATCCCCTGAGGAGAGCGCGGCGGCCGGCATCGACCGATTGATCATGAAACCGATCGTGGCCGCCGAACTCCATGAGGTGGTTGGCGCTCTCCTGGAGGGAGACGCAGCGTCCTCCCCAGGGTAGCTGGGAACCTGGCGTCTATTTCTTGCGGCGGAAGACGTCCGTCTTGAGGCTGGACACACGGTCGAGAAAGAGAAAACCGTCAAGATGATCCAGCTCGTGCTGGATGGCCACCGCTTCAAAGCCACTGGCCTGGATTACCGTTTCACGTCCCTGCCGGTCGAGGAACTGTACTACCACCTGCTCGGCCCGGCTGACGTTGCCCGTGTAGTCCGGCACGCTCATGCACCCTTCGCGCATGCTGCTGCAGCCTGCCTTCTCCAGGATCACCGGATTGACCATCACCAGCAGACCGTGATTGTTTTCCCTGCCCAGCTTTGACTTGGACACGTCGACGACAAGGGCCCGGCGGGTTGCGCCGATCTGCGGCGCCGCCACGCCCACGGAGTGGCCGGCGGCAACCATGGTGTCGATCAGATCCTCGATGAGAGATTCCACCGAGGCGTCGAAAGCCTCTATCGGTTCGCAGACGGTTTTAAGAATCGGGTCGGGGTAAAGTCGGATTTCCTGTACGGCCATGGTTTAAAGCTCAACGGGGGTGATGGAGCGGACGTTGATATCCACTTGCAGTTCGTCCTTGAGGCCGGCCATGATCTCTTTCAGCGTGTCCTCGTCCTGGCCCTCGGGCAGCATCGCTTCGAGCATCATGACATAGACCGGGCGCTCCTGGCTGCCGACCAGCTTGGTGTTGAGATCGGTGATGTTGATCTGGCGGTGGGCAAGCTCCTGGGTGACGCGATAGACGATGCCGGGCTTGTCCGAGCCGTAAACCGAGATCATGCAGATTTCTCCGCGCAGGTCCGGGCTCAGTTCTCCTCCTGGCTTGAGTACGCGCACAAAGACGGAGAGGCCGCTCTCCTCGATGTTGGCGAAGGCGTCGAGAAAGGGCTGCTTGCTGTCGATGTCGGGGCTGGAGACGATGAGGATCATGGCGAACTGGCCGCCAAGCAGGGTACAGCTCGAGTCAGCGATATTGCAGCCGAGACGGTAGAGAACTTCGGTAACGTCGGCAACGATGCCGGGTCGGTCGCGGCCGATGATGGTCAGAGCGAAATAGTGCATGACAGACTCCACGGGCAGGGGTGAAATGAATCATGACTTTTCTAGCATGAACAGACCCGCTTGCCAAGATGATCTCTGCCAACACAAAGAAAAAGCCCCTGCCGATTCGGCAGGGGCTATGACATAACAACGCAACAGATCAGGTTTTATTCCGTCCTGGGGATCAGGCGGATGGCAAAAGAATCGGGGGTCGGCCAGTTGGCCGAGTTGCCCAGGGTGATGTACCAGTTGAGGCTGAGGTTGGCGAAGTCGTCGATGGGGCCGGGGGCCACCCAGGGATCAGCCGCCCACTGGGCCAGCAGCTCTGCCGAAACCGGCTTGGCGACGCCATCGGAAATGTAGGCTTTTTCCAGACCGTCAACAGGGTCAATGTAGGTGCCTTCCTGGGAGCGATAGGTCATCCAGGTGCCGTCGCAGACGCCGGCGACTTCGTCAAAAGTCCCCTGACAGTTGGCCATGAGAATGTTGTCGGTGTAGTACAGTTGATCGCTGTCCCAATACATGCCGTAGATGGTGATGGGGGCGCTGTTCCACAGGCCAAACAGGTTGTAGTGGTTATCTGAGATGCCGTTGGACTCGAAGCGGTCTTCAGCGGCCTGCAGGGCAAAGTCACCACGCTCGTTGGGATCGAAATAGCCGGGCTCGGGGTGATGCTTGTCAGGGGCGCCGAAGAGACCATGGGCGAAGAGAGCGACCATGTCCTTGTCGCGGGCTTCGCCGATGACGACCGGCTTGCCAGTGCTGGTGGTGATGGCGAGTCCGTCGCCGACAGTGGAAGGAATCCAGTTGCCGTTGGCGTCGACAAAGCCCAGCTCGATGGCGAAGTCGGTGAGATCCACGCCCGTCCAGTTGGAGAGTTTCTGCATCATGCTGTAGGTTTTAACCGAACCGTCATTGGTTACATTGAACTTGATAACGGTGGGCTGTGCGAGATTGTTCATGAGCGATTTAAAGCGTTTGCTCGACTGGAAGGGGTCGGAGCACTGCTTGATGGTGAAGTCATAGGGGTTATAGCCGGAAGTCATCACGCAGTTGGTGCCGTCCTGATCGTCGCCGTTGACAATGCTGATACCGGGGGCCTGGGAGTCACTCTCTTTCCAGCTGATGCCGCCGATGGTGGTGCTGAAGCTGGCGTCAGTGTAGATAAAGTTGACGTACGACTCATACAGAGTGTAGGGCCCCAGGTTGAGGTCGACGTCGGTGGTGTCCCAGGCCGTGATGGTGGCGGCCTGAGCCACGCCGGCGAAGGCCAGCAGGCTGAGTGTGGCGGTGAGTTTTTGCAGCAGTCTTTTGGGGTTTTTCATTTGCGTCCTTCCTTTCTCCATGTGCATTGGGCCAGAGGCATCCCCCCTGGCACGTTGTTGTTCTCCAGCGCCGGAAAGACAGATCCCGTCGCTGGAAACCTTCGATACACCCTCCAGGATGTCACTCCGAAACGTTGACGGAGTTTCGTTGGCTTCATAGCATCGGTTGTGCCAGCTTTTTTAATGAGAATTGGTGGGCCTTGATGAAGGAGGGTTTATTTAGAAAACATCATCGAAAGAACTGCTGGCGAACTCTGTTCGTGATGTGGCGGTCAGTACGCGGAAAATACAAAGGTTTTTCCTCAGGCGAAACCATTTTTCTAATGGGGAATCCGTGGGGGGTTTCTGGGGGTTTTCCCTTATATGACATTAATTACCGTTAAGTATTTAAGTGCGGGAGAAATGAGGGAATTGATGCTGGTGATTTCACCTTCAGTAGGGGGGAAACACCATTGATTTTTGTTAATTTTGGTATTTGCCCATGAATAAGTGGGGTGCACTGGCTGGCAAGTTGTCCGTCTGCTTGCGCCGGCATGTTGCCTCTGCTAGCATGCAGCGTCTTTACGTACTAATTGGGGAGATAGAGAATGAATGCTGATGAGAAGAGCCTGACGGAGCGCCTGATCGAGCTGGAAATACGCTATGCGCACCTGTCTGAGCAGGCGGAAGAACTCAATGACGAGGTGGTGCTGTGCCATCGGCGGCTGGACGGGCTGGAGCGAGAGAATCGCCGCCTGCAGGATGCCCTGAAGTCCCTGGCGCCCGACACCCCCGAATCGCCGGACGAATGAGTCGGATCGCCGGGCAGGATCTGCTGCTCATCCACCCGCCGGCAGCCAAACCGGCCGAGCCGCCTCTGGGTGTGGCCGCCCTGCTGGGACATCTACGCGGTCTCGGTTTCGCGGCGGCAGCGCTGGACGCCAATCTGGAGGCCTATCTCTACCTGCTCGAAACGTCCCGGCTGGAAGGCGCGCTGGGGTCATCGCCATCCCGTGCCCTGCAGCGGGCCGTGCGCCATGCCCGTGCTTCCCTCGACCTGCTGCGCTCACCGGAGGCGCTGCGGAGCTTTGCCCGCTACGGCACGGCGGTGCATCATCTCAATCAGGCCCTGTCGGTCTATGGGGGTGATGGTGGGCGGGAACGCCTGACCTTGGGGGATTACCAGCACGGGGAACTTTCCGAATTCTCTCCTGCCGACCTTGAGCGGGTGGCCGCGGGGGAGATATCTACCCTGTTCGCTCCCTACTTCCGTGAACAGGTGCTGCCGCAACTGGAAGTACAGCGGCCGCGCTGGGTCGCCCTCTCCGTCAACTACCGCCACCAGGTCCTGCCCGCCTTCGAATTGGCCGGGATGATCCGTCGTCACCTGCCGGACGTGGGCCTGGTGGGCGGCGGCGGCATGTTCACCTCCTGGAAGCCTTTTCTGCACAAGAGCGGGCAGCGTTTTTCCTGCTTCGACCATATCGGTTTCGGTCCTGGTGAATCGGTATTGAACACGCTGCTGGCCGGCAGCAGCCCCGCCGGCGCCTATGAGCTGGAAGACCCTGCCGCCATTGCCTTCACCCCGGATTACAGCTTCGCCCCCTTCTCCCAGTATCTGTCCCCCGTGCCGGTGCTCCCTTTGAGTGCGTCCCGTGGCTGCTACTGGCAGAAGTGCCTCTTTTGCCCCGAGGCCACCTCGCCGACCCATCCCTGGGCGACGGTGGAGGACGCCTCCTTCGTTCCCTGGCTGCTGGAACTGAGCGCTCGTTATAGCACGCCCTTTCTCCATTTTTCCGACAACGCCATGCCGCCGCGCCTGCTTAGAGCTATGGCTGCCCGGGCGGAAGAGATGTCTGCGCTGCGCTGGCACGGTTTTGTGCGTTTTGAAAAAGCGCTCCTTGACGCCGATCTCGTCCAAGCCCTGGCTGACGGTGGCTGCCGCCTGCTGCAGTTGGGACTGGAAAGCGGTTCCCAGGCCGTGCTCGACCGCCTGGGCAAGGGAACCCGCCTGGCCGACGTTTCGGCAATTCTGCGCAATCTGCAGCGCGCCGGTATCGCCACCTATGTTTACATCATGCTCGGCACCCCCGGTGAGACCGCAGCCGACGCCGAGGCGACCCTGGATTTTCTTGAAGAACACGCCGAAGCCGTGACCTTTCTCAACGCCGCCATCATGAATCTGCCCCGTCAGTCGGAGATACTGGACCGGCCCGCCGACTTCGGCATCGAAGGCTCCATGCTTCCCACGGACAGCGAGTCTCTGGGGCTTTACGAAACCTTTCAGTCCTCTTCCGGCTGGGGGCGTAAAGAGGCCCGGCGTTTTCTGCAACAGCGCCTGCTGGCTTCCCCGGCGGTACGGGCCATGGTCAACCGCGTTCCCCCGCTCTTTACCTCCAGTCATGCCTTCCTCTTTTGCTGAACGGCCATTGACAGGGCGTTTTTTTGGGTGTTAGTCTTAGCCGTTTAAGTTCCCCAAGACCCGACGAGGAGGAGAAAAGACCATGGATAAAAAGCTGGAGATGCTCCTCGATACGGTGAGAAAACTGATTCGCCGCGGGGCCTACCCCAATCTCACCAAGGTTATCGCCAAAACCCACCCCGTCGATATCGCTCACCTGTTCCGCTACCTCGACCTGAAGGAGCAGCGCATCCTCTTTAATCTTATCGAGGAGGCCGAGACGGCGGCCTACGTCCTTTCCGAACTTGATCACAGTGTTGGCGCCCAGCTGCTCGAGCAGATCGAACCGGAGGCGATCACCGAAGTTCTGCAGGAGATGCCCTACGATGACGCCGTCGACATCATCCGCAATATGCCCGAGGAACTGGCGGAAGAGATCCTCAACATCATGCAGGACGAACACTCGGAGGAGATCGAACAACTCCTGCGCTACGACGAGGATACGGCCGGCGGCATCATGTCGACGGAGATCTTCTCTCTCAACCAGGATCTCAGCGTCAAAAAGGCCGTCGAGTCGCTGCAGCAGGCCGAGGACGTGGAGATGGTTTTTTACCTCTACGTCACCGACGAGAACAACCATCTGGTCGGGGTGCTCTCCCTGCGCCAGTTGCTGACGGTGCCGCCGTCGACTCTGCTCAGGGACATCATGATCCGCGACGTCATCAGCGTGCGCACCGACATGGACCAGGAAGAGGTGGCCCTGCTGGTCGCCAAGTACAACATCCTGGCCATCCCCGTCGTCGATGACGGCAACAAGCTCATGGGTATCATCACCGTCGATGACGTAATCGATGTCATGCGGCAGGAGGCCACCGAGGATATCTACAAGATGGCCGGCGCCAGCGAGGAAGAGCTGCTGTACGGCTACAAGTCTTTCAAAATTGCCCGCCTGCGCCTGCCCTGGCTGGTGACCAACCTCTTCGGCGGCGTCATCACCGGCTATCTCATGTGGCGCTTCAAGGCCACCCTCGAACAGGTCATCGCCCTCATCTCCTTCATCCCGGTTATCACCGGCATGGGCGGTAACGTCGGCGGCCAGTCCGCCACCATCGTCGTGCGCGGCTTCGCCACCGGCCGCATCGATTTCTCGACCCTGCGTCAGGTCTTTTTCAAGGAACTGCGCGTGGGGGTCATCATGGGAGCTGTCTGTGGCCTGGTCGTCGGTCTGGTCGCTTTTATCTGGCACCACAATGTCTATCTGGGCCTGGTCGTCGGTCTGGCCATGGTCACCGCCATGACCGTGGCGGCCACCATGGGGGTAGTCGCTACCTCCTTCTTCAAGAAAATCGGCATCGACCCGGCCATCGCCTCCAGCCCCTTCGTGCAGACGGCCAACGACATCACCGGCATCCTGATTTATTTCGGCACCGCCACCATGTTTCTCCGGCATCTCGTTTAGGGCCACTGTTGCAGGCTTGTTGGCTGCCAGCTGTTAAGATATTTGCAGTGAGAAGGGTTCTGTAATCAATGGGAATCGCAGCGGACATCATTATCATCATTGTCGCCGGCCTGCTCGGGGCGTTGGTCGCCCACCGCCTGAAGCAGCCGTTGATGCTGGGATATATCCTGGCCGGCGTCCTGGTTGGCCCATTTACCGGTGGCGTCTCTGTGGGGGATGCCCATGACATCGAAAAACTGGCCGAGATCGGTGTCGCCCTGCTGCTCTTTGCCCTGGGGCTTGAGTTTTCGCTGAAGGAGCTGCGGCCTGTCCGCATGATCGCCCTGGTGGGGACGCCGATTCAGATCCTTTTGACCCTGGGTTTCGGCTTTCTCATCGGGCGCTGGTTTGGCTGGGACTGGATTCCCTCGTTGTGGCTGGGCGGCGTGGTCTCCTTTTCCAGCACCATGGTCATCCTCAAGACCCTGATGAACCAGGGGGTCATGGGGACCCTCTCCAGCCGCGTCATGATCGGTATCCTCATCGTGCAGGATCTGGCCGTAGTGCCGATGATGATCATGCTTCCCCAATTGAGCAATCCGGCCTCGGGGCTGCCGACTCTTGGTTTTGCCGCGATCAAGTCGGCGGTTTTCCTGGCCGTTATGCTGCTGTTGGGAACCAAGCTGCTGCCGAAACTACTGGCCATCATCGCCCGCTGGGACTCCCGGGAACTCTTCCTGCTCTCCATCACCGCCATCGGCCTCGGTATCGGCTACGCCACCTATCTGGCCGGTCTGTCCTTCGCCTTCGGCGCCTTCGTCGCCGGCATCGTGCTGAGCGAATCGGATTACGGCCACCAGGCCCTGAGCGACATCATCCCCCTGCGCGACCTCTTCGGCTTGCTCTTCTTCACCTCCGTCGGCATGCTGCTCAACCCGGTCTTTTTCATGGCCAACTGGCTCGAAGTGCTCACCCTCGTGTTATTGGTGGCCCTCGGCAAAGGGTTCATCATGGGCGTTTTGGCGCGGAGCTTTGGCTATGGCAACGTTATCCCGCTGGCGACGGGGCTGGGCATGTTCCAGATCGGCGAATTCTCCTTTCTGCTGGCCCAGGAAGGCTACGGCATCGGCGCGCTGAGTCTCGACCAGTACTCTCTCATTCTGGCCGCCACCATCATCAGCATGTTTATGACGCCTGTCGTCTCGGGACTGACCGCGCCTCTCTATGCCCTGCGTCAGCGCTTCGGCAGCAACGATACGCTGGAGGCCATCAATCTGCCGGTTGAGGAACTCAAGGACCACATCGTCGTCGTCGGAGGGGGACGGGTCGGTCAGCATGTGGCCCGGGTCCTGCGTCAGATCGAGGTTCCCTTCGTCATTGTGGAGGTCAACCATCGGCGCTTTGAAGAATGTAAAAGGGAGCGTTTCCCGGCAATTTTTGGTGATGCCAGTCAGAATATCGTTCTTGAGGCGGCCCGGATTCACAACGCCCAGCAGCTGCTCATCACGGCCCCGGCGGTGATTTCGGCCCAGACCATTGTCCGTCACGTGCGGCAGTTCCACCCGGATTTGAACATTGTCGTGCGCGCCGATGGGGAAGACCAGATGCGCTCTCTTTACGACGATGGCGTCTACATGGTCATTCTGCCGGAGCTGGAGGCGGGCCTGGAAATTGCCCGTCAGGCCCTTCTTCACCTGAAAATGCCCATCCCGGTAATTCAGCGTTATACCGACGCCATCCGCCGCGAACTCTACCACCCCCTCTCCGAAGGGCGTGACGACCATCAGGAGATCCGTCAGCTGCGGCGGGCCGGTGATCTGCTGGAGTTGAGCTGGGAACGCCTGTCCTCGGACAATTCCATGGTGGGCAAGAGCCTGCGGGAGCTGGAGATTAGGCAGCGCACCGGCGTCTCTATCGTGGGCGTCATCCGGCAGGGGGAATTTCTACCCAACCCGGAAGCTGATTTTCGTTTTGCCGAGGGCGATCTGATTGCGACCATCGGCAATACCGCCCAGCGACAGGCCTTCAATGCCGCCATGATGAAAAAGTCGATTCCGGCGGCCTGAGACGACCGTCCGAGGATTCATGCCTGATCGAAGGACGAAAATAATCGACAGCAGGGTTCTCAGGCTGCTGCTCGCCGCCGCCGGGCTCATCAGTACCGCTCTGGCCGTCGTCGGTATCTTTCTGCCCCTGTTGCCGACGGTGCCCTTGCTCCTGCTGGCCGCCGCCTGCTTTGCCCGCAGTTCTGAACGCTTTCACAACTGGCTCCTCGACCATCCCCACCTGGGACCCATGATCCGAGGCTATCTCGACGGCCAGGGCATCCCCCTGCGCGCCAAGATCACGGCCATCACCCTTATCTGGATCAGCATTCCCGTTTCTGTTTTCTTCCTTATTCCCCTTTTCTGGGTCAAAGTCTTCCTCATCGCCATTGGCCTTTGCGTCACCGTCTATCTGCTGCGCCTGCCGGTGTGCGAGGGTGGGGAAGAGTGATCCTCAGAATCAAAAGCCAGGCCGCTGGCCTTGGCCCCCTTTGCAAGTAGAAAAGAAAATCAATTTCAATTGGTGGCGCATAAAAAAGGGTGCCCGCCAGTATGCCCTGGATGCTTGCAGGGTCGGCGGGACGAACGGGCCTGGTGGACCAGGCGGTGGGCCATACGGTTTCGGCAGGTAGAGAAGCTGTGGGCCAACTGCAGGCTGCGGCGCGGGTCACCATAGATTTTCCAGAGGCGCTGGCAGCTGAAGGGGAGAGAGACCCAACCCATGAAGGCGGCCACATCCTTGAGGGGATAACCGAGAAAAACCCCAATTTCATGGGGAAATCCCCGGCCAGCCTGCAGGCGCGCCCCTAACTCGGCGAGAACGCTGTCTTTGTCCAAGGGGGCTTGGTAGCCAGCCCGGCGCAGCACGGCCATGACGTTGGGACGGGAGAGGAGGGCGGTGAAAGCCTCGTCCCGGTAAACCAGCAGGAGCAGGGACTCACCGCGGTCGATCATGACGCTGGGCGTAAGGCCGCTGTCGACCAGCAGGTTGTCACCATATTTTTTCCAGAGCAGATAGAGATTGCGGCCGCAGGGTTGCGGTCGGTTGACCACGTTGATGAGGTTGGCCGGCTTGACGCCGTCCAGGATTTCGGCGGTCTCCAGCGCCATGAACGCCGCGATGCAGGCGCGTTCATCAATGAAGAGGGGGGCCAGTTGGCCCCAGCCGAGCTGTTTTGAATCGTGAATGGCTGCTGCAGACATGAAATACCTCCATGCAATGAATTCTGTGCTGTGGGGAGCCGGCCACGACTTTGAGACTACGGCAATGGCAGTATTTGAGTCAAGATAAAAATGAAAACCGTTTTCAACAAAAGGAGTGGCTCTGCATTGATCGGGGTTTGATAAGGTGTGTTGCAGAAAATTCGCCGGGGAAAATGGACTTCGTGATGATCTTCCGGGATACCCTTGCACTGTTGCCGAAAAAGATTAGAGTTTTATGAACTGTAATTTTGCGAGAGGAGGAGAGGTTGAAATACGTCTTTTCCGGACTGTTCTGGATTGGGGTCTATCTGGCGCTGGTGATGGCGCCGCTGCTGGTGCTCCTGCTTGGTCCGATGCCTGCCGGCAGCGGTTTCTGGTGGGATTTATCCCTTGCCCTGGGCTTTGCCGGTACGGCCATGATGGGTACTCTTTTCGTGCAGACGGCCCGCTTTCGCCGACCCTCCGCTCCTTTTGGCATCGATATCGTCTACTATTTTCACCGGCAGAGTGCGTTGGCGGCCTTCCTGTTTATTCTGGCCCATCCTGTCGTACTGCTGTGGCGGGAGCCGCCCCTGTGGGCCTTCTTTCGCCCCGGCCTGGCACCCTGGCACTTCTGGGCAGGCGTGGCGTCTCTGCTGGCCCTCAGCCTGCTGCTGATCAGTTCCCTCTGGCGCAAACCGCTGAGTATCGATTACGATCGCTGGCGTCTGGGCCATGCGCTGCTGGCCGTCCTGGCTCTTGGTCTGGCCATTGGCCATATTGTGGGGGTTGGACATTACGCCGCCGCACCCTGGACCAAAGTTCTCTGGGGAGTGATCTCCCTTTCCTGTCTGCTGCTGCTGGTCACCGTGCGCATTATCAGGCCGGCCATGCTGCTGCGCCGTCCCTACCGGGTTACGGGCGTGAGCGCCGAGCGGGGAGAGGCCTGGACGCTGCAGGTCGTTCCCGCGGGGCACGACGGTTTCAGCTTCCTGCCCGGTCAGTTCGCCTGGATCACCCTCGGGGCTTCCCCTTTCGCGCTCAAAGAGCATCCCTTCTCCATCGCCTCCAGTTCTGAAAAGGCGGCCGAGCTCCACTTCACCATCAAGGAACTGGGGGACTTCACCAGCCGCATCAAGGAGGTCGAGGTCGGGACGCCGGTCTACGTGGATGGTCCCTATGGCTGTTTCAGCCTTGACCGGCAGCCGGCAAGCAGCTATGTCTTTGTCGCCGGCGGCATCGGCATCGCCCCTATCATGGGCATGCTGCGCACGCTGGCGGATCGAGGCGATCGCCGTCCGCTACTGCTGTTGTACGCCTATAATACCTGGGATCGTCTGACCTTCCGGGAAGAGCTGGAGGCATTGCGGGACCGCCTCAATCTCCGGCTTGTCTTTGTGTTGAACGATCCCCCGCCCGATTGGCAGGGGGAGGAGGGGCTGCTCACCAGGGATCTGCTTCTGCGCCATGTGCCGCAGCCCCTGACGGCAGCGGAGTATTTCATTTGCGGGCCGGTGGCGATGATCCACATCGCGGAAAAATATCTGCATGAATTGGGCGTCCCCCTGGGGCAGCTTCATTCCGAACTCTTCGATCTGGTCTGAGTCAGGTAAAGGAGGGCATCGATGCGACTTTTGCTGGCCAAGCTGCTGGCCTGGACGACGGGGGGGATCATTCTGATTCTGGCCGGGGTCTTCGCCCTGTCGCAGAACGGCTGATCTTTTCCTTTAGCCTCGTTTGCCGGGGACATTCTGTTTGATCTTCGCCGGGCTCCTGTCTATGATACGGGGACGCAGGGCTCGATCTTCGCGCTCTTTCGACGTACAAACCTCTTCTTTATTCGAAAAACGGCACCCTCTTTATGCAGATTCTGCGTAGCGAAGCGATCATTCTGCGCCATGTCGATTATGGTGAAGCGGACAGGATCGTGACCTTCTATACGCCCGAGCTGGGACTGCTCAAAGGTTTTGCCCGCAGCGCCCGTCGCAGCCGCAAGCGCTTTGGACCGGCTCTGGAGCCTTTTGCACAGGTGATGATGCACTGGAGCCCGCCGGGGCGCGGGCAGCTCCTGTCCCTGAAGGAGGCGGAACTGCTCGACCTTCACGCCGGCCTGCGTACAGATCTGTTGGCGCTGGCCTTGGCGGGATATGGCTGTGAGCTGGTGGAAGAGTTGCAGGGGGAAGAATCGGGGCACCCGCGGGTTTACGGGCTGCTGCGGGCTTTTCTGGGACATCTTGCCACTTCTGGAGGCTCGCCGGAGGCCCGGCTCCTCTTCGAGTTGAGGTTGCTGGAACTGGCCGGCTATATCCCGCATCTGCTGCACTGCTCCGAGTGCATGGAGACCTTGCGCACAGAGACCGTCTATTTTGAAGCCGCCCGCGGTGGGAGTCTCTGTGCCCTTTGCGAGGGAGGGCGTGGCAGCCTGAAGGTCAGTCTGCTGACGCTGGGAACCCTGTCCCGCATTCTGCGCGCCCCCCTGGAAAGTTTCGAGGGCTATCGCCTGAGCGAGCATACGCTGGTGCAGGCGGAGGCGATGCTCACCTCGGCCATTGGTCCCCATCTGCATCACCGGCTCAAGTCGCTGGTTTTTCTGCAGCAAGTCGGGGGTCGCAACGGCTGAAGCCTTGCACCGGAGCTCCTGTCGCATCTCGGAATTGCCCAGAAATTGCCTTGACAGGCTTGGGGCCAGGGGCTAAAATTCTGCTTTTTGAATTTGTATACAGTATACCTGTAAACAGGCCCTGAAGAGTGGGCGCCAACTGTTTTTACTGCCTGGAGGCATCGTGACTTTTCAAGATCTCATTCTTTCCCTGCAGAACTACTGGGCCAAGCAAGGCTGTATTATTCAGCAGCCCTACGACATGGAAAAAGGGGCTGGTACGTTCAACCCGGCCACTTTTCTGCGCGTACTGGGGCCCGAGCCCTGGAAGGTGGCTTACGTAGAGCCGTCCCGCCGTCCCACCGACGGCCGCTACGGTGAAAACCCCAATCGCCTGCAGCACTATTACCAGTTTCAGGTCATCATGAAGCCCTCGCCCCTGAATATTCAGGAGCTCTACCTCGATTCGCTCAAGAGCTTCGGCCTCAACCCTTCGCAGCACGACATCCGCTTCGTCGAGGACGACTGGGAATCACCGACGCTGGGCGCCTGGGGGCTGGGCTGGGAAGTGTGGCTCGACGGCATGGAAATCACGCAGTTTACCTACTTCCAGCAGGCCGGCGGTATCGATCTCAAACCCATTTCCGGTGAGATCACCTACGGCTGCGAGCGCATTGCCATGTACCTGCAGGGCGTGGACAACGTCTACGACCTTGAGTGGGTCAAGGGGGTCAAATACGGCGACGTCCATCACCAGAGCGAGGTGGAGTTCTCCACCTACAACTTTGAAGAGGCCGACGTCGACATGCTCCTCAATCTCTTCACCATGTACGAGAAGGAGTGTATCCGCCTGGCGCAGCGCGGGCTGGTGCTGCCGGCCTACGATTACGTCATGAAATGCTCCCACGCTTTCAATATGCTCGACGCCCGCGGTGCCATTTCGGTGACCGAACGCGCCTCCTATATCGGCCGGGTGCGCAATGTAGCGCGGCTCTGCGCCGAAGGTTACGTGGCCCAGAGAGAGAAGCTTGGCTTCCCGCTGCTGAAAAAATGATTTGCCGGGGCGCACCCCGCGTCCCGGTGTCCCCTTACCGGAGATACCATGTCTGCTGAACTTTTTCTTGAAATCGGTACCGAAGAGATCCCGGCCGGCTTTCTGCCGGCGGCCATGCGTGATATGGAACGCCTCATGCGCAAGGAGCTGGAGCATGCCCGCATCTCCTTCGGAACGATCCAGACCTTCGCTACCCCTCGTCGCCTGGCCATCGCCGTGGCTGACGTGGCTTCCGAGCAGCCCCGGCAGGAGCTGAGTCTCTCAGGTCCCTCCGTCAAGGTCGCTTTCGATGGCGACGGTAATCCGACCAAGGCAGCCCTTGGTTTTGCCCGCGCCAACGGCGTCGAGGTTGCCGACCTGCAGCAGGTGGAGACGGACAAGGGAGCCTATCTCTTTCTTACCAAAGTGGAGGAAGGCCGCCACACCGCCGATCTGCTGCCGGAGATGCTGCCCCGCCTGATCGCCAGCATCCCCTTCAAGAAGTCCATGCGCTGGAAGGATCTCGACATCCGCTTTGCCCGCCCCATGCACTGGATCGTCGCCCTTTATGACGGCGTCGTCGTCCCCTTCAGCTACGGCAACCTCGAGAGCGGCAATCTCTCCCGTGGCCACCGCTTCATGGCACCGGCGACCTTCCCCGTGCGTGATCTCGCCAGCTGGATTGACGAGTGCGAGCGCCATTTCGTCACTCCCGACCCCGCCAAGCGCCGCGACCTCATCGCCCGCGAGATCGAGCGCGTCGCCCATGCCGCCGGCGGCGAAGTCAATGCCGACGAGGCCCTGCTCGACGAGGTCTCTTACCTGGTGGAGGACGCTACCCCCATCATCGGCTCTTTCGAGGACAAATACCTGCAGCTTCCCCGCGAACTGCTGATCACCACCATGCGCGAGCATCAGCGCTACTTCACCCTGGTCGATAAACAGGGGAAGCTGCTGCCCCGTTTCATCACCATCTCCAATACCCGTCCGGAAGACCCGGCCGTGGTCGCCCGTGGCAACGAGCGGGTGCTGCGGGCCCGTCTTTCCGATGCCATGTTCTTCTGGACCGAAGACCAGAAGGTCAAACTGGAGACCCGTCTCGACGCTTTAAAGAACGTGGTTTATCAGGCCAAGCTCGGCACCAGCTACGAGAAGGTCATGCGTTTCCGCGAACTGGCCGCCATGCTGGCCGCCAAGCTGTCTCCCGCCGACAGCGCCCTGACGGACCGGGCCGCCCTGTTGGCCAAGTGCGACCTGGAGACGGGGATGGTCTACGAGTTCCCCGAGCTGCAAGGCATCATGGGCCGCGAGTACGCCCTTCTCGAAGGGGAGGACGCCCGCGTGGCCCGCGCCATCCATGAGCACTATCTCCCCGTTGAAGCCGGCGGCGCGCTCCCTACCGACCATCTGGGTGCTTTCGTCTCCATCGCCGACAAGATCGACACCATCTGCGGCTGCTTCGGCGTTGGTCTCATCCCCACCGGCTCTGCCGACCCCTATGCCCTGCGGCGTAGCGCCATCGGCGTCTTGTCCATCCTACTCGACCGCGGCTACCGTCTCTCCCTGGCCGAGCTGGTCGGCAAGGCCGTGGATCTGCTCGCCGCCAAGCTTACCCGCCCAGCCGACGAGGTGAAGAAGGACGTCCTGGAATTCATCCGCCTGCGCTTTTTCAACATGCTTACCGGCCAGGGTCAGCCTCAGGACGTGGTCGACGCCGTGCTGTCGGCCTCCTTTGACGATGTCATCGACGCCCAAGAGCGTGTCAAGGCGCTGGCTGCCCTCAAGGGAAGGGAAGATTTCGAGCCTCTGGCCGTGGCCTTCAAGCGCGTGGTCAACATTATCAAGGGGGGCGTGGACACCCCGGTGAACGCCGACCGCTTCGAGGCTGCCTGCGAAAAGACGCTGCATGACGAGGTGCAGGCTGCCGCCGCCCGTGTCGCCGCCGCCACCGAGGCGGGAGACTACGCCGCCGCCCTGCAGGCCATCGCCGCCCTGCGTGGGGCCGTGGACGACTTCTTCGAAGGGGTGATGGTCATGGCCGAGGATGAAAGCGTGCGAATAAACCGGCTGGCCCTGCTGACAGGGGTCGCCCGGCTCTTCGAAGACATTGCAGACTTTGCGAAGATAGCCGCCTAGGAAACTAGGCGGCTCTTTTATTTTCAGTAAAAAACGGTGCCGGAAGTGGCGCAATTGTTTATTTTTACTAACCTTTGAGGAGGAGTACCGATGGCTACGAAGTATGTTTATTTCTTCGGCGACGGCAAGGCCGAAGGAAAAGGGGACATGAAAAACCTACTGGGCGGTAAAGGGGCCAATCTGGCCGAAATGACCTCGATCGGTCTGCCGGTGCCGGCTGGTTTTACCCTCACCACCGAGGTGTGTACCGAGTTCTACAAGAACAACCGCCAGTACCCCGCCGAACTCAAAGGGCAGGTAGAAGAGAATCTACGCAAGGTCGAGACGCTCATGGGGAAGAAATTCGGCGACGCGAAGAACCCGCTGCTCGTCTCCGTGCGCTCCGGCGCCCGCGCCTCCATGCCCGGTATGATGGACACCGTCCTCAACCTCGGTCTTAACGGTCAGACTGTGCAGGGCATCATCGAACAGAGCGGCGACGCCCGTTTCGCGTACGACTCCTACCGCCGCTTTATCCAGATGTACTCGAACGTCGTTCTCAATCTTGACGGTGATGTCCTCGAACATATCCTCGAAAATATGAAAGAACAGCGCGGCGTCGAGCAGGACACCAAGTTGACCGCAGACGACCTCAAGGAAATGGTCGTCCTCTTTAAAAAGAAGGTCCGTGAAGAGCTGGGACGAGATTTCCCTGAAGATCCCCAGGAACAGCTGTGGGGCGCTATCGGCGCCGTCTTCGGTTCCTGGATGAACCCTCGCGCCATCACCTACCGCAAGCTCAACAGCATCCCCGCCGAGTGGGGGACCGCCGTCAACGTTCAGTCCATGGTCTATGGCAACATGGGCGACGACTGCGCCACGGGCGTGGCCTTCACCCGTAACCCCTCCACCGGCGAAAACGTCTTCTTCGGCGAGTTCCTGGTCAACGCCCAGGGTGAAGATGTCGTAGCCGGCATTCGTACGCCCCAGCCCATCAACAAGATCGGCGGCGACGGCACCCTCCCTTCCATGGAAGAGGTCATGCCCGTGTGCTACGACCAGCTCATGAAGGTGCAGCAGACCCTGGAGAAGCACTACCGCGACATGCAGGACATCGAGTTCACCATCGAGAAAGGCAAGCTCTACATGCTGCAGACCCGCAACGGCAAGCGCACCGCCCAGGCGGCGGTGAAGATCGCCGTCGACATGGTGCGGGAAGGGGTGCTCAGCGACAAGGAAGCGGTTCTGCGCGTGCAGCCCGAACAGCTCGATCAGCTGCTGCATCCCTCTCTTGATCCCAAGGCGCCCAAGAATGTTATCGCCAAAGGCCTGCCCGCTTCCCCCGGCGCCGCCAGCGGCGAGGTGGTCTTCTCGGCCGATGAGGCCGAAGAAGCGGCCAAGATCGGTCTCAAGGTCATTCTGGTGCGCGTGGAAACGAGCCCGGAAGATATTCACGGCATGCACGCCGCCCAGGGCATCCTCACCGCCCGCGGCGGCATGACCTCCCACGCCGCCGTCGTGGCGCGCGGCATGGGCAAGTGCTGCGTGGCCGGTTGCGGCGATATCAAGGTCGACTACAAGACCCAGCAGTTCGTCGCCCGCGACGGCGTCGTCCTCAAGAAGGGGGATGTCATCACCCTCGATGGCTCCACCGGTGAAGTGATGAAGGGCGAAGTTCCCACCGTTCAGCCTGAGCTGACCGGAGATTTCGGTGCCCTCATGGAGTGGGTCGATACCTTCCGCCGCCTCAAGGTGCGCACCAACGCCGATACGCCCAACGACTCCAGGGTGGCCCGCAACTTCGGCGCCGAGGGTATCGGTCTGTGCCGCACCGAGCACATGTTTTTCGAAGCCGAGCGCATCATGGCGGTGCGGGAGATGATTCTGTCCGAGGATATCGCTGGCCGCAAAGGCGCCCTGGCCAAAATTCTACCCATGCAGAAAGGGGACTTCCTCGGCATTTTCCGCGAGATGAAGGGGCTGCCGGTGACCATTCGCCTGCTTGATCCGCCCCTGCACGAGTTCCTTCCCCATACGGACAAGGACATTGATGAGCTGGCTGCCGTCATGAAGGTGCAGCCCCAGGTATTGCGCAACAAGGTTGATTTCCTGCACGAGTTCAACCCCATGCTCGGCCATCGCGGCTGCCGCCTGGGCATCACCTTCCCCGAGATTTACGACATGCAGGTGCAGGCCATCATGGAAGCGGCCTGTGAACTGGTCAAGGAAGAGGGCTTCGACATCGTTCCCGAGATCATGATTCCCCTGGTTGGCCACGTCAAGGAACTGTCCATCCTGCGGGCCAACGCTATTCGCATCGCCGACGAGGTCGTCGCCCGTTACGGCGTCAAGGTCGAGTACCTCATCGGCACCATGATCGAGCTGCCCCGCGCCGCCCTGACCGCCGATGAAATCGCCAAAGAGGCCGAGTTCTTCTCTTTCGGCACCAATGACCTCACCCAGACCACTTACGGTCTTTCCCGCGACGACGCCGGCAAGTTTCTGCCTTTCTATGTCGAGCGCGAGATCTACCCCAACGATCCTTTCGTCGCCCTCGATCAGAGCGGTGTCGGACAGTTGGTGGAGATGGGCTGCGTCAAAGGGCGCCAGACCCGCCCCAACATCAAGCTCGGCATTTGCGGCGAGCACGGTGGCGAGCCTTCCAGTGTCATCTTCTGCCATAAGATCGGTCTCGATTACGTTTCCTGTTCTCCTTTCCGCGTGCCCATTGCCCGCCTGGCAGCGGCGCATGCCGCCCTGATGGACGAGCAATAAGACTTTCAGTTTTCCAGTCCTATGTGATCCCCCGGGAAAGACTTTCCCGGGGGATTTTTTATCGCACCACGCTGCTTGCGTGCTGGTCGATATATGCTAAATTATCTGTCATGCCGATGGTTTAACCGGTTTTTTTATTCATGACGACGAAAGGATTTTTTATGACTCCACGTTTTGCCCCTGGGCGCGACGGCGCCTGGAATCCCTATCTGGCCGGAGCCCTTTCCGGGCTGGTCTCCGTCTTCTCTGTGTGGATCGCTGGAAAATATCTCGGTGCTTCCACCACCTTTGTCCGCGCCGCCGGCATGGTCGAAAAGGTCTTCTCGCCGGAACGCGTGGAGAAAATGGACTACTTTATCAAGACCGCACCCAAGATCGACTGGCAGTGGATGTTTGTGGTCGGTATCTTCATCGGTGCCCTCATTGCTTCCGTCACCGGTCGCACCTTCCGTCTGCAGGGCCTGCCCGATATGTGGCGCCAGCGTTTCGGTAGTGCCAGTTACGGCAGGCGTGCCCTCTTTGCTTTCAGCGGTGGCGCCGTGGCCATGTTCGGAGCGCGTCTTGCCGATGGCTGACCGAGCGGTCATGGGCTGAGCGGTTCGCTCCAGCTGGCTGTTAGCGGTCTTCTTTCTCTCGCCTGCTTTTTCATCGGCGGCATTATCGTCGCCCGCCTCATCTATGGGAGGAAGTCCTCATGAATATGCTGATCTATGGGCTGCTCACGGGTGTGGCCTTCGGTTTTATCCTGCAGAAAGGCGGCGTACTGCGTTACGACAAGCAGCTCGGCGTGCTGCGCCTCATCGACATGACCATTATCAAATTCATGCTGACCAGCGTTCTCGTCGGTATGGTCGGTATCTACCTGCTGGTCGATCTGGAGCTGGCCAAGCTCAGTCTCAAAACGACGATTCTTGGCGGCAATATCATCGGCGGACTCATTTTCGGTATCGGCTGGGGTCTGCTGGGCTACTGCCCCGGCACCTCTGCCGGGGCCCTGGGTGAAGGACGTTGGGACGCCCTCTACGGCATCCTCGGTATGGTGGCCGGCGCCGCCGTCTACGCCGAAGCCTTTCCCCTGATGAAGCGCACCGTGCTCACCTGGGGTAACCTGGGCAAAATCACTATTCCGCAGGTGCTGGGTGTCAATCACTGGCCGGTGATCCTGGTCTTTGTCGTTGGGGCGGTTTTGCTTTTTCGGTTTTTTGAGAAGAAGGGGTTGTGAGAGACCGGCGGGTTGCGCCCCGCCGGACGCCTTACTTTTTGTCCAAGCCCACAAAAAGTAAGCAAAAAAGGGCTTTTTTATTGCTGGCGCCGGATTTTGGTGGTTTTGTTGAAATGGAGCCAGCTTAAGAGGTTCTTTACTTCGTAGCACGAAAAGGCAAGGGCCCCGGCTCACTGCGTTCACACGGGGTAACTTGTTCCTGCCGTGTGTCACCTGTCCCGGTCTGCCGGGCACTGCCTGTTGGTCTTTTTGATCGTTTAAGTTGTTCTGAGTTTACTCCCCCTGGGTTTGCTGAGGTGTATGCTTCCTTTTATTTTGCTATGCTGTCAGCTCAGGTCGACAATCCCGGAGGACATATAAATATGAAAATTGTGGTTCTTGACGGTTATACGCTGAATCCCGGCGATTTGAGCTGGGATTCTCTTCAGGCGCTGGGTGAGTGTGCCATTTATGAACGCACCCCGGCCCCGCAAGTGGTGGAGCGCTGCCGGGGCGCCGAGGCCGTACTCACCAATAAGGTGGTCTTTTCCGCCGAGGTGCTCGATCAGTTGCCCGAGCTGCGCTATATCGGCGTCACTGCCACCGGCTACAACGTGGTGGCGCTGGAAGAAGTGCGTCGTCGGGGCATCACCGTGACCAACGTGCCCGGCTACAGCACGGCTTCAGTGGCGCAGATGGTCTTCGCCCTGGTGCTGGAACTGACCCAGCAGGTCGGCCATCACGACCATCTGGTCCGGCAGGGGCGCTGGTCGGCCAGCCCCGACTTCTGTTTCTGGGATCGTTCCCTGACCGAGCTCGACGGCCGCACCATGGGTATTGTGGGCTACGGCCAGATCGGTCGGGCGGTGAGCCGCATCGCCGGCGCTTTCGGTATGAGAGTCCTGGTCCATACCGCCCATCCAGAGAAGTATGGCGAGAGCGAAGAGGTGACCTTTGTCGAGCTTCCTGAGCTCTTTGCCCGTGCCGACGTCATCAGCCTGCATTGTCCGCTCACCCCGCAGACCGAGGGGCTGGTGGATGAAACGCGGCTGGCCACCATGAAGAAGACGGCTCTGCTTATCAATACGGGACGGGGGCCGCTGGTTGACGAGGCCGCCCTGGCTGCTGCCCTGAACAGCGGCAGGATCGCCGGCGCCGGCCTCGATGTCCTCGGCAGCGAGCCGCCTTCACCCGACAACCCCCTGCTGACGGCGAAGAACTGCTTCATCACCCCGCATATCGCCTGGGCCACTCAGGAGGCCCGCCAGCGCCTCCTCGATATTACCGTCGCCAATCTCGCGGCCTACCAGCGCGGGGAAGCCGCCAACGTGGTGAGCTGAAACCATTCCCCCGCTTCACCTTGACAGCTGCCGGTGCTGATGGTATAAGAGGCGCTCACTTTGACAGGACAACCGCCGCAGGGAGTTTTCTCTGTGGCTTTTTTTTGAAAGAAGGAAAGATATGAGCCCAAAGAAAATCTCCGCCGGCGACCTGGTCGATTCCCAATGCACCAAATGCCGTATGGTCACCAACCATACCGTTGTCGCCATGGTGGGCGATAAGGTGGTGCGGGTTCAGTGTAATACCTGTGGCGGCATGCACAATTACCGGGATGCGGCACCGAAGAAGACCGCCACGCCACGGACCACGGCCACCAAAGGTAATACCGTGCCGCGTCAGCCCCGGCAACGCGCCGCTACCGCTGACCTGATATTCTGGGAGGAACGCTGTGGCGAGGAGGCTACCGGCGCGGCGAAAACCTATGCCATGGACGGCACCTACCGCGCCGACGATCTGGTGAGCCATCCCGTCTTCGGCGTAGGCATCGTCACCGCCGTCACCCCGCCCAACAAGGTGGAAATCCTCTTCCGCGACGGCCGTAAGCTGCTGCGCGGCCTGCCCCGCTGATTCAACTCTCTGCCCATGGCCAGGCTCCGCTTTCTGCAGCGGGCCTGGCTTCTTGATTCCTGCCGTTAGACCTCGAAAAATCGTTCACCACCAAGCCACAAAGACACCAAGGAAACCCATCCATTCAACCGGACCCCAGGAACGGGCTGCTATCCTTAAGCCAGACCATCTTGGTGGCATGGTGCCTTGGTGGTAGATTGCCTTTTTTGCCCTTGATTCTTTCACCACCAAGGCACAAAGACACCAAGGAAACCCCTAAATCCAACCGGGACCCAGAGGTACGGGCTGTTATCCTTAAGCCAGACCATCTTGGTGGCATGGTGCCTTGGTGGTAGATTGTCTTTGTTGCCCTTGATCCTTTCACCACCAAGCCACAAAGACACCAAGGAAACCCCTAAATCCAACCGGGACTCAGAGGTACGGGCTGTTATCCTTAAGCCAGACATTCTTGGTGTCCTGGTGCCTTGGTGGTGGATTGTCTTTGTTGCCCTTGATTCTTTCACCACCAAGGCACAAAGACACCAAGGAAACCCCTAAATTCAAACGGGACTGTTATCCTTAAGCCAGACCTTCTTGGTGTCCTGGTGCCTTGGTGGTGGATTGTCAATTGTCGTTGATGTTGGCTCGATGATGACGGGGGAGATGATGGACTTTGCGCGTCTGCATGATTGGTCGGTGACTTATGCCGAGGCGGTCGCTCTGCAGCGGCGGCTGGCCGCACAGGTGCGTCTGGAGGATGGAGTGACGCCTTCGCTGCGTCGGGTGGCGGGAGTTGACGTCTCCTATGAAAAACACGGGGATTTATTCTTTGCGGCGGTCGTGCTGCTGAGCTATCCGGATCTGCAGGTAGTGGAAGAGGCCAGCGCCGTGGCTCGGGTCAGCTTCCCCTACATCCCCGGTCTGCTGTCCTTTCGCGAACTGCCGGTGCTGCTGCAAGCTTTCCAGGGTTTGCAGACGCGGCCGGACGTGGTGCTGGTGGACGGGCAGGGCATCGCCCATCCGCGCCGCCTCGGTCTGGCCAGTCATCTTGGGCTCTGGTTGCAGCTGCCGACCATCGGCTGTGCCAAGAGCCGTCTGTGCGGGGACCACGAGGAGCCCGGGCTGCATAAAGGCGATTATGCGGCGCTGGAGCTGAAGGGCGATCAGGTGGGCGCGGTGCTGCGAACGCGCGACCGGGTGCGCCCCCTCTATGTGTCGCCGGGGCACCTGTGTACGGTCGCCCGCGCCGCGCAAGTGACCCTGGCCTGCACGACGCGTTACCGCATGCCGGAGCCGACCCGCCTGGCCCATCTTTTGACCAACCGGCTGCGGTTGCAGGCCCGCGAAGGGGTCGGCCTCGATTAAAACCAGCTTACTTCTGCAGCAGGTCTCGCAAGATGGCGGCCTTGTCGGCGTCCAGTCGCCCCGACTCTTCGGCTACATCCACCGTTTTTCCTCCCATGAGGCGATAAATGCGACCCAGGTCCGCCGGCAACGCCTCCAGCGCCGCCAGATGTTTTTCGACGGTGAGGATGTCGCCGCGTACGATGGGTCCGGTGAGAGCCGTCTGCGGTCCCAGGGCGGACAGGTTTTTCACGGTGCCGTTAAGCAGGGGAGCAAAGAGGCGGCCGGCGTCTTTCGCGTCGATGCCGCAGTGCGACAGCATCTCTCCGGCGGTCGCCACCAGCGCGACCAGGAAGTTTGAGGCCGTGCAGGCGGCGGCGTGATAGAGGGGTTTCTGTTCACGGGTGAGGATGAACGGCAGGCCGCCCATGTCATCCACCAACGCTCTGGCGAGGGGGATGAGGGAGGCGTCGCCTTCAATGGCGAAGAGACTGCCGGGTAGATTGCGCATACCGATGACCGCGTCGGCAAAGCTCTGCATGGGATGGATGGCCAGTCCCTGTACCGGCGTTCCTTCTTCCCCCAGCAGGATACTGCTATCGTGAATGCCGCTGAAGTGAACAAGGATGGTGCCGGGCCGGACCAGTGCTCCCTGGCGCAGTCTGGCCGCCATAGGGGCGATGTCGTCGTCCGGCAGGGCCAGAAAGACCATCTCCGCGTCCTTGACCTTCGTCAGGTCTGTCGTCCCCGCCTGGGGGTTGCCGATGAAGCGGGCGGCCGCCCGGGCACGGGCGAGGTCGCGGCTGACCACGGCGCTGAACTCATGGCCGGCGTCAGCCAGCAGGCGACCGACGGCCTGCCCCAGCCGTCCCGGTCCAATGAGGGCGATGCGGGTGCTCACTTTACCCCCACTTCGAGACAGCCGACCTTGTCAATCTCGGCCCGCAGACGGCTGCGTCTCTGGACCGACCCCACTCCGGCCGGGGTGCCGGTCAGGATGATATCCCCTTCCTCCAGAGTGAAGATGGCCGAGATCGCCTGGACGATGGCCGGGATGCGGCGCATCATCAACGCTGTGGAGGCATCCTGGCGCAGCATGCCGTCTACGGAAAGACGGATGCCCAGGTTGTGCGGATCCTCGACCTCACTGGCAGCGACGAAATCGGAGAGGGGGCAGGCGGTGTCGAACCCTTTGGCGATCTCCCAGGGGAGCCCCTTGGCTTTGAGCTCCGACTGTACGTCCCGCAGGGTCATGTCAATGGCAACGCCGTAGCCGGCCACATGGCTCATGGCATCTTTTTCGGCGACGTTTTTGGCAAACTTGCCGATGAGTACCGCCAGTTCCACCTCGTAGTGGCAGTCGTTGCTGTAGGCAGGAATGACCACGTTCTCACCGTCGCGGATAATGCTGGTGGCCGGCTTGATGAAGAGGACCGGCTTGTCGGGAACCTCGTTCCCCAGCTCCTTGATGTGATCGGCGTAGTTGCGGGCCAGACAGACGATTTTTCCGACCCGGAAAACCTTCTGGCTGCTCAGAATATGAACGGTCTGCATGATGCGCTCCTCAAAGATGGTCTATAGAGATCAACTTAAGTAAATCGCGGGAATGGGCAAAGGGCAAGGCCTTGTTTTATTTTTCACTTCAAGCGCGCGCCTTGGGAAGGGCCCAGTTGTGACGGATGGCCAGCAGGCGCACCATGATGACGGTCAGAGCGGCCAGCAGCGCCGCCAGGGAGTGGGGCAGGGGAAGGTGATGCAGCAGGTAGAGCAGGGCCGCCCCGGCCAGACAGGCGGAAGCGTATACCTCCTTGCGCAGGATAAGGGGGACCTGGTTGGAGAGGACGTCACGTACCACGCCGCCGGCGGTGGCGGTCATTACCCCCATCATGACGGCGCCGATGAAGCCGGTGTTGAAGGCCAGCGCCTTGCTGGTGCCGATGACCACGAACGTACCGAGGCCGATGGCATCGAAGTAGAGCAGGGGGTGCTGCAGGCGGTGCAGGCGGCGGTGGAAGAAGAAGACGGCCAGGGATACGATAATGGAGAGATAGAGATAGGTCTCATCCTTCAGGCTGAAGGGAGGGAGGTCGCCCAGCAGGATGTCGCGCAGGGTGCCGCCGCCGGTGGCGGTGACCAGGCCCAGCACCAGCACGCCGAGAAGGTCCATTTTGCGGCGGACTCCCGCCCAGGCGCCGGAGGCGGCAAAGGCGGCGGTGCCGATAAGATCGAGAGCGTAGAGCAGGGACATGGCAGGCTTCCTCCAGGCTGGGCAGAATACCTTTTTCACCCGTGGAAAGCAAGAGGTGTCAGCGGGCCCGATCTGTGCTAAAATGCCGTCTGGACCGCGTCGCAGAAAAGCTTTTCGGGGCGGACGATTCACAGAGAAAGGTTTGCCATGTTTCTGCCCATTGGCGACACGCCCAATCCCCGTTCCACCCCCATCATGACCTACCTGCTCATCGGGCTCAACGTCGCGATCTTTCTGCTGCTCTCCCTGCCGCTCACCGCCCGCAGCCCCGAACTGGCCGACCCCATGCTGCTCGAATACCTGCGCTCTCTTGGTGTGCGCGGCGGCATTTCAGCCCAGCAGATCCTGGCGCACCTGAGCGCCTACGACGTCTTTGTCTATGAGTACGGCTACCGTCCCGGCGCGCCGTCCCTGCTCTCCCTCTTTACCGCCATGTTCCTGCACGGGGGCTGGATGCACCTGGCCGGCAACATGCTCTTCCTGTGGATCTTCGGCGACAATGTCGAGCACCGCCTCGGCCACCTCGGCTTTCTGCTGGTCTATCTGGTCACCGGTATCGCCGCCACCCTCTTTTTTGCGCTCTTTGTTCCTCACTCCCAGGTGCCCCTGGTAGGTGCCTCCGGCGCCATCTCCGGTGTGCTCGGTCTCTACTTCCTGTGGTTCCCGCGCAATCAGGTCAAGGTCTTCATTTTTCTCTTTCCCTTCATCATGAACACCTTCCTCATCCCCGCCCGCCTGGTGCTCGGTTTCTATCTGCTGGCCGACAACCTGCTTCCCTTCCTGCTGTCCCGCGGCGGTGAGGGTGGGGTGGCGCACGGGGCCCACATCGGCGGCTTTATTGCCGGGATGGGTATTGCCTGGGGCATCGACCGCTTCCCTCTGTGGCGCTCCGCCTCCTCGGTGCGGCCGGCGTCTTCCGCCCGTAGCAGGGAGAATGGCACGTACTTGCCGGAGCAGATTACCGGCCACCTGCGTGAAGGCAATCCCGCCTGGGCGGCGGCCAAATACTTTTCCCTTTCCAGCCGGGCGGATCGCCTGCGGGTACCAGCGCCGGTGGTGCTCGAGCTGGGGGAATACCTCCTTGGCAGCGGCGCTCATGACCAAGCCTTGTCTCTTTTCCGACGCTTCATCGGCGAGCGTCCGACCGACCCGCAGATCGCCCGCGCCTATCTGGGGGCGGGGCGGGCCCAGCTGCACACCCCCCGCGCCGTCACCAGCGCCTACCACTACTTTCTCTCAGCCCTCGACACCGCCCGCAGCGATGAGGTCGCCGAGGAAGCGCGTCTGCACCTGCGCGCCATTGAACGACTGGGCGAAAAAGAGTAGCCAAACCCGATTTCCTCACGGATTCAAGCCCTTACAAATGCGGTCATTTGACATGAAAGGCTGTTTATGTTAAAAACGTTCGCGTACGAAATATTCGACTTGAAAATAAATGGCGGGCTTTTCAGCTACCCGCCCTGGCATTCACTATCACCAAAGGAGTTTTCCCCGTGCCCATCTACTCGGCAGCACAGCAGGAAATCGCAGAAAAAATCAGTTCAAATAATGTCACTCTCAAAAACTGGCGGGACTGGCGCTGGCAGCTTAAACATTCCATCCAGGATATCGATACGGTAGAGACGCTGCTGGGCATTCGCTTTGACCCAAAAAAACGCAAAGCCCTCGAACTGACGGTTAAAAAATTCCCCCTCTCCATCACCCCCTACTACCTGTCTCTCATCAATACCGACGATCACGAAAACGACCCCGTCTTCAAGCAGGCCTTCCCCTGTTCCCGTGAGCTGGAAATCGAGAAGCACGACATGGCCGATCCGCTCTCCGAGGACAAGGACAGCCCCGTTCCCGGCGTCACCCACCGCTATCCCGACCGGGTGCTGCTGCAGGTCAGCAATGTCTGTTCCATGTACTGTCGCCACTGCACCCGCAAGCGCAAGGTGGGCGACCGCGATTCCATCCCCGGTCGTGAAGATATCCTCAAGGGGATCGACTACGTCCGCCAGCATCCGGAAATCCGCGACGTGCTCCTCTCCGGCGGTGACCCGCTCATGCTCTCCGACGACTATCTCGACTGGATTCTCACCGAGGTGCGCCGCATCCCGCACGTGCAGGTCATCCGCATCGGCACCCGCATGCCGGTCGTGCTTCCTTACCGCATCACCCCCGAGCTGGTGGAGCGTTTGAAAAAACATCAGCCTCTGTGGCTCAACACCCACTTCAACCACCCGCGCGAGATTAACGCCTCCGCCAAAGAGGCCCTGCGCCTGCTGGCCGACGCCGGCATCCCGCTCGGCAACCAGTCGGTGCTGCTGGCCGGGGTCAACGACTGCCAGCGCATCATGAAGTCGCTGGTGCATAAACTGGTGGAAAATCGCGTGCGCCCCTACTACCTCTACCAGTGCGACCTGGCCGAGGGGCTCTCCCACTTCCGCACCCCCGTCGGCAAGGGGATCGAGATCATGGAGAGCCTGCGCGGCCATACCAGCGGCTTCGCCGTGCCGACCTACGTCATCGACGCGCCGGGCGGCGGCGGCAAGATCCCCATGAATCCCAACTACCTCATCTCCCTGTCGACCAACAAGGTGGTGCTGCGCAATTATGAGGGAGTGATCACCACCTACCAGGAGCCCGAAAAGTACGAGTCCATCTTCTGCAACCGCAAGTGCGACGAGTGCCACCTCGACCTCAAACTGGAGGATTCCACCGAGTGCGCCGCCGTCGGCATCGAGCGGCTGCTGTCCGATTCGGATCGTACCATCTCTCTCACCCCCGAAAACAACGACCGTATGGAGCGACGCACCCATGACTGATACCATAGAGCAGTTCGGACAATCGACCATTCAACACGGCCCCCACAGCAACCGGGCCTACCTGATGAGCCTGTCGGCCGAGGATCTGCCCCGCCTGGTCCCCTATCTTGACCAGCTGGCGCAGGAGCAGGACTACACCAAGGTCTTCGCCAAGGTGCCGGAGGCCGCCCTGGAGTCCTTCCGCCAGCATGGCTACGAAGCCGAGGCCGCCATCCCTGAATTCTACCGGGGAGAAGACCCGGTCTATTTCATGGGCAAGTACTTCTGTCCCGACCGGCAGCAGGAGCAGAAGCCCGAGCTGGTGGAGAGCGCCCTGGAGGCCGCCCGTTCCCGTCAAGGGAACCAGGCCGACATCACCCTGCCGCCGGCCATGACCTGCCGTCTGGCCGAACCCGCCGACGCCCTGGCCATGGCAGAAGTCTACCGCCAGGTCTTCGCCACCTATCCCTTCCCCATTCACGATCCCGATTATCTGCGCGATACCATGGAGAGCCATGTCGATTACCTGGGCATCTGGGATGGCGATCACCTCGTCGCTTTGGCTTCGGCCGAAAAGGACGTGCGCGGCCTGAACGCCGAGATGACTGACTTCGCTACCCTTCCCGACTACCGGGGCCAGGGTCTGGCCGGCCACCTGCTGGATCGGCTCGAAGAGGTCGCCGGCGACCGCGGCATCCAGACGGCCTACACCATTGCCCGCGCCTACAGCCATGGCATGAACATCACCTTTGCCCGTGGCGGTTACACCTACAGCGGCACCCTCACCCACAATACGCAGATCTCCGGCGAGCTCGAAAGCATGAACGTGTGGTACAAGCCTCTGCAGAGCTGAAGCGACGGCGTAAGGCGGAGTCTCCCGAGCCTTGACAGGCCTCACCAGGTGTCGTAAGATTGTCCGAATTTGGTAAGACCAATTGCCCAACCGCTTTCACCTTCGGATGACGATCACCTGCAATGAACTCACTCTTTACGCCCATTCGTCCTCGCCGGATTGCCGAGGAAATCATCGAGCAGATCAAGGAACTGATTGCCAGGGGAGAGCTGGGGCCGGGAGAACGCATCCCGTCCGAGCGGGATCTGGCCTCTCTGCTGGGGGTCAGCCGTCCTTCCGTGCGCGAGGCGATCACCGTTCTCGAAGCCATGGGGTTTCTGGAATCCCGCCAGGGTGGTGGTACCTACGTGCGCTCTCTGGCCCAGACCTCCCTGGCCGATCCCCTCTCGGCCCTGGTCGGCGAAAAAGATCCCCGGATGCTGCATGCCCTCGTGGAGGTCCGTATGGGGCTGGAGAGCTGGTCCGCTTTTTTGGCGGCGCAGCGAGCCCGTCCCGAAGAGATCGACCGGATGAGGATGCTGCTGGAGGAGATGGAGGGCCAGGCCCCGAGCGGGGGTTGGGATCCCGAACTCGATTCGCAGTTTCACTATGCCATCACGGCAGCTACCCACAATACCCTGCAGGTGCATGTCCTCGACACCATTCATTCCCTCTTTCACGCCACCGTCCATGTGGCCCTGATGGAGTTCTACCGGAAAGAGGGATATATCGATATTCTCAAAAAACAGCACCGGGACGTATACGACGCTATTGCCGCCGGCGATCCGGAAGGGGCCCGGCAGGCCATGATGACACACCTCGTCATGGTCGAAGAAAAGATGGCCGAACTCCTGAAAATCTCCTGATTTCTCGCCGTCCCCCACGAAAAAAGGCCATCCCTGCGGATGGCCTTTCCTTTTTCTGTGCATGGCTTTCGTTTCGCCACTCAGTCCGGAATCGCTTCCCCCAGAATTTCCATGAGGTGCCGCACCTCCTGAGGCATATCGGCCTGGCGGACCCCCCAGGCGAGCTGCAGCTGGCACCCCGGATTGGCGGTGACGAGAATGTCGGCCTTCGTCGCCGTCACATTCTGGAGCTTGCGGTCGAGAACCTGGCGGCTCTCCTCGCTGTACTTCAACCCCCAGGTGGCCGCCGACCCGCAGCACCAGCTGGACTCCGCCATCTCCCGCAGTTCGAGGCCGGGAATGGCCTTCAGCAGCTGTCTGGGCTGGTTTGAGATGCCCTGGGCGTGGCAGAGATGACAGGGTTCGTGATAGGTCACCGAACGGCGCACCTCCTTCATCCCTTCGGTGCGCAAGCCTTCGGCCGCCAGAAACTCGGAAATGTCCCTGACTTTGGCGCGGAACAGGGCGAGCCGATGATGATCGGCGTCCTCGGCCAGGATCTCTTCATACTCCTTCAGGGCGGCGCCGCAGCCGGCGCAGTCGGTCACGATCCAGTCGACTTCCTGCGAGAGGAAGAGATCGAGATTGAAAAGGGCCAGCTCCCGGGCGGTTTGCCGGTCACCCTCGGAGAGGTGGGGGGCGCCGCAGCACTTGGTCGCCTTGGGGGTGACGACCTCATAGCCTTGATGGGAGAGGACGCGCACGGTCTGCCGGGAGACCTGGGGGTAGAGCAGGGTCATGACGCAGCCGAGAAAGAAGCCGACCCGGCCGCGTTTTTCCCCTTGGGCCGGGACCACTTCCGGCAGCTGGGGGCGCAGCGGCTTCTCCAGCGAAGGCAGCATCCCTTCGGCCTTGGCCATCCAGTCCGGGCCGAGCTTGAGGATGCCCAGGTGGCGCACGAGCCACTGCAGGCCGAGACGCTGGTACAGGCGGGTCGGCAGCATGGAGTGCTCGAGAAGATCGGGGGACACCAGCATGCGCTGCAGGATGAACTCGCGAAAGGTCTTGCCCATGGCCCCCAGAGGGTAGAAGGCGTGGGCCTGGCTACGGCAGACCTCCATGACTTCCCCCGCCTTTACGCCGGAGGGGCAGGCCGTGGTGCAGGCGCGGCAGTCCAGGCAGAAGAAGGCCTCTTCCTTGACGGCGCCGGTGAATTCGAGTTTCTTCTCGGCCACGGCCCGGGCCAGCGCCACCCGCCCGCGGGGACTGGAGCGCTCCCGGCCGGTGAGAGCGTAGGTCGGACAGGTGGGCAGGCAGAAGCCGCAGCGCATGCACTGCAGAACGTCTTCGTACTCCGGGGCGTCCTTAGGACGGAAGTTGCCGAGGCTGTCAGTGTGAGACACGGAATCCCTCCTCCAGATGCTGTTCGGCGCCGGAGTCCTGGTCCTCGAAGATCTTGCCCGGGTTGAGAATGCCTTCGGGGTCGAAGGACTGCTTGATGCGCTTCATGACCTTGACGCCGCCGGCGCCGATCTGGCGGGCCAGATACTCCTTCTTGGCCAGGCCGATGCCGTGTTCGCCGGAGACGGTCCCCCCCCAGTCGAGCACTTTTTCATAAAGCTCGTTGTAGAAGGCATGGGCCCGCTCCATCTCATCGTGGTTGCGCTCGTCGCACAGCACCGTCGGGTGCAGGTTGCCATCGCCGGCGTGGCCGAAGGTGCCGACCTTCAATTTGAACTTGGCCGCCAGTCGCTCGATTTCTCCGAAAGTCTCGGCCAGGCGCGAGCGCGGCACGGTGGCATCCTCCAGCAGGGTGGTGGGGGAGACCCGGGCCAGGGCCGACAGGGCGGTGCGGCGCGCCGCCGCGAGGCTGGCCGCCTGTTCGGCCGTTTCGGCGACGTGGATCTCGGCGGCTTTCACCTGTTCGAGTACGCGCCGTACCTCCGCCGCCTCCTCCGCCACGGGCGCGGGGTGACCGTCGACCTCGATAAGGAGCAGGGCCGCCATCTGCCGGGGCAGGCCGATATTGACGTAATCCTCCACGCAGTTGATCGTCACCCGGTCCATGATCTCCATGGTCGAGGGGATGATGCGGGCGGCGATGATGCGGGAGACCGCCTCACCGGCGGTGCGCACATCGTTGAAGTAGGCCAGGAAGGTGCGCTTGTCGCGCGGGGGCGGCACGAGCTTGACGGTCACCTCGGTGATGATCCCCAGGGTCCCTTCGCTGCCGACCAGCAGGTCCTTGAAACCGTAGCCCGCCACGTCCTTGACGCTCTTGCCGCCCGTCGTGATAAGGCTCCGGTCCGGCAGGATTCCCTTGAGGCCCATGACGTAATCCCGCGTCACCCCGTACTTGAGGCCGCGCAGGCCGCCGGCGTTTTCCGCCACGTTGCCGCCGATGGTGGAGATCTTCTGCGAGCCGGGGTCAGGCGGGTAGAAGAGGCCTTTGGCGGCGACGGCATTGAAGAGGTCGAGGGTGATCACCCCCGGCTCCATTGTCGCCGTCAGGTTCTCCTCGTCGATTTCCAGGATCCGGTTCATGCGGGTCAGCGTCAGCACCATACCGCCCCGCACGGGAACACTCCCCCCCGACAGGCCGGTGCCCGACCCCCGAGGGACCAGGGGCAGACCTTCGCGGGCGGCGATCTCCATGGCGGCCAGCACCTGCTCCGTCGAGGTGGGATAAACGACGACTTCGGGAAGGTGATGAACCCCGGGGGTCGAATCATAACCGAGGACCAGCAGGTCCTCTTTTTCGTGGAGGACGTTCTTCTCGCCCAGCTTTTCCTTGAGGTGCTTGATCGCAGTCTTGGAAATCATCTTGGCCTCTTCATTGGTGTATCCGTGGTCAATAATTTCAGAAACCCGCTTCGCGGTAGCCGTCGGGTATGCGCACCAGCAGCACCGGGATTTCGGAACGATGCACGACCCGGTTGGCGGTATGACCCAGCATGGCTTCCCCCATGGCGCTGTGGCGATGGGAGCCGATGATGATCAGGTCGGCCTTGATCTCCCGGGCGCAGGAGACGATCTCCAGGTGGGGTTGACCTTCCATGACCCGGATTTCGTCGACAATCTTTTCGCCGACGGCCACATGGCAGGACTCCTTTTCGCAGAGCCGCCTTATCCGCTCATCTATCTTTGAGCGGGCATGGTCGCGCGCCTGGTCCTGGATCTGCTGCCGCTGCTCCTGGGAGATATGCAGCTCCACCAGGTGCTGGCCGAAAGGGTTCAGCGGCTCCAGCACATGCAGGACCACCAGTCGCGCCTGGTGTTTTTCCGCCTCCGTCATCGCATAGCGAAAGACATGGGGCGCGCCGGGGCCGAGGCCGGTGGCATAGAGAATCGTTTTGATTTCCGGTAGCATAGGTCTCTTCCCTCAAGGTTGAAGGTGAATCAGCCCCCGAAGAACACCGTGGGGAGCCAGGTGACGATTTGGGGGAAGGCGATCATTACGCCCAGGCCGATGACCTGAATCAGCACGAAGGGCAGAATCCCCTTGTAGATATCCCCCATGGAGTACTCCGGCGGTGCGACCCCCTTGAAGTAGAAGAGGGCATAGCCGAAGGGCGGCGTCAGGAAGGAGGTCTGCAGATTGACGCATACCAGCATGGCGAACCAGAGCGGGTCGAAACCGAGGTCGTTGGCAATGGGGGTGAAGATGGGCACGACGACGAGCAGAATGGCGGCCCAGTCGATGAACATCCCCATGATGAAGACCACGCCCATCATGATGGCCAGGATCACGTAATCGTGAACGTCCATCCCCAAGAGCAGATCGGCGACCACATCGCCGCCGCCCATGGACAGAAAGACGACGCTGAAGAGCTTGCCGCCGACGAACAGCAGCATGATCATGGCGGTGGTGCGCAGGGTGGCGTTGCAGGTCTGGGAAAGGACCTCCCAGGTGAGCTTGCGATTGAACAGGGCCAGCACCATGGCGCCGATGCAGCCCAGGGCGGCCGCTTCCGTCGGGGTGGCGATCCCCGCCAGAATGGTGCCCATAACAATGAGGATGAGGCTGAAGGGGGGGACGAAACTCTTTAAGGTCATGGAGAGCTTCTGACCCAGCGTGGCGGTGCGTTCCTCCTTCGGAATCGGTGGACCCAGGCTGGGGTTGATTCCGCAGCGGATGGCGACGTAGGCCAGGTAGATGCCGGACAGCAGGATGCCCGGCAGGATGGCCGCGGCAAAAAGGTTGCCGACGGACGTCTCCTTCATGCCTGTCAGCCCGCCATAGACCACCAGCATGATGCTCGGCGGAATCAGAATGCCCAGGGTGCCGGAGGAGCAGATGATGCCCGCCCCCAGTCCGGTCTGGTAGCCGCGTTTCAGCAGCGCGGGTCCGGCCATCAGGCCCATGGCCACCACGGAGGCGCCGATGATGCCGGTGGTGGCGGCAAAGACGGTGCTGACCACGATAACGGCCATGCCAAGACCGCCGCGCAGTCCCCCCAGCACAATGTAGAGGGCATCGAAGAGACCCTCCGAGACCTTCGATCGATCGAGGATCTGGGCCATGAAAATAAACAGGGGAATCGCCACCAGTACGTAGTTCTGCTGCAGCCCCCAGGCATTATTGACGAACAGGTCGATCAGGACGCTGATGTTCCCGTCGTATTCAATCAGTCCGTAAAAAGTGGCGACCGCCGCCAGGGTGATGGCCAGCGGATGTCCGAGCGCGATGCAAAGCATCAGCGTACCGAACATCAATAAGGTCATGATTTCAGGAGTCATGGGAAAAATCTTCTCCGCGGGGCAAGGATGATCAGTCTCTGGTGTCGCCGAGGGTTCGGAAATCGGCGATAAGTTTGGCCACGCCCTGCAGGAACAGCAGGATGAAGCCGATGGCCATGATCGTCTTAAAAGGATAGAGCGGGGGGGCCCAGGACGTGGGCGCCTTTTCCCAGTCCTGCCAGGAAGAGACCGCATAAATCACCGAGCCGTAAGACAGCAGGCCGACGGTGGGGATAAAGAGCACAAGGTTGGTCACCATGCGCAGGATGGTTCGAGGCCGCTGCGGGAGCTTCGCCTCGAAGACATCAATCGAGACATGGGCATCGTGCAGATAGGTGAAGCCGAAGCCGAGGACGAAATGCATCCCGTAAAGGAAGGTCGTCAGTTCAAATCCCCAGGTGGTCGGCGCATTGAAGGCGTACCGCATGAAAACCTCGTACACCACCACCACGATAAGCGGCAGCGCTAGATACGAGGTGAGGACGCCGGTTTTTTCATTCAGGGTATTGATGGAACGCTCAACTGAGAGCATGGGTGTCTCCATGGCTGCAGGAGAGGACCCCGGCCGGTGCGGCCGGGGTCCATCGTTGAAAAAGACCGCTGCTAGTGCAGATGGTGCCCTTGGGATTTCTGTTCCCCGCTGATGTACTTTTCATAGGGCCAGGGCGCGACGCCGCTGCGAATCTGGCGCCATGACGCGAAGTCTTTTTTGAAGGCTTCCTGAGAATCCAGGGCTTTTTTGACTTCGGGATGTTTCTTCTTGAGTCCCTCCAGGTATTCCTGGGTGTGCTTGGCGAAGGCGTTCAGGGTCTCGTCGTCCAGCTGCACGAACTCGACCTTTTCCTGGAAGCGCTTGATCGCTTCGGCATTGAGGTTCTCGATCCAGGCGTTCGACCAGAGCTGGGTTTCCTTGGCCGCGATCTTCACGATCCACTTCAGGTCGTCCGGCAGGGCGTCCCAGGCCTTCTGGTTGATCATGATGTCGCACTGGAAGCCGGGCTGATGGACGCCCGGGGTGATGACGTACTTGGTGATTTCGTCAAAGCCCATCGGGTAGTTGATGGCGGGGGTGGAGTACTCGGCGGCATCGATGACGCCGCGCTCCAGGGCCAGATAGACCTCGCCGCCGGGGAGGGGGCTGACGGAGGCGCCGAGACCGTTCATGATGTCCATGTACCAGCCGGGAGTACGGATGCGCATCCCCTTGAAGTCGGACATTTTGGTGGCCTTCTTATTGGAGAACAGACCCATTTCCTGACCGGTCTGACCGGCCGGTAAAGCGTAGATGTTGTAGGGCTTGTAGAGGTCCTGGAGCATTTCCAGACCGCCGCGCTCATAGAGCCAGATGTTGTAGCCTTCGGCATCCAGCCCGAAGGGGACGGAGGCGTAGGCGACAAAGGCCTCATTCTTGCCTTTCCAGTACAGCGGCGACGAGTGGGCGATTTCGGCCGAACCCTTGCTCACCGCGTCAAAAACCTCATTGGCGCCGACCAGTTCGCCCGCCGAGAAGAGCTTGATCTGCAGGCGGCCGCCGGAAGCCAGGGCAACCGAGTCAGAAAAGTGCTGGGCTATATCGTAAAAGAGCATGCCCTTGGCCCAGGGCATGACCATCTTCCAGCGGAACTCTTCCTTGGATGGTTTGATTGTGCGAATCTCCCGTTTGACTTCCTCGTTGCGCTTGTCCACGCCGAACTTTTCGCGTTTTTCCTGTGAGAATGCCTGTGGGGCGAAAACCAGGGTGAAAACTGCGGCCAGAGCGACCAGCCATCCGAATCTCCTCATTGCTTCTCCTCCTTTTGTCCGAATCTGGCGAGCGCGCCTTTGCGCTCGCGGGTTGAAGGTGGTGGTATGTTGTTAAATTGGTCAGACCAATAAAACTTAGACGAACTTTCAGGCCTCGTCAATAGAAAAAACAAACATTGTTTGTTGTATACCTTACGAGAAAAATGAGGAAAGTCAAAGTGAGGCACTTCACATGGTCGCCATGGATTTACAATATGGTCAGACCAATATATTTCTGTTTTGCTATATAGAACGGCCGGAGTTTTACCTCGGGTTCCCCGCTTTTTCGGCAGAGCTCCTTGGAAAAACTCTGGTTCTGGTGTCTGGCCGGGGCAGAAACAGGGGCGAGGCAAGACCTTGAAGCCGCAAAGCCTTTGCCATTTTCGCCCAGTGCGGGTAAAGTCGGGGGAGTGCGTCCCCCGGCAACCCGAGCAGGCAGGAAATCAGGCATGTATTATTATTTCGATTACCAGGAGCCGGTCTTTCGGCCCCCCTCCGAAGCCCAGTCCCTCATCTTCCAGATCACCGTCGGCTGCAGCCAGAACCAGTGCCGCTTCTGCGGCATGTACAAGATGAAATCCTTCCACATCCGCTCCGTAGACGAAATCGCCGCCGAGATCGCCGAGGTTCCCCCCCATCATCGCCCCCACATCCGGCGGATCTTCCTCGCCGACGGCGACGCCCTCGTCTATCCCCAGGCCGGTCTGCTCGACATCCTCGACCGCCTCGCCGAGGCCTTTCCCAATCTCACCCGCGTCGGCGCCTACGCCTCGCCCAACAGCCTCACCACCAAAAGCCTGGCCGATCTCGAAGCCCTGCGCGAAAAGAAGCTGCGCATTCTCTATTTCGGTCTTGAAAGCGGCGACGACGACACCCTCAAGCTGGTCAACAAAGGTTTTAACGCCGCCGACATGCTGCAGCTCTGCCGCAAAGCCCAGGCCGCCGGCCTCAAGCTCTCCGTCACCGCCATTCTGGGCTTGGCCGGCAGTGAACGCAGCCGCGAACACGCCCGCGCCACGGCGGCGTGGATCACCGAACTCTCCCCCGAATATTTCTCCCTGCTCACCATGTTCCGTCGGCACAACGACGCCTATTTCCGCCTCATCCGCCCCTTGAGCAACGGCCAGGTCATCGAAGAAGCCCTCGACATCGTGCGCCACCTCGACCCCCAGCGCACCATCCTGCGCTCCAACCACGTCTCCAACATCCTCAATCTCGCCGGCAGCTACCCCAAAGACCGCGACCGCATCATCGCCCAAGCCGAAATGGCCCTCGCCGAAGCCAAGAAACACCCGCAATGGTTCAACCTGGTGCCCGAGTATGAGGAGGAGTTTTTTTAGGAGGAAGGGCTTTTATGAAACCCATTGAGACAAACGTACTGATTTATCAGGCTGATGATGGGAAAACCCGTCTTGACGTACAACTGGATAACGAGACTGTCTGGCTGACCCAGGACCAGATGGCCGAACTTTTTGATCGAGATCGCTCGGTAATCACCAGACATCTTCGAAATGTTTTCAGAGAAGGCGAATTAGTCGAGTCAGCAGTTCGTGCAAAATATGCACGAACTGCTGCTGACGGAAAAACCTATCAAACTCAGGTTTACAATCTCGATGCCATCATTTCGGTTGGATATCGCGTAAATTCCAAACGTGGCACCCAGTTTCGCCAGTGGGCCACGCGGGAGGGGGAACGTCCTTGACACCTCGGTGCGAATAAAATGTAGGGGCGCGATTCATCGCGCCCAGATCAGCCCAAGACGCGACAAACCAGGGCGCGATGAATCGCGCCCCTACGGTGGTGTTCGTTGTAAATGAAATGGTATGTAGGGGCGCAATTCATTGCGCCCTGTATGCCCAAGGGCGCGATGATCGCGCCAGGTCGGAGGGTTGGATGGTTTTCAAACCGGATATACACCATCGGCGGTCCATCCGGTTGCGGGATTATGATTATTCCCGCGATGGGGCGTATTTTGTGACAATATGCACGCACGAAAGGGAATGCCTGTTGGGCGATGCGGGTAATGGCAAGGTGGTGATGAATCCGAACGGGCGCATTGTTCTGGAGGCCTGGCAAGATTTGCCCCTTCATTACCCCCAAGTCACATTGGATTCGTTCGTTGTCATGCCGAATCATCTGCATGGGATTGTTGTGATTAATAACCCCGTAGGGGCTCAATTCATTGCGCCCGAATCGGCGAACCCGGCCCCCGGTCATCAGGGCGCGTTAAACCAGGGCGCGATGAATCGCGCCCCTACGGTGGGTGAAATTGTGCGGGCATTCAAGGCACGTTGTACCCATGCCATTAACCAGTTCCGCAATACCCCCAGTGCTCCGGTCTGGCAGCGTAATTATTACGAACGTGTTATCCGTGACGATGTGGAATGGGATGGTGTCCGACAATATATCGTCGAAAATCCAGCCCGCTGGGAAGAGGATAGCAATCATCCGACGCGGGTGCCGTAGGGGCGCGATTCATCGCGCCCGCTTGAAAAAAGGTGTGAAACTCAGGGATTTCCTGATACACAAATCGGTTTTAATCCTTTATTATTGCGTGGTTGCTTTTGCTGGGCGGCGCTTTATGCCGCTTTTCCTCTGATATGGCTCCTGCTGACTGGATGGTTGCCCCATGACCCCTGCACCTGAACAAGAAGCCCGCGAACAGATTGATCGCCTGCTGCTGCAGGCCGGGTGGCAAGTTCAGGACGCTAAAACGGCCCACATCCATGCCGCGCTTGGCGTTGCCATTCGTGAGTTTCCGCTCCCCGGCTTCGGCTTTGCCGATTACCTGCTCTACATCGACGGTCAGGCCGCCGGGGTGATCGAGGCCAAAAAGGCCGGCAGTACCCTGACCGGCATCGAAGTCCAATCCTCCAAGTACACGCAGGGGCTCCCCTTTTGTTACGAATCGACCGGCATCGAGACCCGTTTCACCAACGGCCTTGACCCAGAGCCGCGTTCCGCCGTTTCTCATAGGGGCGGCAGACAGCCAGAATATTCCCGCGCCCCAGCCGAAGAAAAAGCAGCAATTGGACCTGTTTGATAATAAAAAAAGCTAATTGTGGCCAGCTGGTTTGGCGTGGTTTGTCCCACTGTCCCCATGCCGTTACCTTCATATGGCCAATTATTCAATATAGGAAGGACCTGAAGTGTCACGACTCACAGACCTCATAGCACAAGCCAAGGCTAAAGATCCCCAGATGGGGAAGGACTTGGAGCGGGAATTCAAGGCGTTGTCATCGCGTCTTGCCTTTGGGCTGAACTTTGAACGGCATCGGCCCGAGGAGGTTGAGCTGCCTGGGCGGCCGGTACGCAAAGGGGACAAGGTGCGGATTCTTCCGGCGCGCGGTACGATCGCCAAGGGGGATCCGCGGCTCTGGTTGGTCAGGGGCATTGCAAAGGTCAAAGGGAAACGGATCGCGCACCTTGAATTGACCGGTGACGCCGGGCCGGAGACGTGCGATATCCCAGCCGATGATCTCGTTGTTGTGGCGGAATTCCGGGACTACATCTATCCAGGGCTCGTGAGCACCGGCAAGGTTGAGCGGGGGGGAGACAAACCCTTTCACACGGTCATCAATGGTGAGAACTACCATGTGCTGGAGGCGCTGACCTACACGCACCGGGGCAAGGTGGACGCCATCTACATTGACCCGCCCTATAATACCCGTGACAAAGACTGGAAATACAATAACGATTATGTCGATTCAGATGATCAGTACAAGCACAGCAAGTGGTTAGCAATGATGGAGAGACGTTTGAAACTCGCGCAGGTGTTGTTAAACCCTGCCGACTCTGTACTGATCGTCACAATTGATGAGAAGGAGTATTTAAGACTAGGTCTCTTGCTGGAGCAGACATTTACTGAAGCTCGCATTCAAATGGTTTCTAGCGCAATCAATCCTGCTGCACAAGCGCGAGCTGGCTCCTTTGCACGTATTGACGAATATATATTTCTGATTATGTTGGGGAATGCTGCACCTACAAAGCTTCCACTGAGTCGTGAGTGGGTGAGCGCTAAGGGCAGAACTCACACCGGCAAGGCAAGATGGGATTTACTGAGACGCTCCGGTACTGCACCCAAGCGGTCCGACTCGCCTGGAGGGTTTTACCCAATTTACGTCGATGATAAAACGCGTCGAGTAATAGAAGTCGGCGAGCCCCTTCCTGATGGTGTATCTATTCCACCCAAAAGGGTTGATGGTGCAACTGCAATCCTTCCTATCCGTAAAGATGGAAGCGAAGGCCGTTGGCAAATTTCGCCAACAACACTTCGCGGCTACATCAAACAGGGTCGAGTGAGCATTGGAGGTAGCCAGCGGAAAGGATATGTTGTTTATTACTTGAAGCCGGGAGAGTGGGCTAAGGTAGAATCTGGCGAATACAAAGCCGAAGGAATCGGAGTTGATGGTGCCGTCGTTCTTTCGAAAAACGAGGAATCTGAACTACAAGTCACCGCAGTTCCATCCACGCAATGGAAAATCCCGGCACACGATTCAACGCAATATGGCAGCCGTTTACTTCTCAATATCATCCCTGGGCGCAAATTTCCGTTCCCAAAGAGTCTTTATGCCGTTGAAGACGTCCTTCGCTTCTTTGTTCAAGAGAAGCCTGCTGCAATAATTTTAGATTTCTTCACTGGCTCTGGCACCACCGCCCATGCCGTGATGCGCCTGAATCGCCAAGATGGCGGCCGCCGCCAATGCATTTCCGTGACCAATAATGAAGTCGCCGCCGATGAGCAAAAGGCTTTGCGAGAGCAAGGACTACGCCCCGGCGATCCTGAATGGGAACAGTGGGGCATCTGCGACTACATCACCAAACCCCGCGTGGAGGCCGCCATTACGGGCAAAACCCCGACCGGAGAGTCGATCAAGGGGGACTACAAGTTTACCGACGAGTTCCCCATGGCGGAAGGCTTTGTGGAGAACGCCGAGTTTTTCACCCTGACCTACGAAACCCCCGTAGCGGTCAGCCATAACCTTGCCTTTGCCCGCATCGCACCGTTGTTGTGGCTGCGGGCCGGCAGCCAGGGACGGCGGATCGAAACCCTGCCTGCCAGCGGCTGGGAAGTTGCCAATAGCTATGGCATTCTGACGAACCTGGATCAGACGGATAAGTTTTGTGCGGCTGTCGAGAAAAAAGACGGTTTGTGTGTCGCCTATATCGTCACTAACGACGACCGCCGCTTTCAGGCGATTGCCCGCAGTCTGCCCGAAACAGTGGAGCCGGTGCGTCTCTATGAATCGTATCTGACGAACTTCAAGTTTGCGAATGGAGATTGATAGATGAAGTTTACCCTGAAGGATTACCAGGACGAGGCGGTGCGGGATGTGCTTGTCAATCTGCGTAAGGCCCGCAAGCGTTGGCGGGAGGAAGGCGATCGGCATGCTTTTTCTCTGACGGCGGTGACGGGTGCGGGTAAGACTGTTATGGCGGCGGCAGCCTTTGAGGCGCTGTTTCATGGCGACGACAATTACGACTTCGAGGCTGATCCCGGCGCTGTAGTTATCTGGTTCAGTGATGATCCGTCTTTGAATGAACAGACAAGGTTCAGGCTGATGGAGGCTTCCGACCGGCTGAATCATTCTGATCTGGTGGTGGTGCAGAACACCTTCAACCGGGAGAAATTTGAGCCCGGCAAGATCTATTTTCTCAACACCCAGAAGCTAGGAAAGAAGAGTCTCCTCGTTCGGGGTTTCGAGCCAGATGAGGCTAATCCGGCCTTCCCAGAAATGCGCCCGGACCTTCGATCCCATACCATCTGGGATACGATTCAGAACACCATTGACGACCCCTCTCTGACTCTGTATCTGGTGCTCGATGAGGCGCACCGGGGGATGGGTAGCCAATCGGCGGCGGTACAGAAAGATAAATCGACCATCGTCAAGAGGCTTATCAACGGGGCGGGCGCGGTGCCGGCGATCCCGATTGTTCTGGGGATATCCGCTACCGTGGAGCGATTCAATACCGCCATGGCCGAAGCGCATGAGCGCGATCCTCTCCGCAACGTCATTGTTGATTCTGCCAAGGTGCAGGAGTCTGGCCTGCTCAAGGATACGATCATCCTGGATATCCCCGATCAAGTAGGCCAGTTCGACACGGTACTGGTACGTCGGGCCACCGGCAAAATCAAGGAGTCGAGTGAGGCGTGGGCCGAGTATTCCAAACAGCAGGATTCCAAGGAAATCGTCAAACCGCTTATGGTGCTCCAGGTACCTAATACACCGGACCCCAACGAGATCGGGCGGGCGCTGGACACCATCTTTCAGCAGTGGCCGGAGTTGACTAGCGAGGCGATTGCCCATGTGTTAGGCGACCACACGAACCAGACATTTGGCAGACATACGGTGCCGCATATTTCCCCCGAGCGGGTTCAGGATTCCCATTGGGTCCGCGTGCTCATCGCGAAGGAAGCTATCAGTACCGGCTGGGACTGCCCGCGAGCCGAGGTTCTGGTTTCCTTCAGGCCCGCCAAGGATCGCGATCACATAACCCAGCTGATGGGGCGTATGGTTCGGACACCCCTGGCGCGGCGAATCCCGGGCAATGATCGGCTTAATTCTGTTGACTGTCTGCTGCCTTTTTTCGATGCCAAGTCCGTTAACGATGTTGCCGATGCCCTGATGAAGGGGGGCGACGACGGCAAAGACCTCCCAGGTCGCCGCGTCCTTATCAATCCCAAGGAGATGACGCCGAATCCAGCTGTTGCAGAACCAGTCTGGGAAAAGTTTCGGTCGCTGCCGTCCCAGTCCTTGCCGCAGCGGGGAGCAAAGCCGGTAAAGCGGTTGACTGCGCTGGCACATGAACTTGCGTGGGACAAGTTGTTGCCGGGTGCTGGAAAGACCGCCCATAAGGAAATGCACAAGGTGCTAGATGCGATTCAGGAACGCTATGCTAAGGAGATTGCTGCTGCCCGCAAGGACGTGTTGACGGTGGAAGGGAAGAGCCTGAATGCCGATATGAAGAACAAAGCGAAATCCTTCGACGACTTTTTGGAGGAGGCTGACTATATCGTGATCGAGGATGCTTATCGCCGCGCCGGGCGCATCCTGAGTCCGGATATTTCCCGGACCTACGCCGAATATTTGGCCGCTAAAAATACTGATGCTGAAGATATGGAAGAGGCGCTGATGGAAGCCCACGCCGATATCGCGGCGCTCGGCTTGGTTACCAATGTGAAAACCTGTCTCGACGCTGAAGCGGACAAACTGGCCAAAGCATGGTTCGCAAAATACAAGGCACAAATCAAGGAGTTATCTGACGAACGGCAGGAGGTGTATCGCTCGCTCAAGGAGATGAGTACGGAGCCAGGGGAAATAGACCTCGCCATGCCGAAATCGTGGACGGTGGCAACTACCGAGCAGGATGAACATGGCAACAAAAAGCCGCTACCGACGTACAAGCAGCACATGTTGTGCGACGAGAGCGGCTTGTTCCCTGCTGAAATGAACGATTGGGAGCGTACCGTGCTGGCGGCGGAGATGAAGCGTCAAGGTTTTCAGTTCTGGTACCGTAACCCGTCGCGTCCAAGCCAGGATTCTCTGGGGATCGCTTATACCGAGGAGCAGCAGGTAAAAATCATGCGGCCAGACTTCATCTTTTTCTCGGCACAGGAGGACGGCACCATAGTTGCCGACCTTGTTGACCCCCACGGGACCCAATATGGTGACGCGCTGCCAAAACTTCAGGGACTGGCTCAATACGCCGAAGCCTATGGGGCGGTGTATCGTCGCATTGAAGCTGTCGCCGAGGTGAAGGGTAAATTGCGTGTGCTGGACCTGACAGATGCGAGGGTGCGTAAGGCGGTGGTAGCGGCTGAGGACATCAAGATACTCTATGCGGGGACGTTGGCTAGCGACTACTGAGCACAGTTTGGGAGTTCGCAGACCGTATGCGGGGTCGGACCAGCCCAGGTACCCGAAAACATAAAATAAAGGCGAAATTTCATCGCACATAAAACGCGTATAGGCCGATTTTTAAGGGCAAAAACGGGTTTATAGATTTGCCGTGAGTCGTTTTAGGTTTGCAGGGGGAAACACCCCATGGAAACTTTGTTAGAAAAGAACCTTATTGCACCATAGAGCCTTAATCCATGGATTTGCCTATGATTGACTACAGCTCATTTTTTAAGGAATGGAAATGTTGGGATAAATTCGAAGACCGCATTGATGGGATAAATGGCGTTTATGCCTTCAGGCTGAAGAATAAATTCGGAAGACTCATCGGCGAGTCTGAAATTCTCTATTTCGGAAAATGCGATCAAAACCCTAAACGAAATAGAAGACCTGGCCTTTGGCATCGCCTGAAAAATTACAGACAAAGCAATGCTGGGGCATCCAAGAGGTTGCAAGATTTGGAGAACACGGTGGGTGGTAGATGCGAGATAGAATATGCATATGTCGTCTGCCAGAATCCACGAGAAACTGAACAAATGCTTCTCCAGGATTATTTTTCAAAGCATTTCGAATATCCTCCATTAAATAGAAATTCTTAGACGTAACCCTAAAAGCAGTGGTGCAGAAGGGGACCTACAGAGTTCAAATATTGAAAAATGTGGACGTGACTGCTTTTCTGCTCTGGAGGGGCGTACCCAACTCAAACAGATTTATGAAAATATGGAAAGCAAATGACCAACCTCACCACCGCCATAAAACACTTCACCTCCCTCAACCGCGCCCCCGGCGTGACCTGGACTGAGGCCACCAAACGCAAGGCGCCGCACAAGCCGATCCTGCTGCTGGCGGTACTTGACCTGGTGCATCGCGGTGTCGTCACCAACCCATTCATCGACGTCACGGCCGATCTGGTGGAGCTGAACGAGCTGTTCAACCTTTACTGGCGACGGGTCGTGCCGCTGGGGCAGACCAGCAGTATCGCCTTTCCCTTTTCCCGCCTCGCCCGCGAACCGTTCTGGGAATTGGTTCCCCAGCCTGGCAAGACTGTCTCCTCTGCAATTATTAACAATACCTCGTCGGTCAGCTATCTGCGCAAGTATGCCTTGGGTGCTAAGCTTGATGACGAGTTGTTTCAGGTGATGCAAAGCGGGCAGGGGAGGGAGGCGCTACGGGAAACCCTTCTGCAATCCTGCTTCTCGATGGATGCGGCAGTGCTGCTGCGGGAGCAGTCGTTGATCAACGGGGCGGCGTATGATTACAGCCGGGTTCTGGAAGAAAAAGCTCACCTACCGCTGGTGAAAGAGATCGTCGAAGCGGAGAGCTACCGGCCGGCAGTGCGGGACCAGGCCTTCCGCAAGGTTGTAACCACTGCCTATGACCACCGCTGCGCCCTGTGTGGCATCCGCATCGTTACCCCGGACGGACATACGGTGGTGGAGGCGGCCCACATCGTGCCGTGGAGCAAATCAAAGAACGACGACATCCGCAACGGTATGGCGCTCTGCCGTACCTGCCACTGGGGCTTCGATGAAGGAATGCTCGGCGTTGCTGACAACTACACAGTAATCACTGCTCGCACCATCGGCAGCGACCCTAATTACCCAGGTCTCCTCACAATGCTTTCAGGCCGCGCCATTCTACCGCCAGCGGCTCGTGAATACTGGCCTGCCCAGGAGTATTTGCGAGAGCATCGGAAAGAGTGGCGATTGTAATTGAACGATAAAAAGCTGGAATGCTTTCTAGAAAGGCTCATGGTTTTGAAATGATTCGGTTACTATTAGCAGCTGTTTTTATTTTTGGGGTGCATGTCGCACCTGCTTATGCCGTCACCTTCGACATCTGGCATACCGGGATGACCCGTCAGGAAATTCTCCAGGTTGCCCAGGCAAGAAACATTCCATTAGCAAAGGGGGGAGGGCTTAATTTAAACAGAAGGTATGATCCCAAACTGCTGGCTGGTGATGCGACCAGTTACAATTACCAGACAACCCTGTTTAATCACTCGGCCAAGGTTCAGCTTCGTTTGTCACCTGCGAAGGGGGGCTATGGCCAGTTTCTGTATGAGATCGACGTTATCTTTACGGATTCATCGAAAAACAAAGATCTGCGACCGTATGTGACCCGCATGTTGCGGGAAAAATACGGTCCGCCTCAGGTTGTCCCCGACCTTGTCAGGCAGGTGCTTCTATGGAAACCTGAACCGAATAACGAGATTCGTCTCACGAGTTTCATGGTGACAATGCAGGTAAATTACGTTGATTTAAAAATTAAAAAATTTGCTGATGAGCTTTCAAAATCAACTTACGAACTACCTGGTAATCCTGTAAACCACAGGGATTCAGGCAAGTTTTGAATTGACTACATTGGGAGTATTGACGTGCGACAAAGTCTGAGTGAATTTACCGCTGAGAGAATTGCAAGACGTAACGAATCGGCCTACTCTGCGCTGATGACGGTCGCCATGCTGATCAAGATGGGGGCGGTAATTGGTGGCGTTTGGGGTGTGGTGATAGGTTTCAGAATATTTTTCGAGGCAGGGATGCCTGGGGCGCAACAGACTGGCCTTTTGGTGATCTTTGGTTCGTTTTTCTCGGCTCTCTTTACATACGGCTATGCAGAAATATTGAATGCAATAAGGGATACGGCAAAGAATACAGAGGCTTCAGCCGACTATCTCGCTGCTGTCTTAACATACATGGAGCGAGTTGGGGATAAGGGCACGCAGGAGACGCCGGATGATTTCACTTTAGGCCGAATCCCAGCGGGAAAGACTCCACGGCAAATTCGCCCTAATCAGAGTTGAGGGTGCCTAAAAGATAAAGAAACGGATTCGTACCCCTTCAAAATGTTCTTACCCGACCAACCAACGGAGAGTCCCATGAGCGAAGTTGCTTTTGAGCCGTTTTACGAGCGCTGGGCCGATCGCCTCGGCCTGGGGGTGGTGGGAAAACTACTGCTCTCCGTGGCCGCCGCCCTGGTTTTCTTTCTCCCTTACTATGCCCGTGTCGGCACCACGGCCCTGCACAACTGGAGCTGGCTGCTGGCCTTGCTGATCGCCGGCGCGCCGATCTTCCTCTTTTTTGCTACCGCGACCCTGCGCCAACTCTTTCCACTGTGGGAGGAACATTGCGAAGAACCGGGGCTGGCGACCTTTCTGGTGCCGCTGAACCGGGTGTTGAGTGATCGCAACTTCGTGCTCGCCGGTCTCGGCTTCGGCCTGGCGAATACCGCCATGGGAGCCTTGTTCGGCGTGTCGGAGCCTGATCCGGTGGCGGCCCTGCTGCTTTTCGCCGGTTTCTTTATTGCCGGTTTCATTTGCGGTCTCCCCGCCTGGGGGATATTCGGCGTGGTGACGACCTTCCGCAAATTCACCCGCGCGGCAGAGCTCAAACTCGATTACACCGCCCCGGACCGTTGCGGCGGTCTTTCTTTCTTTGGTGCGGCGCTGGTCAAGTTCAGCGTGGTTACTCTGGCCGAGGGGGGCTTGATCGCCACCTATATTCTGATGGCCTCCTGGACGCGCGAGTCCAACCCCTGGGTGCAGCTGGTGATGTGGGGCTGGATTGTTTTCCCCTTTCTGCTTTCGCTGCTGGTACTGCTGGTGCCGGCGCTCGATCTGAATCGGATGTTGAGACGCTACCGTCAGGATATGGAACGGGAGCTGAAAAGCAAATGCGCCGTCCTGCGCCGACGCATCGAGGAAAACAGCGGGGCGGCGGATCTGGAACGGCTGCATAGCGAGTATGGTTATCTGTGCAGCCGCCGCGAGGAAGTGCACGGCATGCGCAACTGGCCGTTCAGTCTCGGCGCCACGACCACCTTTGCCGGGGCGTTCGTGTCGAATCTTGTCATTGCCGTCGAGCTCGGCAAAACGCTTTTCGGGGCTTAGGTGGGGACAGGCGTGATGGCCGCAGAAAATCAAAAACATTCATGCCCCTTCTGCCAAATCGACACATCCCGAATCCTCATGGCCAACGATCTGGCCATGGCCATCGGCGACGGCTATCCCGTCAGCCCCGGTCATAGTCTGATCATTCCCAAGCGGCATATCGCCTCGATCTTTGAGGCGACGGCGGCGGAGCAGGCGGCCCTGTGGGAGCTGGGCGTGAAGACGCGGGAACTTCTGCAAGCCGAGCATCAGCCGGACGGGTTCAACATCGGCATCAACGACGGGGAGGCGGCGGGGCAGACGGTGAGGCACCTGCACATCCATCTGATCCCCCGTTATGCCGGCGACACGCCGGACCCGCGCGGCGGGGTACGGTGGGTCAGGCCGGACAAGGCTTCCTACTGGAAGTAAACCAGGGCGCGATGAATCGCGCCCCTACGGCGGTATCCGATGTGAATGAAATGGTATGTAGGGGCGCAATTCATTGCGCCCAGATCAGTCTGATCCACAACGATCAGAGGCGATAAACCAGGGCGGGTTTGAAACCCGCCCCTACGTGGAGGGTACATGGGTTTGGGACGCATGGTGAATAACCAGATGGGCAAAGTCAGGGCGCATCTGACGCAACTCGATGGGCAGCCGTTGGGCAAGGCGGCTTTTGTCATTCTGCTTTTTCTCGATCTCTTTATCCTTATCGCCATCTTTAACGGGCTGGACGAGCACACCCGGCAGCTTCCTTCCCCTGCGGAAACCATTCCGCAGACCTGCCGGGAGATGGTGATCGACCGGGAGTGGAACCCGAGCAACCGCACGGACAACCTGGGGCAGATCGTCACGGCGCACAGCGGAAGCTATTACCGCCTTGACGAGAAAAAGAAGGACCTGCACCCGGTCTGCGCGCCCTATATCGATCTGCTGGATCAGGTCAAGACCGACGAGAACCTGGTCAGCGCCTTTGAAGACCGCAAACAATTACAGTTTGAAGCGAAGGCGCTGCAGCGCAGCATCGACAGCCTGAAGGGCGCTTACGATACGACCCTGCTGGAAAACATCGCCAGACAGCCGTCAGACCAGCCGACGGTGGCGGCGATTAAGGGGGAGGTGCAGCAGAAGACCGGCGCCCTGAATGCACTGACGAACCAGCTCGCCGCTCTGGAACGGACCATCAACGAGGATGCGCGGGTGCGGAGCCTCTGGGAAAAGCTGCAGGGGATTGAAAAATCGGAGCGGGACAAGCTGCTGGCCGAGCTGCGCCGCTTGAACTTCTGGTATCCGGTCAAGAAGCTGGGGATGCAGCTGCTCTTTCTGTTGCCCCTCTTCGCCGTCTTCTACGCCTGGAACGCGGTGAGCATCCGCCACCATCGCGGGGTGCAGGCTCTGGTCTCTTCCCATCTGCTGGTGGTGGCCTTTATCCCCATCTTTGGCAAGATTGTCGAGACGATCTACGACATCATCCCCCACAAGCTTCTGGATAAACTCATCGATATCCTCGTCTCCTTCAAGCTGGTGGCCATCTGGCACTACCTGGTCATGGCTCTGGCCATCGCCGCCGGACTCTTCCTCATCTACCTCTTCCAGAAAAAGCTCTTCACCCGCGAGCGCCTCATCGACCGCCGCATCGCCAAGGGGGAGTGCCAGCAATGCGGGCGCCATCTGCCCGCCGAAGCGTGTGCCTGTCCCTTCTGCGGATTCCAGCAGTTCACCCCCTGCGAACAATGCCACGCCTTGCGGCATGTGCATGGCCGCTTCTGCCGGAAGTGCGGGGCGCCATCCCCCTGATAAAATCAGGGCGCGATGAACCTGGGCGCGATGAACAAGGGCGCGATGAATCGCGCCCCTACGGGTACCCGATGGGAATGCAACACCATGTAGGGGCGCAATTCATGGCGCCCTGTTTTTCGTACACCCCGTCGGCGCACCGATTCCCGGTTATCTGGGCTGGTTGGGACGGTGTAGGGGCGGGTTTGAAACCCGCCCTTACGATTAGCGTTTCTTGCCGCCACCACCGCCGCCACCGCGTTCGAGAATCCGCACATCGATATAGGTCAGGTTGTTGACGAAATCGAGGACCGCCTCGGCGCCGACGGTGGGGTTGTTCTCTTCTTCGGCAATGACGATTTCACCTTCCGTGACGTCTTCTTCCACGGGGAGCAGGATGCGGGTGCCCGGATCATCGCCGCTGGCCGCTTCAAAGAAGGTGTTGAGGGTGACTGTCGCGCCGCTGGTGTCGGTGCCGCAGGTTTCGTCCAGGCTGAAGGTGATGCGATAATCGCCGGCGGCCTCGCCACCGTTGACGATGGCATCATTGAGGCTGCGCACGTTCCAGGTGTAGCCGAAGATGACCTTGCCCTTGACATTGATTTCCGCCGAGTAGTAACCGGGTCCGTCCCCGCCTTCATAGACGGGCTTGTTGAAAATAGGCGGATTGACCAGGTTTTCGCCCGACCACAGCTTGGCCGTATCGTCCCAGATCAGATTGGCCAGCAGGGGATTGGTCTCCCCGGGGATGTTGGGGTCGTCCCGGCTGACGAGCAGCTTCTGGATGGTCATCCGAGCGCAGGGGGAGTAGACCGTCGCCTGGTTGCCGGGGCCTTCCAGCACATTCGATCCCTGTACGGCCAGGCCATGCACCTCGTCGATGCCCCAGCCGTCAACGTGACGCATCTGATATTCCTGCATCGGCGTTGCCAGATCCTGGTAGAGCACCACTTCGGTGCGCACCTGTGACCGCGTGTACCAGTCCACTGATTCCAGATTGTCGCCCCAGTCGATCCAGTCCACCACCACGGGGGCACCGATGCCCTCGGCTGCCGCCGCCTGCCAGACGTTGTTCACGTCCTTCTGCACATAGGCCCGCACGTTCCCTTCTCCCGGGAGAGAGCCGGTGGCCTGGTTGGGAATGCGGTCGTCACAGAAACCATTGTCATCGGGATCGGGCAGGCAGCTTAAGGGGACATCATCCCCCGTCGTGCCCCACCAGTACCACCAGGTGCCATTGGTGACCGGGGTCATGCCGGGTGTTCCCGTCAGGGTCTTGCTGACGCCCTCGGCCCAGATCACCGGAAAACTCAGGTTGTTGCCGGCCGCCTCCTCACCACCCCCCGGTTTGCCGGGGATACCTCCTTTGGCGGCCAGGGCCAGGCACGGCCAGGCCAGCAGGAGAATGGCCGTTATGGCCGTCAGGGTGCCAATCCACGGAATACCTCTGGTCCATCCGCCTGGTCTTTTCATAACGCCTCCTTTTTGTTGGAGGAGAGTCGCGCCGAACCCCTCCCTTGATAGACGTGTAAATAGGTAAAGATTAATCTTATTATTTCAGAGCAGGCCGGGGGCGCAATGGTGCAAGGGGCGCTTAATGAGCAACGAAGGGGTAGATACGAAAGTCAGGAAGGGATAGACGAAAGGCTAGGATTCCTGTTCGCCGGTCCAGCCGCTTTCAGCGGCCAGGGCCACCAGGCCAGAGCGGTTATTGACCTTGAGGGTTTTGTAGAGTCGGCTGAGGTGGGCCTTGATGGTCGGTTCACTCAGACAGAGCAGGTCGGCAATCTCCCGGTTCTTTCTGCCGCTGGCGACCAGTCTGATAATTTTCCTGTCCTGTTCACTCACTCCTCGCAGACGCCCGCGGGAGGGGAACGTGGTGCCCTCGCCGAAGACCGCTTTGAGATGAATCTGCTCGACCCAGATCTGTCCCTCATAAACGGCCCGTAGCGCCTTGCCAAACATTTTCACGTCGAGTTCGGGGGAGATGATGCCGTGAATCCCCTGGCAGTAAAGAAGCCAGGCCAGATCCGTATCCTTCAGGCCGACATCGATGCACAGAAAACGGGCGCGGGTATAGTGCTTTTTGAGAAGGTCAATGCGCTCGCGGGAATCAAACAGCACGAGGTCTGGCCAGGTGCCATCCCGGCCCGAAAAGCATTTGTCGACCATGGCACCCGTCACGTGGTCAAGGATGATTCGCTGCAGTCCTTCAGCTAAAACGCGGTTGTTGATACAGATGAGGATATTCATCTTCTGTCCTGGGTAAGGAGGTGTTTTCTTGAGTCGTGCGCAAGTGCATTCTCTATGAGTTTAAGAGCAATAAGATAAAGATCAACCGCGGTGAACGGATTATCGTGGCTGACCGATAGACGAAACCCGCGCTGATCTGCTAAACTTCTGGCAGTTCTGCGTTTGCAAAGGGGACTCAAATGAATAATGGAAACAAGGACAGGAATCGCCATAGCGAGACGATGATTTTCAGGCCGGGGGAGCTTTCGGCCCAGGCCCACCAGAAGCAGGCGGTGCTTACCGTGATACGGGGCAATCGGGCTGATCTGGGGCATAACAAGCCCATCGGCCAGGAGATCCTGGTCGGTCGCGCCCGGGAGTGCGGCCTGGTGCTGGCGGACATGATGGTGTCGTCGCGCCATGCCCGCATCACGCGACAGGCGGACGGCCGCTATGGGCTGGAAGATCTCGGCTCGACCAACGGCACCCGCGTCAACGGCCAGCCGCTGGCCGGGGCCTGGAACTTGGGCGAAGGAGACAAGATCTACCTGGGCGAGTCGGTACTGCGCTTCTCCATGGTGGATGCCATGGACCTCGGCTATCACGATGAACTGTCGCAACTGGCGCGTGTCGATCCACTGACGGGGCTTGACACCAAACGCTGCTTTGACGATGCCCTTGCCATCGCTCTGCAGCATGCTCTGTACCAGCGACAGCCCCTGTCGGTGCTGATGATGGACATGGACGGGATCAAACCCATCAACGACACCCATGGACACCTGTTCGGAGAGCACGCCATCGCCCAGACCGGCCGCCTGATCGCCCGGGTGCTGGGGGAGCAGGGGCGGGCCTGCCGTTTTGGCGGCGACGAGTTTACCGCCATGCTGCCCGGTTTCGACAAGGCCGCCGCCGTGCAGGTGGCCGAGGAGATCCGCCGGCTGTTGCAGGAAGCGGGTCTGGAAAAAAACGGCATCCCCCTGCAGCCGACCATCTCCATCGGCGTCGCCAGCTGCCCCGAGGATGGCGACACCTTGCTGGCGCTGGTGGACGCGGCGGACCGGGCTCTCTACCGCTCCAAGCGGGCGGGCAAGAACCGGGTGAGCGTTTGAGACTGGCGGTTACTTTCTTACAACAGTAAAGGAGGTTCATCATGACAAGATGGCTGCTTGTTCTGTGTGTGGTGGTCGCGGGTGCCGTTTCGGCAATGGCGCAGACGGGAGAAAAGCTGGCGCCGGCGCCCAACGGCATCGAGGTGCCGGAAGGTTATCGGGATTGGCGGGTTGTCGCTGTTTCGCACCGCACGGACAACCATTCGCTGCGGGTGATCCTGGGCAACGACGTGGCTATCGCGGCGGCGCAGGCAGGGCAGACCAATCCCTGGCCGGACGGCGCCATCCTGGGCAAGATCGTGTGGAAGGATGCGACCGATGCCCTCTGGCCGGCCGCCCAGGTGCCCGGGGAGCTGCTGCATACCGAGTTCATGATCAAGGACAGCGAGCGCTTTGCCGCCACCCAGGGCTGGGGCTTCGCCCGCTGGCGCGGCCCGGAGCAGATCCCCTACGGCCAGGACGCCTCCTTCGTGCAGGAGTGTATCGGCTGCCACACCCCGGCCAAGGATAACGACTACGTCTTCACCCACCCGGCCCGGTGGCCCAAGCTCCCCTGAGGTGAGTCAGCCAAAATTTCATTGTTCCAGAAGGAGCATCCCTTGCGGCAGGCTCTTGTCGGCCTTCTGACCCTTTTGCGGGAGGATAGACCGGGGTGGACAGAATATCTGAAATCGATATACTTGACCCCGAAAGTCACCTCGATCTGAATTTCGATGCGGGCATGGAGGAGTGAATGCGGTTTGAACAGACCCGGGATGTGCTCAATCACATAGGAGCCTTCCATAAGCAGGCCGGTCGGCTTTATACGGAACTGAAGGGGCACTGCAGCAATGCGCGGGTTCGTCTTCTGCTGGACTATATTTCTCGCCATGAGCTGAACCTGGAAAAGAATATCGCCGCCTTTCGGGATGACCTCCCGGAAAGCGTGCTGTCCAGCTGGTTCAAGTACTCCCACGATCAGGATATTTTTGCTGCTCTGAACGAGGTAGACCGAGAAAAGGATATGCCCTTTGACGATGTGCTGGATCTGGCACTGGAGCTGGATGGACAATTGGTTGAGCTCTACCAGGAAATGATGGAGCGCAGCACCTCCGCCGAGGTGAAGGACATCTTCAACAGTCTGCTGCTGCAGGAGATGAAAGAAAAGCAGACCCTGGTACGCAATGCCCTGGGTCTGATGGATATTTGACGGGACGGCACTGATCTACTCCATGACACCAGGTGAAATCCACCCCATGAAAATCATTCAGATACGGCGCGGGCTCGATATCCCGTTTATCGGACAACCTGAACAGCATATCCACAACGGACCCTCCGTAAAGCGCGTGGCCCTTCTGGGCCCCGACTATTCCGGTCTCAAGCCGACCATGGAAGTGGCCGAGGGGGATCGGGTGCGGGCCGGGCAAACGCTCTTCACCGACAAGCGCTGCCCCGACGTGCGTTTCACCGCCCCGGGAGCCGGGCGGGTGACGGCTATTCACCGTGGGCCCAAGCGGGTGCTGCTGGCCGTGGAGATCGCCCTGGAAGGTGACGGGGCGGAAACCTTTCCGAACTACCCGGAAAATCGTCTGTCGCAGCTCTCGCGCCAGCAGGTCGTCGACAACCTGTTGCAGTCGGGCCTGTGGACGGCCCTGCGCCGCCGACCCTTCGACCGCGTGCCCGACCCGGCGGAAATGCCTGCGGCCCTGTTCGTCACCGCCATGGCCAGTGATCCGCTGGCCGCCGATGTGGCGGTCGTTCTCGGCGAGCAGCACGATAATTTCAGGTGCGGCTTGCGCGTGCTCAGTCGTTTGTGCGAGAGCCCGCGTTACGTCTGCCAGGCACCGGGGCTGGAGTTGCCTCAGGGGGAAGGCTTCGAGGCGGTCGCCTTTGCCGGACCCCATCCGGCCGGGCTGGTCGGCACGCACATTCACCACCTGCACCCCGTCAATGTCGAGCGCCCCGTCTGGCACATCGGCTATCAGGATGTCATCGCTATCGGCCATCTCTTTGTGCGCGGGAAGCTGCGGCTGGAGCGGGTCATTGCCCTGGGGGGAGAAGGCATGCGCAAGCCGCGTCTGCTGCGTACCCGTCTGGGTGCACAGCTGGGCGACCTGCTGCGGGACGAACTGGTCGACGGGCGTCAGCGGCTGTTATCCGGATCGCCCCTGAGTGGTCATGCCGCCCGCGGTCCCCTCGGCTTTCTCGGCCGCTATCATCTGCAGGCCTGCGCGCTGCCCGAAGCGCTGGATACCCCCGTCTCGCTGAGCTGGCTGCGGCCGGGATTCGGCTCCTGGTCGGTGCGCAATCTCTTTGCCGGCGGGATGGCCCGGCGGCGCCCGCACGGCTTCACCACAGCGCGGGGAGGGGAAGGGAGGGCCATCTATCCCATCGGCACCTATGAGCAGGTGCTGCCGCTGGATGTTTCCGCCACCTATCTCCTGCGGGCGCTGGCGGCGGGAGACAGTGAAGACGCGCGGGCGCTCGGCTGCCTCGACCTGGCCGAGGAGGATCTGGCCCTGTGCAGTTTTGTCTGCCCGGGGAAAAACGATTTCGGACCGCTGCTGCGCAACGTTCTTGATGACATTGAGAAGGAGGGATGATGGCCGCGGACCGGCTTGCTCCCATTAAACGTGCTCTGGCTGGTGTCTGGCGCACCAGGCCTAGGACAACGGCGAACGCCCCGCATGTGCGCGACGCCCTGAATCTCAAACGCATTCTGCTGGCGGTGGTTGTGGCGCTGCTTCCCTGCGCCTTTTTCGGCATGTGGAACAGCGGCTATCAGATGCACCGGGCCATGCAGGCCGAAGGGCTCGCCCGCCTCGAAGGCTGGCGGCAGGGGGTCTTCTCCCTCTTCGGCATCGGCCACGATGCTGCCTACCTGGGGGACAACCTGCTGCTGGGGGCTCTTTACTTTCTGCCGCTGCTGTTGGTCTGCTGGTTTGTGGCTTTTTTCTGGGAAGCGCTCTTTGCCTCGGTGCGCCAACTGGAGATCAATGAGGGCTGGGGAGTTACCGGCCTGCTGCTGGCCTTGATCCTGCCGCCGGCCATCCCTCTGTGGCAGGCAGCCCTGGGGGTGAGTTTCGGCATTGTCCTGGGCAAGGAAATTTTCGGCGGCACCGGGCGGAATTTCATGAATCCTGCCCTGACGGCCTATGCCTTTCTCTACTTCGCCTATCCGGGGCAGTTTTCCAGCAGTAATTCCTATGTGCCCGTCGACGGGGTGAGTGCCGCCACACCGTTGGCCCTCGCCGCCGAAGGCGGTCTGCTCGAAGTGCAGCAGGGCTGGAGCTGGCTGCAGGCTTTTATCGGCACTATTCCGGGGGCTCCCGGCGAGACTTCGGCCCTCGCCTGTCTGATCGGCGCCGCCATCCTGCTTTTTACCGGCGTCGCTTCCTGGCGCACCATGCTGGCCGTGCTGGTGGGTGCCGTTGGTCTTTCGTCTCTCCTCTACGCCGTCGGCAGCGAAGGCAACCTGCTCTTTTCCGTGCCACCACACTGGCACCTGGTGCTGGGCAGCCTCGCCTTCGGCCTGGTTTTTATGGCGACCGATCCGGTTTCTTCGGCGCTGACCGATACGGGCAAATGGTTTTACGGGCTGCTCGTCGGTGCGATGCTCATTCTTATCCGGGTACTCAATCCGGCTTTTCCGGAAGGAACCATGCTCGCGATCCTGTTTGGCAATGTGCTGGCCCCTTTGATTGACCGCTTCGTGCTCAAGGCACAGATGCGGCGCCGGAGGATGCGCTATGGCCAATGATACCGTCGGCCGCACTTTTCTGGTCGCTTTCCTCGTCTGTTTCGTCTGCTCCCTGCTGGTCTCGGGGACCACGGCCGGGTTGCGCGCCAAGAAGGAGCGGGACGCTCTGGTCCGCCACTATGGCGATGTCCTCGCTGTCACCGGCCTGATGAACTCGACGGACGATGTTTATGAATTCTGGCAGGCTCATGTCGATCCTCGTCTGGTCGAGCTGGCGACGGGGAGTTACAGCGATGCCTTCGACCCGGAAGCCTTCAACCAGGAGCGGGCGGCAAGGGATCCTTCCCTGAATCGGACCATTCCTGCCGATCTGGACAGCGCCGGCCTGCGCACCCGGTCGCGTTTTGCCCCTGTCTACCTGATCCGGCAGGAAGGCGAGGTTCGCCAGGTGGTGCTGCCGGTACACGGCAAGGGCCTGTGGTCCACCATGTACGGCTATATCGCTCTGCAACCCGATCTGCGCACCGTTGCCGGTTTCGGTTTCCATGAACATGGGGAGACTCCCGGACTGGGCGGTGAAGTGGACAATCCCCAATGGCTGGCCCAGTGGCCGGGCAAGGTGGTCTTCGACGATAAGGGGGAGGTGCGTATCGAGGTGCTGCGTGGCCAGGTGGATGAGGATTCCGCCAAGGCCCGCTATCAGGTCGATGGTATTTCCGGGGCGACCATGACGACCAGGGGCGTGACCAACCTGCTGCGCTACTGGCTGGGGCCGGATGGTTTCGGTCCCTATCTGGAGCGTTTGCGACAGGAGGGTTTCAATGGGTAAGATGGGCAAAACCCTGTTCGGGCCGATTTTCGACAACAATCCCATCGCCCTGCAGATTCTCGGGATCTGTTCGGCCCTGGCGGTGACGACCCGTCTGGAGACGGCCCTGGTCATGTCCCTGGCGGTCACGGCCGTGGTCGCCTTTTCCAGCGCTTCGGTCAGCCTCATCCGCCGGCAGATTCCCGGAAGTATCCGCCTCATCGTACAGATGACCATCATCGCTTCGCTGGTCATTGTAGTCGATCAGATTTTGCAGGCCTTTCTTCCCGATATCAGCAAGCAGCTCTCCGTCTTTGTCGGCCTCATCATCACCAACTGCATCGTGCTGGGGCGTGCGGAAGCCTTCGCCATGAAGAATTCCGTCGGCATGAGCTTTCTCGACGGCATCGGCAACGGTCTGGGCTACAGCCTGGTTCTGCTTCTCGTGGCCTTCCTGCGCGAACTGTTCGGCTCGGGCAGTCTCTTCGGTCTGCAGGTCTTCAGCCTGACCCAGTCGGGCGGCTGGTACGTGACCAACGGGCTCATGCTGCTGCCACCGAGCGCCTTCTTTATCATCGGCCTGCTCATCTGGGTACTGCGTACCTGGAAGAAGGATCAGGTGGAGGAAGAGTAATGGAGCACTATCTCAACATATTCATCCGCGCCGTCTTTATCGAGAACATGGCTTTGGCCTTCTTTCTCGGCATGTGCACCTTTCTGGCCGTCTCCAAAAAGGTGGACACGGCTCTGGGTCTGGGGCTGGCCGTGGTCGTGGTACAGACCCTCACCGTGCCCATCAACAACCTCATCTACCGCTACCTGCTGCGGGAAGGGGGCCTGTCCTGGGCCGGTCTCGACAACGTCGATCTGACCTTTCTCGGACTGATCTGCTATATCGGCGTCATCGCCGCCATCGTGCAGATTCTGGAGATGGTGCTGGATAAATACGTGCCGCGCCTTTACGCCGCCCTGGGCATCTTTCTGCCCCTGATTACCGTCAACTGTATGATTCTGGGCGGCTCCCTCTTCATGGTGGAGCGCAGCTACAGTTTCAGCGAAAGCATCGTCTTCGGCCTGGGCAGCGGCACCGGCTGGGCCTTGGCCATTACCGCTCTGGCCGGTATTCGCACCCGGCTTAACTACAGCAACATCCCGGCCGGTCTGCGCGGTCTCGGTATCACCTTTATCGTGGTCGGACTCATGTCCCTGGCGTTCATGGCCTTTTCAGGGATCCAATTATAACAACGGATTTTTCCATGCTTGAAGTCGTTCTCGGCGTCTCTCTTTTTACCGGCATTATTCTGCTTCTCGTTGCGCTGATCGTGGCGGCGCGCTATTTTCTCGTGCCGCGCGGCAAGGTCAGGATCGTCATCAACGACGAGGAGGATAAGGCCCTCAAGGTCAGTCCCGGCAGCAAGCTGCTGCAGACCCTTGGTGCGCAGGGGATTTATATCCCTTCCGCCTGTGGCGGCGGCGGCTCCTGCGGGCAGTGCCTGGTCAAGGTCAAGGAGGGCGGCGGCGCCATTCTGCCCACGGAGACGGGGCACATTAACCGCCGCGAAGCCCGCGAGGGGCTGCGGCTCTCCTGTCAGGTCAGCGTCAAGCAGGATCTGAAAATCGAACTGCCGCCGGAAATCTTTGCCATACGCAAATGGCAGTGCACGGTACGCTCCAACCGCAACGTGGCCAGCTTCATCAAGGAGCTGGTGCTGGAGCTGCCGGAAGGCGAAGCGGTCGATTTCCGGGCCGGTGGCTACATCCAGATCGAGGCGCCACCCCATGAAGTCCATTACAAGGATTTCGACATCGAGGAACGGTTCCGTGGTGACTGGGATCGTTTCGATCTCTGGCAATACACGTCGGTGGTCAAAGAGCCGGTGGAACGGGCCTACTCCATGGCCAATTATCCCGGTGAGCCGGGGATCATCATGCTCAACGTGCGCGTGGCGACGCCACCACCCCGCCACCCCGACGTGCCGCCCGGCAAGATGTCCTCGTATATTTTTAATCTCAAGCCCGGCGACCAGGTGACGATCAGCGGCCCCTTCGGCGATTTCTACGCCCGTGACACCGAGGCGGAGATGATATTCCTCGGCGGCGGTGCCGGCATGGCTCCGTTACGCTCCATCATTTTTGACCAGCTGCTGCGGGTGAAGACCAAGCGTAAGATCTCTTTCTGGTACGGGGCCCGCAGCCTCAAGGAGCTCTTTTACGACGAGGACTTCAAGGAACTCGCGGCCGCGTATGACAACTTTACCTGGCATGTGGCCCTCTCCGACCCCCTGCCTGAGGATAACTGGGAGGGCCCGACGGGCTTTATTCATGAGGTGCTTTACGAGCGCTACCTCAAGAACCACCCGGCACCGGAAGACTGCGAATACTATTTGTGCGGGCCGCCCATGCTGCTCGTGGCTGCCCGGGAGATGATGGAGAACCTCGGTGTCGAGCCTGAAAGCATCTTCTACGATGACTTCGGAATGTAGCCCATGACCACCTTTCTGGTCGTGCTGCTCGCCTTCATTTTCACCTTCGCCTGCCTGGGTATAGGCCTTCTTTTTCGGCGGCCGCCCTTGCGCCGTCGCTGTGGCGAGCCATTGGACTGCCACTGCGCCGCCGAAGGACGCCCGCCGGAAGAGTACTGCAGTCGCGAGGAAAGTGGCGGGCAGGATCGCTGTCCCCACTAACAGAGGCGAGGCAGGTAGGCCATAAAAAAAAGGCGGCCCCGGTTGGGGTCGCCTTTCGTGTCACATCTGGAGTAAAACCCAAGGGGCGCGTCAGCGGGTGGCTGCCTGCACGCTCCCTGTTCTTTTCTGTCCCGTCGGACGCCGGGGACGGCTGTTGCCGTTGCCCGGTTTGCTGGCTGGGGCCGCCTTGGCATTTTGCCGCTGGGGACGAGGCGCCCGCGGGGCCTGGGGCTGTTTGGGCGGGGCGGGCTGGTCGTAGTCGAAGCCGGCGACTTTACGCCGTTCGACAGCTTTTCCCAGTACCTTCTCGATGGCGCGCACCATGGCCGTGTCTTCGCCGGTCACCAGGGTGAAGGCGTCGCCGCTGCGGGCGGCGCGACCGGTACGGCCGATACGGTGAATGTAGGTCTCGGGAGTGTCGGGGATATCGTAGTTGACCACGTGGGAGACCTGGGAGACGTCGATACCGCGGGCGGCAATGTCCGTCGCCACCAGGATCTGAAAGCTGCCGTCACGAAAGCCGTCGAGAGCGGCCTGGCGCCGGTTCTGCGACAGATTTCCCTGCAGGGAGGCGGCTTTGTAACCGGCCTTTTCCAATTGCAGTCCCAGTCTTTTGGCACGGTGCTTGGTGCGGGTGAAGACCAGCACCGAGCCGGTGTCGGTATGCTGCAGCAGCTGCAGCAGCAGGTCGGTTTTGAGGTGCGGGGCCACGGGGTAGAGGGCGTGGCTGACGGTGGTTGCCGGCGACACCCGATCGACCTGTACGGTCAGGGGATCGCGCAGCACTTCACTGGAGAGCTTGCGGATCTCCGCCGGCATGGTCGCCGAAAAGAGCAGGGTCTGCCTCTTGGCGGGGAGATGGCCGAGGATGCGGCGGATGTCGGGGAAAAAGCCCATGTCGAACATCTGGTCAGCTTCATCCAGGACGAGAACTTCCAGACGGGACAGGTCGATGGTGCCCTGACGGATATGGTCGAGCAGGCGGCCGGGGCAGGCGACCACGATTTCGGCGCCGCGCTTGAGTTTCTGTATCTGCGGGTTGATGTTGACGCCGCCATAGACGGTCAGGCTGCGCAGTCGGGTCTGCTCTCCCAGGCTGCTGATGGCGCCGTGGATCTGCTCGGCCAGTTCCCGGGTCGGGGCGATGATCAGGGCCCGCACATGCCCGCGCTTGCCTTCCATGAGGCGATGCAGAATCGGCAGGGCGAAGGCGGCAGTCTTGCCGGTGCCGGTCTGGGCGAGCCCCATGACGTCGCGGCCAGCCATGACAGGTGGAATCGCCTGGGCCTGGATGGGAGTCGGAGTGCTGTAGCCGGCGGCGGTCACGCCGGCGGCGACCTGGGGATGGAAATGAAACGATTGAAACGGCATGTACTTCTTCTTTCCGCGTTCCTATAAAAAAAGCCCCGGAGGGATTCCGGGGCTTACGATGACTTTGTTGTGACTTCGCATGTTTCCTGGAACGACTATATAGTTCATGACGTTAACAGCTCGGGGGGAAGGCTGTCAAGGGAAATCCCGGTTGCCTTTCGGCGCCGTGGCAGGTATTGTGGCTCCTGCTGCGCTACCGCACCTTCTCATGAGGAATAACCATGGCTCAACCCTGGAAGACCCTGGAATGTATCGATACCGAAGAGGGCATGCTCGAACTACGCCAGCGCGGCGACAAGGATTTTCTCATCCTTGTCGCCGGTCTGGTACTTATGAACAGCCTCTCCAACCGTTCCGAGGTCGTCTTGGGACAGATTGGCTGCCGTCATCTCAAGGACCATGCCGCCCCACGGGTACTCATCGGCGGCCTCGGTATGGGTTACACGCTCAAGGCAGTGCTGGATTGCCTCCCCGCCACGGCGCAGGTGGTGGTGGTCGAACTCAATCCCATCGTCGTGCAGTGGTGTCGGGGTCCCTTGGCTCCGCTGACCGACCATGCCGTGAATGATCCCCGCGTCACCATCGAAATTGGCGATGTCGCCGAGTATGTGCGCCACGCGGCCCGAGACGCCGACAGCGCCAGGTTCGACGCGGTTGTCTTTGATCTTTACAAGGGCCCGCACCCCAAAACGGATCGCAGCGGCGATCCGCTTTACGGCAGCCGGGCCATCGCCAATGTCCATGCCATCCTGAAGCCGCAAGCGCTCTTCACCGTCTGGGGAGAGAACTACGATGAAGGCTTCGACAAGCGCCTGCAGGCCGCTGGCTTTGCCACCAGCAGCCAGCGGCCAGGGCGAGGAGGCTATCGTCATGTCGTCTTCGTGGCCAAGAAAAAGGTGCGTCGGGCAACGGCGGCGAAGGGATAGACAATCATGCTGTTACACTGCACGCGCAAACTCGCGGTTAAACTTCCGGCGGTTTCCCCCGCCCCTCTTGTCGAAAAGAGCCCTCTCGGCAGCTGGCACGCCAACCTTGTGCAGGTCAGACGTCGCCAGTGTGTTCTTTTCTGTCATGACGAAACGCGTTACATGCTCTTTGTGCCAGGCTTGAAGAAAGCCCATTTCGAGGATCTTGGCCGGGTATTCAGGGATGTTTTTCTCATGAGCCTGGTCGCCCATGGCGTGGCCGACGCTAAAATCATGCGAGTGAGCCTGGCCTTGGGACCGCCAGCTTTCGATGGGGCCACCGACCGTTCGGTCCTGGGGGCGATGAATATCGCCATGCAGGATCTGGAAGGCTACCTGGTCACCTGCGCCGAGCTTTTGGAGATCGACCTGGCCGGTGCCGCCCTTTACCTGAACGAACGGCCCACATCTGTGCGGGGGAACTGGCTTTGGCCCGCGCAGGAGATGCTCGACAGGGTGGCGGCCCTTTAATTTCCCTGTCCCGAGAAGGAGGGATGACCATGAAACTGGTCTCTTTCAACGTCAACGGTCTGCGCTCGCGTCTGCACCAGCTCGAAGCGCTGGTCAGGACGCACGATCCCGATATTATCGGTCTGCAGGAGACCAAGGTGCAGGATGTGGATTTTCCGCTGACGGCCATCGAGGCCCTCGGTTACCAGGCCGCTTTTCACGGTCAGAAGACCCACTACGGTGTGGCCCTGCTGTCCAAGCGCGCGCCTCTCAGGGTGCAGCTCGGTTTCCCCGAGGATGGTGACGAGGCCCAGAAACGCTTTATCAGCGGCTGGTTCGCCCTGTCGGATGGGCAGACCCTGCAGGTCATCAACGGCTACTTTCCGCAGGGAGAAAGCCGCGACCACCCGGTGAAGTTTCCGGCCAAAGAGCGCTTTTACGCCGACCTGCGCCACTATCTGCAGACGTCCTGCGACCCGCTGGCTCCCCTGGCCGTCATGGGGGATTTCAATATCGCCCCCGTCGATTTGGATATCGGCATCGGCTCAGACAACGCCAAGCGCTGGCTGCGCACGGGCAAAACTAGCTTTCTGCCGGAAGAGCGGGCCTGGTTTCAGGCCCTGCAGGACTGGGGTCTGCACGACAGCTTCCGTGAGCAGCATGCTGATACCGCCGACCGCTTCAGCTGGTTCGACTACCGCAGCCGTGGCTTCGAAGCGGAGCCGAAACGCGGCCTGCGCATTGATCATGTCCTGCTGACGGCGCCGCTGATGGAGTGCTGTCGGCACAGCGGCATCGACTACGAGATCCGGGGTATGGAAAAACCCTCGGATCATTGCCCGGTGTGGGTCGAATGCGCACTGGACTGAGGGGGTGCGGGCTCGCTCTGCTGGCGGCGGCGTTGCTGTCCCTGCTGCCGCTGACCGCCGGTGCCGGCACAGAATTCATGCAGGCACAGGTCGACAGCGGGCAGGTCGATGTCAGCGGCTGGCTGATGAGCGAAAAGCTCGATGGCGTGCGGGCCCACTGGGATGGCCAGACTCTGCGCTCCAAAAACGGCTATCGCCTGACGCCGCCCGCCGATTTTCTGAGCGGCTGGCCGCCCTTTGCCCTGGAAGGGGAACTTTGGGGCGGTCGGGGATCTTTTACGGAGACGGCGGCCGTGGTGCAGAGAGCCCAGGATGACGCGGGCTGGCGGCAGCTGCGTTTCGCCATTTTCGATGTTCCCGATGGTGGTGGCCCCTTTATCGAGCGCCTGCAGCGGGCTCAGCAGTGGTTTGCCCATCAGCCGGCGCCCCACGCCTTTGTCATCCCCCAGGTTCCCGTGCGGGACCGTGAGCACCTGCGCCAGGAGTTGGCCCGGGTGGAAGCGGCCGGTGGCGAAGGCCTGATGGTGCGCCGCCCCGAGGCGCCTTACACCAGCGGACGCAGCGCCGAGATTCTCAAGGTGAAGAGCTGGCAGGATGCCGAAGCCGTGGTCGTCGCCCACCTGCCAGGTAAGGGCCGCCATCGCGGTCGGCTGGGGGCGCTGCTGGTCGAAATACCGGACGGTATTCGCTTCCGCCTCGGCACGGGCTTTACGGACGCCGAACGCAACGAGCCCCCGCCGGTCGGCGCGTTGATAACCTTCAAATTTCAGGGATTCTTTCCATCAGGCATCCCGCGCTTCCCCTCCTACCTGCGCCTGCGCCAGGATGGGAATCTGTAGGCGGGACTTTCTCGTGAGGTGACGATGAACAAAGGACTTAAAATTGTGATCTTTGCCGGTGTCGGCACTCTGGCCGGCGCCCTTCTGGGCTATCTGGGTCAATGCGTCGGTAATACCTGAGGCGCTTTGGCCGGCCCCTGGTCAGGGGCCCTGTTCGGTGTGATTGTGGGGACGGTGTTGGGACTGCTCCCCGAAGAGAAAAAGTAAGGCAGAGCAGAATTCCTTTCTGGAGTTGGCTCAATCCCCCGCAGCGGTACAAGGCGACCGCAGCGGGGGATTTTTTTTAACTCCGCTTGGCCGATTGAGGCGCCAAAGCCGTCAGAAAAGCACGGGCGGCGTTGGCGGGATCGGCGGCGGTCAGGATGGCACCGATGCAGGCGGCGCGGGTGCAACCGGCTTCCTGCAGCTCTGGCACGCGCGAAGATGTGACGCCGCCGAGGCCGAAGACGGGGATGGGGGCTGTAGAGCAAGCCTGGCGCAGGGCGTCGAGACCGACGGGGTCGCCGTAGGGGAGTTTGGAGGGGGTGGCGTAGACGGGACCAAAGGTGACAAAGTCGGCGCCCTGAGCGGCAGCTGTGAAAATCTCGCCGGCCCGGTGAGTGGAGACGCCGATAAGTCGATGCGGGCCGAGCTGCTGGCGGGCGACAGCGACGGGAAGAGACGCGCCTCCCAGATGAACGCCGTCCGCATCCACGGCCAGGGCGACATCAATGCGGTCATTGATGAGCAGACGCGCACCGGCCTCTCGGGTAATGCCGCGCAACTTTCTGGCCAGCGTGTAGAGAGCGGCGGCAGGCAGGTCCTTCTCTCGCAGCTGTACGGCTCCGACGCCTCCGATGAGAGCCAGACGCACGGCTTCGACCAAATCACGCCCGTCCGCCAGGAGATGGCGATCGCTGATGAGGTAGAGGCTGAAGTCGACGGCACCCGGTTCCGACATGGTTCAGCGGCTGCCGATAGCTTTGTCGAGAAAAGCGCTGTCCCAGTCTTTCCACACCGTCTCGTAGCCCTTGGCGCGGATCATGTGGCAGACCTCTTCAACACTGCGGTCGTCGTCGATGGCGAACTGCTCGGTGCTCTTCTCTTTGTTCAGGTAGCCACCGGGAGCAGTGCTGGAGCCGGCGCTCATCTGGGTGATCCCCAGAGGGAGCAGGTGGTCGCGCAGGCTGGCGCTCTCGCGGGTGGAGAGCACCAGGCCGGCATCGGGCAGCAGCAGGCGCAGGGCGCAGATGAGTTGGACAAAGGCGCGGTCCGACACCGGGTGCAGGGGCTGGAAACCACCGTCGGCGGGGCGGATGCGCGGAAAGGAGACGCTGACCTGGGTGCGCCAGTAATGACGGGAGAGGTGCAGGGCGTGCAGGCCGACAAAGAAGGCTTCGGCGCGGAAGTGGCCGAGGCCGAGCAAAGCGCCGAGACCGATGCGTCGCAGACCAGCAGCGCCGCCGCGCTCAGGGGTGAGCAGGCGCCAGTCGTAGTCGCTCTTGCGGCCGAAGGGGTGCATCTCAGCGTAGAGGTTGCGGTCGTAGGTCTCCTGGTAGATGGTGAGGCCGTCGACGCCGGCGCCGACCATCTGCCGGTAACCGTCGGTATCCATGGGGTAGACTTCGATGCTGATCGAGCTGAACAGCGGCGTCAGGCGGCGCACGACCTGGGCCAGAAAGTCGTTGTCCACCGCCGCGGGGGCTTCTCCTGTTACCAGCAGAATATGCTCGAAGCCACGGGCCCGCAGGGCGCGGGCTTCCTCTTCGACCTCGTCCAGGCTGAGAGTCTGCCGGCCGACCTTGTTGGTGGCGTTGAAGCCGCAGTAGCGGCAGCCGTTGCTGCAGACGTTGGAGAGGTAGAGGGGGGCGTAGAGCAATATGTTGCGGCCAAAGCGCTGCACCGTCTGGCGATGGGCCTTTTGGGCCATGGCTTCAAGGAAGTCAGCCGCCGCCGGTGACAGCAGGGCCTTGAAGTCTTCGGGGCGCAGGCGCTCGGACACCAGTGCCCGTTCCACATCAGCGGCCGTTTTGTCTTCGATATCCGTCAGGACCTGCTGGTAGTTGTATGATTGGATGACGTCGAGAAAACTCATGTTCAATTCCCCAGAAAGCCCGTCAGCGGGCTGGAAGCCTCCGCCTGTTGGCGCTGTTCTCCCAGTCCGGCCAGAAACGCTTCGCGGCCGGCTTCCACCCCTTTTTTGAAGGCGGCGCCCATGGCCCCGGGATTACCGCTGACGGCGAAGGCCGTGTTGACCAGGACGGCGTCCGCGCCCATCTCCATGGCTTCGGCGGCGTGGGAGGGGGCGCCGAGGCCGGCGTCGACCACCACGGGCACGATGGCCTGCTCGATGATGATGGCGATGTGGTCGCGGGTGCGCAGTCCCTTGTTGGTGCCGATGGGGGCGCCCAAGGGCATGACCGTGGCGGTGCCCACTTCCTGCAAGTGCTTAGCCAGCACCGGATCGGCGTTGATGTAGGGCAGCACGATGAAGCCTTCCTTGACCAGGATTTCCGCCGCTTTGAGAGTTTCGATGGGGTCGGGCAGCAGGTAGTAGGGATCGGGGGTCACCTCAAGCTTGACCCAGGGTTCGCAACCGGCGGCGCGGGCCAGGCGGGCCAGACGCACCGCTTCATCGGCGTCGCGGGCGCCGCTGGTGTTGGGCAGTAGCAGATATCTGTCGCGGTTGATGCGGCGCAGCATACTGTCCTGGGGATTGTCGATATCGACCCGGCGCAGGGCGACGGTGACGATTTCGCAGCCGGAATTCTCCATGGCGTCCACCATGGCGTCATTGGAGGCGAATTTACCGGTGCCGACCAGCAGCCGGGAGTTGAAGGCGCGTCCTGCAATAATAAGTTGGTCCATATGCATTCCTTTAAGGTGATTGTAGGGTGAGGGGGAGGGCGTCAGGGTTCAGCCGCCGCCGACAAAATGAACGATCTCGATCTGGTCGCCATCCTGCAGGCGGGTGCTGGCAAAGGCCTCCCGTGGCACTATGGCCCGGTTGAGTTCCACGGCGACCCGGTCGTCAGCCAGCTGCAGCTGTTCGATAAGTTCGGCCACCGTCAACGCGGTTTCCAGGTTTTTTTGCCGTCCATTGAGTAGAATCGTCATGAGAAATCCTTTTATTGCTCCGGAGCTTTACCGAGAAGGAGGCGAAGCACGGCGTTGGCCTGGTGGTGCGCGGCGATGCCGACGCGGGGCGCCATGAGACCCTGGCCCGGTCGGGCCTCGCTGTCGCCGTCACCGACCAGATAGAGACGGCTGGCGGCCCGGCGGGTAATGATGGTGTTGGACGGCCCGGCTCCGGCCACGCCGGACGCCGCGACGATAGGGGACCTCGGGGTCGCCTGCAGAAAGGTCTGGACGAGCATGGCCTTCTGGTCAGGGGCATCGAAGGCTTCAACCAGTACGTCGACGCCGGCAAATAACTCACCGATGTTGGCAGGGGTGAGGCGGCCGTTAAAGACGCGGATGTCGACGCCGGGGTTGATACGGCGCAGGTTGTCTCGCAGGGCCTCGACCTTGGGCATCCCGATCTGGTCGACGAAGAACTGCTGGCGGTTGAGGTTGGAGGGCTCGACGACGTCGAAGTCGGCCAGTATGAGGCAGCCGACGCCAGAGCGGGCGAGAGCGACAGCAACGGCGGAACCGAGACCACCGGCACCGGCGATGCCGACCGTGCCCTGCTTGAGTTTGGCCTGGACGCCGGGCGTGTGCCGGGCGTACAGCAGGGTTTCGAGCTCTTCCGGCGAAGGCTGTTCGCCCCGGCGGATGAGAACGACGCGGTCTCCTTCGGCCAGGGGGCGGTCGCTGGACAAGGCAAAGCCGTTGACGATGAGGACGTCGGCGGCGGGCTTGTAGCGATCCCGTAGCTGGTAAAGGGTAATCCCTTCGCCGGCTTCGAGCGGATTTTCGTTAAGATAAATGGTCATAAAAAAGAAAAGGCCGCAGAGGGCGGCCTTTTCGGCTGGAAAGTTCCAGAGTCCCGAATCGTGCGCCGCTTCCCTACGCCGGTATCACCCGGATCAGGTTCAAAGGGTCGCCTCGCCGTAGCCAGGCTCTCAGTAAAAAACTCCCCTAGGGCATTTCAAGTTGTGGTGAATCGGTACGTTAGCAACAGCGCCGCGGGCTCGTCAACTTTTTTCTCCCTTTGCCGTTGTTTTTCACAGTGGATTTGATTACTATGAGGCCCTTCCCAAGACCTGCAAAAGGCGAGTGTGACAGGGCATAGACAGGGGGAAGAGGAGGATGAAACCATGACCATTTCAGATCGCTATCGAGACCTGGTGAACGAGGCTGCTCAACTGTTGCAGCAACTGGAAGGGGCGGCGGATGACAAGGCTGTCGAAGGTGTGCGCCAGGGGCTGGCCGGACTGGAGGAGCTTAAAGAGCAGGTCGGGGAGATTCCCCGTATTCGTCTGGAATCCGAACTGACCCCCGTGCTGCTGGCCGCCCATACCCGGCTGGACCGGGCCCGGCTGTTATTGGAAGAAGCTGGCGCTGAAGATCTGGGCGCGGCCGTCTGGGAGGTCGAACAGAAGGTCTACCGCCTGCTCAACGAGCTGTAATACCCCTTCCCACGTATCGTGGGTCCCCCAACCATCATAGGCTTCTCAGGCTTTTTCCACGGCCTGCCGCCAACCCCGGATCAATGCTTGCCGGCGCTTTTCGTCCATCTCCGGCCCAAAGCGCCTTTCTTCCTGCCAGCTCTCTCGTAGTTCATCCAGATTTTCCCAGAACCCCACGGCCAGACCCGCCAGCATGGACGCGCCCAGGGCCGTGGTTTCCACCGTCTGTGGCCGGACGACCGGCAGTTGCAACAGATCGGACTGCAGCTGCATGAGCAGGTTGTTCTGGGCGGCGCCGCCGTCCACTTTGAGGTGCCGTAGCGGGGCGCCCCGATCTTCGGCCATGGCGGTCACAAGGTCGAGGATCTGCAGCGCCATTCCTTCCAGGGTCGCCCGGGCCAGGTGGGCGCCCGTCGTGCCGCGGGTGATGCCGCTGATCAGGCCGCGGGCGCCGCTCTTCCAGTGGGGAGCTCCCAGTCCGGTAAGGGCGGGGACAAAGACGACGCCGCCGCTGTCCGGGACGGAGGCGGCCAGATGTTCGATATCGGCCGAGGCGGGAAAGAGTCCGAGACCGTCGCGCAGCCATTGCACCGCCGCGCCGGCGATGAAGGCACTCCCTTCCAGGGCGTAGCTGGTGCGGCCGTCGAGCTGCCAGGCGACCGTCGTCAGCAGGCCGTGTGCGCTCTCCACCGGCGCTTCTCCCGTGTTCTGCAGCAGAAAGGCGCCGGTGCCGTAGGTACATTTGGCCTCGCCGGCCTCAAAGCAGGCCTGCCCGAAGAGGGCCGCCTGCTGGTCGCCGGCCATACCGGCCACCGGTATGCCGTCGGGGAGAATGTCAAGCCCGCGGGTCTGGCCGTACACGGCCGAGGAGGGGACGATGTCAGGGAGGATGGCCGCCGGAACCTCGAAGAGGTCGAGGAGTTCCTTGTCCCAGTCCAGGCGACGCAGCTCCATGAGCAGGGTGCGGGAGGCGTTGGAAACGTCGGAGACGTGACTGCGGCCGCCGGTGAGGCGCCAGACCAGGAAGGTGTCGATGGTGCCGAAGGCCAGGTCACCGGCCTCAGCCCGCCGACGCAGCTCCGGCTGGTGGCGCAGCAGCCAGGTGATTTTGGTGGCGGAGAAATAGGGGTCGAGCACCAGACCGGTTTTTTGGCGAACCAGCGGTTCGGCGCCCCGCTCTTTGAGCTCGTCGCAGATATCGGCGCTGCGGCGACATTGCCAGACAATGGCGGGGGCGCAGGGCCGGCTCGTGCCGCGATCCCACAGCAGGGTTGTCTCACGCTGGTTGGTCAGGCCGATGGCGGCTATTTCATGGGGATTGGCGCCGGTGCCGTCGAGAACGCGACGGATGGCCTGGATCACCGAGAACCATATCTCTTCACCGTCGTGCTCGACCCAGCCGGGTCTGGGAAAATGCTGGGGGAAGTCCACCGTGACCTTGGCGGTGATGCGCAGGTCCCGTTCGATGAGCAGAGCCGTGGTTCCTGTAGTACCCTGGTCGATAGCGAGGATGTATCTGGACATGGCAATCCTTCGCACAGGAGTGGTTCATGACTTCCGACGAGAGAGGGTCCCCTGGCTGAAGGGTAAGGGGATCCTCAGACCGAGGCGACATCCGCCTGCGGTGACGGACAGTCGCCATGCACCGAAACACGGTTGCGGCCGGTGCGCTTGGCGCGATAAAGGGCGTAGTCTGCTTCGCGGATCAGGTCGTCAAGGGTGTGGATGTCGGGATGAGGAAAGGCGGCCACCCCCAAACTGATGGTCAGTTCAAGTTCGGACAGTTCGTCGGGGAATAAGAGCTCACTGCAGGCCAGACGCAGACGCTCGGCCGCTTCGACGCCTTGCTTCAGTGTGGTTTCCGGCAAGACCAGGGCAAATTCCTCCCCGCCGAAGCGGGCCGCCAAATCGTATTCGCGCATTTTGGACATGAGCAGGTCCGCCACGACTTTAAGGATGAGATCGCCCCGCTGGTGTCCGTAGGTGTCGTTGACTTTTTTGAAATGATCGATGTCCAGCATGACCAGGGTCACGGGGCTGTTGTTGCGGGTACTGCGATTCATTTCCCGCTCCAGGGCGTCGGTGAGAAAGCGGCGGTTGTAGAGCTGGGTCAGCGGATCGGTATTGGAAAGCCTGAGGAGCATCTCATTGCTCTTCTTCAAACTGTCCTGGAGAGACTTGATCTTGACCTGAACCTTGACGCGGGCAATAAGTTCGGCGGGGTCAAAGGGCTTGGTGACATAGTCGCTGGCCCCCTGCTCCAGAGCCTGCACCTTGGTCTCCTGGCCTTCGCGGCCGGTGAGCATGATAACGGGAATGTCCTGCAGTTCGTCGCGGGTGCCCATCATGGACAGGAATTTGAACCCGTCCATGCCCGGCATCTCCAGATCGCAGAGAATGATATCGACGGGCTTGTTCAGGGCAACCTTGAACCCTTCGATGCCGTCTCCCGCCTCATAATAGAACTTGAACAGGGAAGTTTTGCGTAGTATGTGGATTATTTCCTGGCGGAGGGTAGGGGAGTCATCCACGATAAGGATCGATGAGTTCATGAACCGCCTCTTTGTTTTTCGCCTATTATAGGGATTCAGCCCATTTTGTAAAGATATAAGGGAACCCACGCCCTGACAATCTTTTTTCCTCGACTATAATGAATTGAAACACTTGCATAAACAGGAGGAAGATATGTCTCTGGTCAAGACCTGGTATTCGCCGGAATCGGCGGCAGACAAGTTCGGCGTGGGCAAAGCCGCCGTTCTCGAGTGGGTGGATGAAGGACTGGTACGCTGCGAGCGCGAAGGAGGCAAGGTTTCTTTCGTGAATATCGACGATGTCAGGCTGCAGGTGGAAGCGATGGTGCGCAAGCAGGAAAAATGAGCCCGCACGGCCTGAGGGAGGCAGAAAATACCGCCCTCAGGCCGGATGTGGTGCGACGGTCATTTTAGGTCGGGCGGCCTCCGCAGGCCTGCAGTCTTGCGGCGGCCTGACGCAGCATTCGTTCGGTGGTAGCCCAGTCCACGCACTTGTCGGTGATGGAGACGCCATAACGCAGGTCAATCAGGGGAGCGATGGGCTGATTGCCCGATTCAAGGCAGCTTTCAATCATGAGGGCGAAGATGGACTGGTTGCCCTGGGCGATCTGTTCCATGACGTCCTGCAGCACGGCCTCCTGGCGCTCATGGTCTTTCTGTGAGTTGGCATGGCTGCAGTCGACCATGATTGCCTTGTTAAGGCCGACTTTTTCCAGCATCTGTTCGGTGCGGGCGATGTCTGCTGCATGGTAGTTGGGCTTGTCATTGCCGCCGCGCAGCACAATGTGGACGTCAGGGTTGCCGACCGTTTTGACGATGGCGTTATGCCCTTCGTTGTTGATGCCCAGAAAGCTGTGAGGATGACGGGCGGCGCCCATCGCGTCGATGGCAATCTGCAGACTGCCGTCGGTGCCATTCTTGAAGCCGACGGGGAAGGAGAGCCCGCTGGCCATTTCACGGTGAGTCTGTGACTCGGTAGTGCGGGCGCCGATGGCCCCCCAGCTGATCAGGTCGGACAGATAGTTGGGCGTGATGGGGTCGAGCATTTCGCAGGCTATGGGCAGGCCCAGTTCCGTAATATTGGACAGGAGGCCGCGAGCGACCCCCAATCCCTTGGAAATCTGATGGGTGCCGTTGAGGTCGGGGTCGTTGATCAGCCCTTTCCAGCCGATGGTCGTGCGCGGTTTTTCAAAATAAACCCGCATGACCAGCAGAAGCTGGTCTTTCAGTTCGCGGGCAAGCACGGCCAGCTTCTGAGCATATTCAAGCGCGGCCCGAGGATCGTGAATGGAGCAGGGGCCAACAACCACCATCAGACGGTTGTCGCGGTTGTTTAGGATGTCGGTGAGCTGCTCCCGGGAAGAGCTGACAAAGTCAGCCATTTTTTCGGATAGAGGGAATACCTGCTTCAGGTCCGCGGGTGAAATGATGGGGGTCAGGCCGCGGATGCGGAGATTGTTGGTGCGTTTCATGGGCTTTCCTGTCGACGGGGGTTACGACGAACCGAAAGGGGGGAGAAGGGGGAGTCTCTCGGTGCTGCCAGACTGGGAAACTTTAGACCTTTTTTTTAAAAAAGTCAAAAGTTGCGCACAGTTCTGTCTATATCGAACATTCGTTCAGGCCGGCAAAACGTCAGTGAGCGGTCTCGCGCGGCAGGGGAAAGCGTTTGACAGGGGGATTGGGATTCTGTATAAACAAGTCTGCTCGCATTTTTTATCGTGAAAACCGCAGTTTAGAGAGGTGTGCCTGATGATTCTTCGCGAAATTGTGTTGGCGGTCGCCCAGGTAGTGGACCTGGCCTTCAGCATCTATATATTCATTGTTATCGCTCGGGCCCTTGTCTCCTGGGTGAATCCCGACCCCTACAATCCCATCGTCCGCTTCCTGCACAATGCCACCGACCCGGTGCTGTCAAGAATGCAACGGGTGTTGCCCCTGAGTTTCGGCGGTATTGATTTCACACCGATTGTGCTTCTTGTCGGGCTTTCCTTTGTACAGCGTATCCTGAAGGCCCTCTTGCTTCAGCTGGCTTACAGCTTCTGACGGACAGACAACTATGCGCATCACTCCCATGGAGATCCACCAGCAGCAGTTCAAGACCCGACTTCTCGGGTATGACACCGCCGGGGTTGACCAGTTCCTCGAACAGGTGGCCGACGAGCTGGAGAGGATTCACAAACAGAATCATGAGCTCAAGGAAGAGCTGGCCCGTACCCGCTCCGCTCTCAACGAAATGCGGCAGCGCGAGGCCATGCTCAAGGAAACCCTGCTGACGACGCAGCGCATGACCGAAGATATCAAAGCCAACGCCCGTAAGGAGGCGGAGGTTATGATCGCCGATGCGGAGATCAAGGCCGAGGCCATTTTACGGTCTGCTGAAGATCGCCGCGTCCAGCTGATCGGTGAGATTCAGGAAGTCAAGCGGCAGAAGATCTCCTTCGAGAGCAGCCTGCGGGCCCTGGTGGAGAGTCACATGCGCCTGCTCGACCTGGAGGTGGTGCAGGTCCGCCATGAAACCAGGGATGATCGCCTCCTGCAGGAGAATCTGCCCCTGGAGAAGACCGACTCTGGCCCAGAACGTTAGATGTTCGCGTTTCTACACGGTGCCCCCGGTGGAGTGACGATTGATCTTTGGGTGCAGCCCCGCGCCAGCCGTAATGAAATTGTCGGTCCGCAGGGCGAGGAGTTGAAAGTCAAGTTGACCTCGCCCCCCGTGGAAGGTGCCGCCAACAGACTGTGCTGCGAGTTTTTTGCCAAGACTTTCGGGGTCCCTAAGGGTTGCGTGCGCCTGGTTGGCGGCGAGAAGTCCCGCCACAAGCGTCTGCTGATCGAAGGTGTCCGGCGGGCCGATGTGGAAGACGTCCTCAGGAATCTGTTCTAGCGCTCCGGGTTGTTTCCGCTCTGTTTTTCCGCCGCCTCTGCCTTGACAAAATTCCCGGAAGTTATTAAATTGCCACCGAATTAATTTTTGGGAGGAAAATCGCCATGCCCGTGTACGAATATGCCTGTGAGAAATGTGGTCAGATCTTTGAAGCCATGCAGAAATTTTCCGATGCGCCCCTGACGGAGTGCCGCTCCTGCGGCGGTCCGGTGAAAAAGCTCATTTCGCAGACGGCTTTTGCCCTCAGGGGTGGCGGCTGGTACGAGCAGGGCTATGCGGGGGGTGCCAGCGCCCCGGCCTGCAGCAGCGCCGGCAGTGGCGGCGGCTGCGCCGGCTGCCCTAAGGCGGCCAACGAATAAAAAAATCCCCGGACAGAAGCGATGTCCGGGGATTTTTTTCGTCAGTGCAGCTTATCAGGCCTGCTGTGTCGCCGGCAAGGAGAGGGTCCCCGACCAGTCTGTTCCCTCGGGGCTGAGCCTTTCATGAACTTCGGTGCGATTGCGGCCATGGCGCTTGGCCGTATAAAGAGCTTCATCGGCTTCGGCCAGAACCTGGGTGGTGTCGGTGATGTCTCCTGCCGGGACAGGACGGATGCCGATGCTCACCGTCAGGGGGTGTTCCTGAAGTTCTGGAATTCGCAGGCGGGCAATCTTTCGGCGTAACCGTTCAGCCACATGGAAGGCGCTCTCTCCGCAGGTTCCCGGCATGATGAGGGCAAATTCTTCACCACCGAAACGGCAGGCCGTATCCGAAAGACGAATGCTGCTCTCGATGGCTCCGGCGATGGCTTTAAGGGCGGCGTCACCTGCCAGATGCCCGAAGAGATCGTTGATCTGCTTGAAGTGGTCAATGTCGGCCAGGAGTAGGGAGAAGGCTTGATTCAGGCGGCTGCTGCGGGCGACTTCCGCCTCCAAGGCTCTTTGAAAGAAACGGCGGTTGAATAACCCGGTCAGGCCATCCGTAGTCGCCTGCTTTTCCAGGTCTTCTTTGGCCTGCCGCAAGAGGGTGAGCTGCTGTTTCTTTTCAAGGTGGGTTCGAATGCGGGCGGCCAGTTCTTTTGCCGAGGTGTCAAAGCTGAGAAAATCGCAGGCACCGGCTTCCAGCCCACGAATTTTTTCATCTTCCGCGCCGGCTCGTGCAAAGAGAAAAACCGGAACGTCGCACCCCTTCTGGTCGGCATAGAGCTGATGAATCCAGGCGTATGTTTCGCGAGCGGGATCGATGACATCATAGAAGATCATGTCGACCGGGCGCGTCCTGACGCTGCTGATGGCCCGGTTGACGTCCTTTTCCTTCCAGATATGACTGAAGGCCGCAGTTCCCTGGATCTTGTCCAGCAGGGTGCGGTTATCTTTATGTGAAGATCCTATCACGAGGCTTGTGGCTGTCATCGAGGGCCTTCCTGTGGAATAAATTTCGTATCCCCTGCACTGTTGCCGGCTATGGCCTAATCATTCTGCAAAAATCTATCCAAGTTTTAAATGCTGTGTCGACGTGCCCCTGTGGCTGCTGCAGCGGCGTGTTCTTGTTGGGGGTGAGTCGGTATTTTGACTTCTGGGCCAGATTGAGCGGATATTAACCTGTTTGAATGGATTTGTCGAGATTTTGACTCCTGCTGGACTTTTTTTCTGGATAGCCGGGTGTAAAAGTATACGCCTTCACATTCTTTACAATCGATATTCGGTTGCGTATAGTTGTTTTCATTTGAAGGAGGTTCTTACACGTGGACAAAATTATTGATGGAAAAGCGATTGCGGCCAGTCTCAGGAAGGCCATTGCCGCCGACACGGCTCAACTCATCGCCCGGGGAACGACGCCTGGGCTGGCTGTCGTTCTGGTAGGCGAGGATCCTGCCAGCCGGGTCTATGTCACTATGAAAGAGAAGGCCTGCGCCGATGCGGGTATCTACTCGGATGAACACAAACTGCCGGCGGAGACGACCGAGGCCCAGTTGCTGGCGCTGATCGAGGAGCTGAACCGGGACAAGCGCATCGACGGCATTCTGGTGCAGCTACCCCTGCCGGCCCACATTGACGAGAACAAGGTCCTTGAAGCCATTGCGCCAGCCAAGGATGTCGATGGTTTTCATCCCTACAACGTCGGCCGCCTGGTGACGGGCAACCCCCTCTTTCGGCCCTGCACCCCCTATGGGGTCATGAAGATGCTGGAAGCCACCGGCGTCGACCTGGCCGGCAAAGAGGTGGTCGTGGTGGGGCGCTCCAATATCGTCGGCAAGCCCGTGGCCCTCATGTGCCTGGCCGAGCATGCCACGGTGACTATCTGCCATTCACGCACCCGTGACCTGGCCGACAAGGTGCGGGCCGCCGACGTGGTTATTGCCGCCGTCGGCCGGCCGGAAATGGTCAAGGGGGACTGGATCAAGGAGGGCGCCGTGGTCATCGATGTCGGCGTCAACCGGGTCGGCGAAAAGAAGCTGGTCGGCGACGTCGATTTCGCCGCCGCCCGCGAGCGGGCCAGCGCCATCACGCCGGTACCGGGCGGGGTGGGGCCCATGACCATCACCATGCTGCTGTACAACACGGTGGAAAGCGCCAAACGGCGCGCCGCCGGCCAATAGACAACCCCTAAGGCGTTCAGGACACTGTGTTCCTGGGCGCCTTTTGTTTTGTCGCCGCTGCCTAAGGGACCGCCATGATCATCAGTCAGCAGAAAAACCGCGAAGAGCTGCTGCATAACCTGGAGGGGAAGAAGCGGCTCTTCCTCGTCGGTTGCGGCGCCTGCGCCACCGCCTGCAAGTCGGGTGGTGAGGAGGAGGTCTTCCAGCTGCAGGAGTGGCTGGCCTCCGTGGGGCGCGAGGTGACCGGCAGCGTGATCATCGACGAGGCCTGTCATATCATGCGCGCGGCTCGCGACCTGCGTCATCACCGCGACGCCGTGGCTGAGGCGGACGCCCTGGTGGTACTCGCCTGTGGCGCCGGTGTGCAATCCATCTCGACCAACACCGACAAACGGGTCATCGCCGGTCTCGATTCCCTCTTTCTCGGTAACATCCGTCGTTTGGGACAGTATGAAGAGAAGTGTTCCCTCTGCGGCGAGTGCATCCTCAACGAAACGGCGGGTATCTGCCCGGTGACCACCTGTGCCAAGGGGCTGCTCAACGGGCCCTGTGGCGGCATGGAGGAGGGACGCTGCGAGGCGGATCGGGAGGTGGACTGCGCCTGGCACAGCATCTACGAGCGATTGAAGAAACAGGGGCGCCAGGGGGTCTTTGCCCGTCCCGTGCCGCCCAAAAACTGGGGAAAGCTGCGCAAGCCCGGGCGGTTGAAACTGGGCTGAGGAGGCGTCGGGATGTCGCAGCTTCAAAATGAGTTAAGCCAGCACCGTTTTGTGGTCACCACGGAGATCGCGCCCCCCAAAGGGGTGGACCTGTCGGCGGCGCTGGCCAAGGCCCGCTCGCTGCAAGGCATTACGGCGGTGAATGTGACGGATAACCAGGGCGCCAATATGCGTCTGTCCCCCCTGGTGCTGGCCGCCCGAATGCTGGAGGCCGGTATCGATCCGATTCTGCAGCTGACCTGCCGTGATCGCAACCGGCTCGCCCTGCAATCGGATCTGCTCGGCGCGGCGGCCCTGGGGATTGAGAATGTCCTCCTTCTTTCCGGCGACCATATGCGCTTCGGTGACCATCCGCAGGGTAGGGCGGTCTTCGATCTCGATTCCGTGCAGCTGCTGCAGGCGGTGGCCCACCTGAATCAGGGTTGGGATATGGCCGGTCGGAAGCTGCAGGGCACGCCCAGCTTCTTTGCCGGGGCGGCGGTATCCCCGGCGGCCGAGCCCTTTGAACTGATGTTCCAGAAATATCGGAAGAAGGTCGAGGGCGGGGCCCGGTTCTTTCAGACCCAGGCGGTTTTCGCGGAAGACAAACTGCACCGCTTCATGGAAGCCGCCCGCCCTGTGGGCGTTCCCGTGCTGCTGGGTGTGCTGCTGCTGAAGAATGCCGCGGTCGCCCGTTTTCTCAACGCCAACATTCCCGGCGTGCAGGTGCCGCCAGAGCTGGTGGACCGCCTGGAGCAGGCGGCGGATCCCCTGACTGAAGGAGTCGCCATTGCTCGTCGCCAGGTCGCCCTGGCGCGGGAGATCTGCCAGGGGGTTCATATCATGAGCCTGGGTCATGAAGAGCTGATCCCGGCCATGCTGGCCTGAAGGAAAGGGAGGGACTGCATGAAAAAGACGCCGCTCAATGCCGTTCACAAGGAGATGGGCGCCCGCATGGTCGACTTCGGTGGCTGGGAGATGCCGGTGCAGTACCGCGGAGTCATCGACGAGCACCTCGCCGTTCGCCATGCCGCCGGCCTCTTCGATGTCTCCCACATGGGAGAGATTGCCGTCAAGGGCAAAGGAGCCCTCGATTTTATCCAGCAACTGACCATCAATGACGCCAGCCGCCTGATCAACGGCCAGGTCCAGTACAGCGCCCTGTGCTACCCGCACGGCGGCACGGTGGATGATGTGACCCTCTACCGCTTCGATCACGATCATTACCTCTTCTGTGTCAACGCCTCCAACATCGACAAGGATTTCGCCTGGATGCAGGAAGTGCTGGAAGAGGGGGATTTCGACGATGTCCAGCTGCACAACGTCAGCGACGATTTCGCCCAGCTGGCCCTGCAGGGCCCCGGCGCCCAGACCATCCTCTCCCGCCTCACCGATACCCGTCTCGACCAGATCGCCACCTACCACTTTTATGAGGGGCTGGTGGGCGGCGAACCGGCCATTATCTCCCGCACCGGCTATACCGGGGAGGATGGCTTCGAGCTCTATTTTGCCCCCACCGCCGCCGTGGCCATCTGGCAGGCCTTGCTGAAGGCCGGCGCTTCTGACGGACTGGAGCCCATCGGCCTGGGCGCCCGCGACACCCTGCGCCTGGAGATGAAATACGCCCTCTACGGTCATGAGCTGTCGCCGGAGATTTCGCCCCTGGAGGCCGGGCTGGGCTGGATCACCGCCTTCGACAAACCCACCTTTGTCGGCCGCGAGGCCCTGCTCCGGCTCAAGGAACAGGGGTTGCCGCGCCGTCTGGTCGGCTTCTCCATGATTGAGGCAGGTATTCCCCGCGCCGGTTATCCTCTCTTTGTCGGTGACGAGGAGGTCGGCCTGGTCACCAGCGGCACCCTGTCGCCGTCGCTGCGGGTGGGTATCGGTCTGGCGCTGGTGAAGCCGGCTCATGCTGCCATTGGCACCGCGCTGCAGGTGGGTATCCGTCAGCGCCGCGTGGCAGCCCGCATTGTGAAGACACCCTTTGTGAAGAAATAACCCCAACCTGTATTGACCGCTTCATCCAAAAAAGGAGGACGAACGATGGAATTTCCCGAGGAGCTCAAGTACACCGAGGAACACGAGTGGGTCCTGGTCGAGGACACGATCATCACTATCGGCATCACCGATTTTGCCCAGGACAGCCTGGGGGATGTGGTCTTCGTCGAACTGCCGGAGGTTGGCGCCGACGTGGTGGCCGGCAAGTCCTTCGGCGTGGTCGAGTCGGTCAAGGCCGTTTCCGACATCTATGCCCCTGTTTCCGGGGAAGTGGTGGAGATCAACGAAGAACTGCCCGATACCCCGGAGCTGATCAACACCTCGCCCTACGAGGACGGCTGGATGATCAAGGTGCGCATCAATGACCCGGCTGACCTGGCTGACCTGATGGATGCCGACGCCTACCAGGCTTTTGTCGAGGAGGAAGAATAGACGCACAACGGAGCACGGAGAGAGCGCCCATGAGCCATCCTTATATTCCCCACACCGACGAGGACGTCCGGCAGATGCTGTCCACTGTCGGCGTCCCGACGGTGGACGCGCTGTTTGAAGAGATTCCCGGCGAGGTCCGCCTGCGGCGCTCCCTCGAGCTGCCGGCTCCTCTGGCCGAAAGCGACCTTCTGCGGGACATGAAGCGCCTGGCCGGCAAAAATGCCACGGTGGAGAGCCATGTGAGCTTTCTCGGCGGCGGCGCCTACAATCACTTTCTCCCCGCCGTGGTCGATTATCTGGTCTCCCGCAGTGAATTCACCACCGCCTACACCCCTTACCAGCCGGAAATCAGCCAGGGCACCCTGCAGGCCATCTTCGAGTTTCAGACCATGATCTGTCAGCTGACCGGGATGGACGTGGCCAACGCCTCCATGTACGACGGCGCTTCCGCCTGCGCCGAGGCGGTCCTCATGGCCATGCGGGCCACCCGCCGCCGGCGGGTGCTGATGTGCCAGTCTCTTCACCCCCACTACCGGGAGACGGTGCGCACCTACTGTCAGTGCCTCGACGTGGACTTGGTGGAGGTGCCCTGGGATGAGACGGGAAAGACCTCGTCTCAGGCACTCCATGATCTGCTCGATGGCGAGACGGCAGCGCTGGTAACCGGCTATCCCAACTTCTTCGGCGTGATTGAAGATGTGGCGGGCCTGGCGGGGGCGGCCCATGCCGTGGGCGCCCGCCTGGTCGTCGCCGTACAGGAGCCGGTTGCCCTCGGGCTGCTCAAGTCTCCCGGCGAGCTGGGGGCCGACCTCGTCGTCGGTGAAGGGCAGAGCTTCGGCATCCCTCTCTCCTTCGGTGGTCCGTCTCTTGGTTTCTTCGCCTGCCGCCAGCAGGATCTGCGCTCCATGCCCGGCCGCCTGGTCGGCGAGACCGTGGATGCCCAGGGGCGGCGGGGTTATGTGTTGACCCTGTCCACCCGTGAGCAGCATATCCGCCGGGAAAAGGCCACTTCCAACATCTGTTCAAACCAGGGTCTGTGTGCGCTGACCGCCACCATCTGGCTCGCCCTGCTGGGCAAGAAGGGGATCCGTGAACTGGCCTGTCACAACCTGTCGAAGGCCGCCTACGCTCGCCGGCAGCTCGCGGCGCTGCCGGGTTTCTCCCTCCCCTTTACCGGGCCGGTCTTCAACGAATTCGTGGTGAAGGTCCCCGGCAAGACCCAGTCGCTGCTTGACCGCCTGGCGGGGCAGGACATCCTGGGGGGCATCGCCCTGGCGCCCTGGTACGAAGGGATGGATGATTGTCTGCTGGTCTGTGTGACCGAACAGAACAGCCGTGCGCAGATCGACGCGCTGGTAGCCGCCCTGGCAGGAGGTGCCTGATGGAGAGTCTGGGAACCACGGGGCTTGTCCTCAACGAAAAGCTGCTCTTTGAACATTCCGATCCGGGTCGTCAGGGCTATACCCTGCCGGCCTTGGACGTGGAGGAGGCGACCCTGCCGGCGGGTCTGACCCGCGACGAGGTTGGTGGCATGCCCGAGCTGTCGGAAGTCGATGTGGTGCGCCACTTTACCCGTCTCTCCACCTGGAACTACGGGGTCGACTCGGGCTTTTATCCCTTGGGCAGCTGCACCATGAAGTACAATCCCAAAGTCAACGAGGTGGCCGCGCGTCTGCCGGGTTTTGCCGCTACCCATCCGCATACGCCGGCAGCGCTCTGCCAGGGAGCGCTCGAACTGATGTACGAGCTGCAGCAGGCGTTGGCGGAAATTTCCGGCTTCCCGGCCCTGTCCCTGCAACCAGCGGCCGGTGCCCAGGGGGAGTTTGCCGGCATGCTGGTCATCCGCGCCTGGCATGAATCCCGGGGCGAGAAGCGCCACCGGGTACTCATTCCCGATACGGCTCATGGCACCAATCCTGCCTCGGCTGCCCTCTGCGGTTACGAGGTCAGTCCCGTTGCCTCCGGAGCCGACGGCCGCCTCAGTGCCGCGGCCGTGGCAGAGCAGATGTCCGAGGACGTCGCCGCGCTCATGGTGACCAATCCCAATACCCTCGGCCTTTTCGAGTCGGATATCGCCGAAATCTGCCGTATCGTGCATGCCAAGGGGGGGCTGGTCTACTGCGACGGCGCCAACCTCAATGCCCTGCTTGGTATGGCGCGTCCGGGGGACATGGGCATCGATGTCATGCACTTCAATCTGCACAAGACATTCGCCACCCCCCATGGTGGCGGTGGCCCCGGCGCCGGCCCGGTGGGGGTCTGCGCCAAGCTCGCCCCCTTTCTGCCCGCACCTGTTGTCGACAAGAAGGCCGAGGGTTTTGTGCTTAAAGACCCTGACCACTCCGTTGGCCGGGTCAAAGCTTTCCACGGTCATTTCGGCGTTCTCGTCAAGGCCTATGCCTATATTCGCAGCATGGGCGCCGACGGGCTGCAGCGGGTGGCGCACATGGCCGTGCTCAACGCCAATTACGTGCGGGCCCGTCTGCAGGAGGTCTATCATCTCCCCTACCGCGGGCGGTCCCTGCACGAGGTCGTCTTCTCCGATAAAAACCTGGAGGGCGGCTGCCACACCCTCGATCTGGCCAAGCGTCTCATCGACTACGGCTACCATCCGCCCACCATCTACTTTCCCCTCGTGGTCAAAGGCGCCATCATGATCGAGCCGACGGAGACGGAGAGCCTCGAAACTCTCGACGAATTCTGCGAGGCGATGCTGGCCATCGCCCGTGAGGCTCGGGAGAATCCAGCCTTGCTCACCGCCGCTCCTGGCCGCACGCGCATCGGCCGGTTGGATGAAACGACGGCGGCGCGGCGGCCCAAGCTGAAATGGGAAAAATCAGACTGAAGAAAGGGGCCCGCAAGGGCCTTTTTCTATAGGATGTCGCCGGGGCGGGAAGAGAAGCTGGTCAGATGGTACTGGAAGACAACGAAGATGGTCAGAGTCTCTTTCTCGTAGTAGCGGGAAAGAGCGCCGTAAGGAGCAGCCTTGTGCACGGCGTCGATGGCCTCCTGGTCTAGGAGCGGATAGCCGGAACTCTCTTTAAGTACGACTTCTTCCAAGGTGCCGTCCTTGTTGACCGTGACCTGCAGCAGGCAGCGTCCCTGCTCGCCCCGTTCGGCGGCGCGGGCCGGATAGTTCCAGACTAAATAGATTCTATCGCGGAAGCGGCTGAAAAAAGAATTCAGCAGGTCGTTTTCCATGTCCAGCCAGACCGCTTCGCCTTCGACCACGTCCTCCCGGTACTTGCTCCGCCATTCCTGCAGATACTGGTTGGCGCTTTTGGCGGCGGCCTGATTGAGGGCCGCCATCAGGGCTTTTTTGTCTGGAAGTTCCGTCGCCTGTTCCGGCGCCGTTTTTTGTGGCCCGGAGGTGCCAGGCCGGGCCTCGATGCCGGTTTTGGCCGAGGGTTGGTCGGTGGGTGGTTCGGGTGCCGGGGGCGTCGGTGAAGGAGGCTGCCTCGGTGTCGGCGGCGCCGGTGGGGCGCTGGGGGCCCGGTCTTCGATAAAGTCGCCTTTGGGAGCCGTTTCCCGTTCCACTTCCTGGTCAGCGGGGCCGAGACGTTTGGCGGGGGTCTGTCGTGGCTGTTCCGACGGGGTGACGACAGGCGCGTCGAGCTCACGCTCGCGCGCCGGCTCTCTGGGCTCCGGCGGGCGCATTTCCACAACCAGGGGCGTGTCGGCCTCGGGGGGAGGGAAGAGGGTGCGCTGCGGCACCAAAAAAAGCAGCAGCAGGTGCACCAGCAGAGACAGTATAATGAAGACCAGGATCATCGGATCCTGGTTGCGGCTGAATTGCATAAAGGCAACGATGTCGTTAATGGTAAATGGTGTCAGGACAGTATACATGAAGAGAGCCGAAGGAGGCCAGCGATCATTCCACGAGAGGAAGCTGCTCGGTACGGGGAAAAGGGTTGACCTTGGCGGGGAGCTTCGGGTATAAAATGGGGCTTTAATAAAACTCTGTTTTGAAGGAGGAACCTCTTATGCATTTGGTCGATCAGATTAAAGCGAAAGCCCGGCAGAATGTGCAGACCGTTGTTTTGCCGGAAGGATACGATGATCGCATGATTCAGGCCGCCGGCCAGATTGTCAAGGACGGGCTGGCCAAGGTTGTGCTTTTGGGCCAACCCGCCACGCTCACGGCCAGGGCCCGTGATCTCAAGGCTTCGCTGGAAGGAGTCACCTGTCTCGATCCCAAGACGGCACCGCAGCTGGAAGCGTACGTGGATGAGCTGGTCGAGCTGCGCAAGAAAAAGGGCCTGAGCCGTGAAGAGGCGAAAGCGCTCTTGACTGCAGACGACAACCTCTATTTCGGTGCCATGATGGTGCGCAAAGGGGATGCCGGTGGCGCCGTGGCCGGGGCCTTTAACACCACGGGCGATGTGTTGCGCGCCGCATTTCAGGTGATCGGCACCTCGCCGGGGATGAAGACCGTCTCCTCCGTCTTTCTCATGGTGACCAAAAATACCGCTTTCGGCGAAAACGGCGTCCTGCTCTTTGCCGACTGCGCCGTCAATCCCAATCCCGATGCCGAAGCCCTGGCCGATATCGCCGTGGCCACGGCCAAAAGCTGCAAGAGTTTCCTCGGCGTGGATGCCCGTGTCGGCATGCTGTCCTTCTCCACCAAGGGCAGCGCCAGCCACCAGGATATCGACAAGGTGCTCAAGGCTCTGGAGCTGGCTAAAAAACTCGATCCCTCGCTGCAGATCGATGGAGAGCTGCAGGCCGATGCGGCACTGTTGCCCAAGGTCGGGGAGAAGAAGGCGCCCGGCTCTCCAGTGGCCGGCAAAGCCAACACCCTCATTTTCCCCGATCTCGATGCCGGCAATATCGGCTACAAGCTGGTGGAGAGGATTGCCGGCGCCGAAGCGGTCGGCCCCATCATCCAGGGGCTGGCCAAGCCGGTGAACGATCTTTCCCGCGGCTGCTCCGTGGAAGACATCATCAGCGTCGCCGCCATCACGGCGGTGCAGGCCCAGGGTTGATACAGTAGACCCGACCGAGAGTTATCAACGCAAAAAGGCCGGCGGATTTCAAACCGTCGGCCTTTTTGCGTGAAAACTGAGAAATCGTTATATGTCTACTTGCGCTGAAAGTCGCTGCTGGCGAAGGAGTAGGAGAACTGCATGTGGTCGGTGTAGGTTCCTTCGAGAATGCCCACCACGTCCTCGGTAAAGACAAGCTCTTCGTCGGTGGGGATGACGAACACCTTGACCCTGGAATCGGGTTTGGTGATCACCGTCTCCCGTTTGCGTGTCATGGTGTTACGGTTCTTCTCCTTGTCGAGGCTGATCCCCATGAACTCAAGGCCTTCCAGGGCTTTTTCACGAATGAGCCAGGCCATCTCGCCGACGCCGGCCGTGAAGACAACGGCATCGAGACCGCCAATGGCGGCGGCATAGGTGCCGATATACTTCTTGAGACGGTAGGCTTCGATTTCCAGGGCCAGCTGGCAGCGCTCATCGCCCTTTTCAACACCTTCGATGACGTCGCGGCGGTCGGTGAACTGGCCGGTGATGCCGTAGATCCCGCTCTTCTTGTTGAGAATCGAGTCGATCTCCCGGGGGTTGAAGCCCTCCTGATCCATGATGAAGGCCGGGATGGCAGGATCGATGTCGCCGCAACGCGTTCCCATGACGGCCCCTTCCAGAGGGGTCAGGCCCATGCTGGTGTCGACAGAGACGCCCCCCTTGATGGCGCAATGGGAGACGCCGTTGCCGATGTGCATGGTAATGATATTGCAATCCTCGGGGTCCTTGTCGAGCATGACCGCCGCCCGCTTGGAGACATAGAGGTGGCTGGTGCCGTGAAATCCGTAGCGGCGTACGCCGTACTTTTCATACCACTCGAAAGGGAGGGGATAGATGTAGGCGTGCTGCGGCATGGTCTGGTGGAAGGCGGTGTCGAAAATGGCGACGTGGGGCACGTTGGGCAGCACGGCCTGGGCGGCTTCGATGCCGGCGATGTTGGGCGGATTGTGCAATGGGGCCAGATGCTGCACGTCCTTGATGGCGTTCAGAACTTCGTCGTCGATGCGCACCGAGCGGGTGAACTTTTCGCCGCCGTGGACGACCCGGTGCCCGACAGCGGAGATCTTGTTGAGGTCGCTGACCACTCCATGGGTCTTGTCCGTCAGGGTTTTGATGATAAGGTGCATGGCCACTTTGTGATCGGGGCACTCATACTCCTCCCGGTAGGTTTCCCGCCCGGGGACTTCGTGAACGATAAAGGAGTCCCCGATGGTGACGCGTTCGACCATGCCCTTGGCGATGACTTCTTTGCGCTCCCAGTCAAAGAGCTGGTATTTGAGCGATGAACTGCCGCAGTTCAGAGCGAGTATATCCATGCAGCGAATGTCCTCCTCGGATTTGGTGAATAGAAAACAAGCTGAATTTTCAAAATATTGTTTTATATGGCTGAAAAAGTTTGTTTAGAATAAAAATTGTCTGTAATGAAATCGCGCGCTTGGGCCACAGGATGGCCGGTAAAAATGTTCTAGAAGACTATAGCAACACTGTTCGGATTGCAAGAACTTTGTTTCATTTTCGCCCCTCTTTGGGGGTGGACACGGGGGGGGGAACTGGTGTATATATTCCCGATGAACGGACAATAAACAGGAAAAGGAGGTGATTCCTTTGGCTCACACCATTACTGACGAGTGTATCAACTGCGGTGCTTGCGAACCCGCTTGCCCCGTTGACGCCATCAGCGAGCAGGGTGACGCTCGCGTCATCGATGCAGCTACCTGCACTGATTGCGGCGCCTGTGTCGACACCTGCCCCGTCGACGCGATCAACGCTCCCTGATCGACCCGTACCAAGGGGCGGCTCTCGGGCCGCCCCTGATTTTTTCAGCGAATCCCCTGGTGTTTTTTCCTTGGTGAACGGGAGGTGCGTATGTTCGGACTGGGCGCTACGGAGCTTGTCATCATTCTCGTGCTGGTGCTGGTGATTTTCGGTGCCGGCAAGTTGCCCGAAATCGGCGGCGCCTTGGGCAAGGGCATCCGCAACTTCAAGAAGGCCACCCAGGAAGCAGATGAAATAGATGTCAGTCCTGATCGCAAGGATAAAGACGAGGAGCCGAAGTAGGATACTCAGTCTGGACGCTTCAACGAAAAAAGCCGCACATCGTGCGGCTTTTTTCGTTGGTATCGAAGCGATTACTGCTTGGAGCCGGGTTTTGAGTCGGCCATTTCGACCGTGAACTCGCTCAGGTCGCTCGGCAGGTTCTTGAAGACGATGGTGAAGGGAATGCGGGCACCGGGAGCGACGTTGAGGTTGGAGAGGGAGTCGCCGAACTGATTGTTCATGGCTTCTTCGATTTTGTCAAAAGGCCATTCCTGCAGTTCTGTTGTCGTCAGGCGATTGCCGCAGAAGACTGTCTGTTGCAGCAGGGCTTTACCGTTCGGGTTGTAGAGAACGCCCTTGACGGCAATCGCCGAGCGAACTTCCTTGAACTGGTTGACTGCCTGGCCGTGAATGACAAAGAGTTCCCCGGCCTCACGGTTGCTGACAAAGGCGCTGGTGAGATCGGTGATCTGGATCTGCCCGGCCGGCTGTGCTTGGGGGGGCTGGCCCGTCAACTGGGTCAGTATGGTGGAAATATCCAGATTCCCCTGTTTGTAAAAGAGGTACCCCCCGGCGGCGCTCAAGCCGAGAAGAAGGACGAGTACAAAAAGGATGAGGCCACGCCATGGGCTCTTGCGGGATTTTCCGCCTGACTTTTTGCGGGCCTTGTCTGCCTTTTGGGAGCCCTTGGCAGGGGATTTTTCGGGTGTTGCCCTCGGCGTGGGAACTGCGGTGGCAGTCTCTTCTGCCGACTCCGGCTCGCCAAAAAGAAAGCTCGACTCGGTCGTGCTATTGTCGGCAAGACCCTCTTCCTCGAAGGGCTGGTTCAAGGAGGGGGTGGTGGCGGATTCCTCAAATTCGAAATCACTGGGGCCGCTCTCGGCAGGGGTTTCATCCCAGGAGAAATCATCGTCCCGGGTCTCGGAAAAACTGTCTTCAAAAGGGGAGGCGATCTCACCCGGTTTTTCGTCCGCATCGGTAGCAAAGAAATCTTCCGTTTCAGATGGAGAGGCGTCCGTGAACCCGAAATCGTCCTCTGTCGCCTCGGTGCCGAAGTCAAAGTCTTCGGCCGAATCTTTCTCGCTCAGGGCGCTTTCATCCGTCAGACTGCCAAAAAAATCGTCCTCCTCGCCATCGTTCTCTGCCGAAGGTTCCGTGGTGTCGTCCTGGTCATCATCATCCCGTGAGGTGTCCTCGGTGTCGCCGAAGGAAAAAGGCACCTCATCCTTCTCGTCCTCTGTCTCCTCGCCAAAAGAAAATTCATCGAAGGAAGAGGCAGGCGTACCTGCATCGGTTCCTTCCGCGTCCTCGTCGTCACTGGTTTCAAAGGCGCTGAAGTCGATGTCGAGTTTTGGGCCGCTCGGTTGTTCCGGTTCCGGTGGGGATGCCGTGAAAGACTCTTCCGTTTCAGCCGGCATGGACGTTTCTTCAGATTCGGGGGGGTAAACGGTAAAAATGTGCCGGCATTTCGAACAGCGGACTTTCGTGCCTTCGGCTTTGATTTTTTCGTCCGCGAGTTTGAACCGGGCCTGGCACTCGGAGCATTGGATGATCATGCGTTCCTCTCCTATAGGGCTTGTCAGACGCCTTCTACCAGATAGATGTCTGGAAGGTTGCGATACTTTTCATCGAAATCGAGGCCATAACCGACAATAAAGCCATCTTCCATGGTGATGCCGGTATAATCCGCGTCGATATCCACTTCGCGGCGTGCTTTTTTGTCGATGAGAGTACATATTTTGAGGGACTTGGGGTCGCGCAGCAGCAGACGATTGTAAAGGGACTGAAGGGTGAAGCCGCTGTCGACAATATCCTCCACGATAACGACATGGCGCCCTTTTATGGGCTCTTCCAGGTCTTTGCGCATCTCCACGATACCGGAAGACTGGGTGTCGGACCCGTAGCTCGCCAGGCGCACGAAATCGACCACGACCTGAGCGGTGATTTCTCTGACCAGGTCGGCGAAGAAAAGGAAGGATCCCTTAAGCACACCGACCAGCAGGACCTCTTCCTGGGCATAGTCACGGCTGATTTCTTCTCCCAGGCGTTTGACCTGTTCGGTGATATAATCCTTCGAATAGAGCACTGTCAGAGTGGGTTTTTCCATGTGATTTCCTGAAAAAAGGGATGGTGAAGCAAAGCTGTATTCTATAGCAAGATAACGAATTTGTGTCAATTTATTCGGTATATTTCAATAGGTTTACGGGCAGCTTTGGCGAATATGGTAAGATAGAGCAGATGTTTTTCCCCTTGTGGGGGAATTTTTTCCGTTTAAAGGAGGTTGATGGATGCAGATCAATGGGTTTTGGGCCGGATTTCTGCTGATTTTTCTTTTACCCGGCGTTGCGCTGGCGCAAGAGCCACGACTACTGGCGGAATCCACCGATTTCCGTTTTGGTGAGATTTATCAGGGGCAGCAGCTGGAGCATAGCTTTCGACTCGAAAATACCGGTGATGGGCCTCTGCTCGTCGAGAAGATCCGGAGCTCCTGCGGCTGCACGGCGGCCCTGCTGTCCGATTACCAGATTCAGCCCGGGCAATCAGCCCAACTGCGGGTGACCTTCGATTCGACCCGCTTCCGTGGTCCGGTTGTCAAAACAGTCTACGTCTATACGAATGATCCGCGCCATCGGGTCGCCCAGTTCTATCTGCGCGGCCAGGTGACGCCCGAACTCGTGCTTGAGCCCACCAGGGTTGACCTGGGTGCGCTGGAGTCCGGCGCCGTCGGCGAGGCCGCTATTGTTATCGGCAATGTTGGTCCGCAGAATATTTTAATCGAGGATATCCAGACCGATCTGCAGGATGTGCAGGCCACCCTCTCCAGCAAGATGTTGTTGGCCGGTGAATCCGTGACACTGCATATTGCCGTGGCGCCTGGGGAAGGCGCCGTCAAACGCAAGGGCTATGTCGTTATGTCCACCAACAGCTCCTACACTCCCGTGGTGAAGGTTCCCGTCAGTTTTTCCGTCATGGGCAAGGCCCAGCCTTGAGGGTCCATGGGACAGAAGACGAGGACTCACCTGCCGGTATCGATAAAAGTGAGGGAGAATCTATGGAAAACCAGTCCGTTTCTTCCACCCAACGACGATTCTTTCTCACCGTGGTGCTGGCGGCCATCGGCGCCGCCCTGGCATTTCTGGCCGGTTGGCCTCTGCTGCGATTTTTGACGCCCCTCAAGCAGGACGGAAACGATGGACGGGTCGCCCTTGACCGGGGCAGCGTCGAAGTTGGCGGTGTCCTGTTTTTCAGTTATCGTGGCGGCACCGCCGTTGTCATGCAGATGGCGCCTGGCGAATTTACCGCTTTTTCAGCCATCTGCACCCACCTCGGTTGCGTCGTGCAGTGGAAGCCCCAGCAACAGGAATTTGTCTGCCCCTGTCACGCCGGCCGTTTTTCTCCAGCGGGTGCCGTCCTGGGCGGTCCCCCACCAAAGCCCCTCGTGTCGCTGCCTGTGACCCTTTCCGGGGAACAGCTTCTCATCGGATAGGAGTAAACCATGCGTCTCCTTGCGGGGATGGTCGATTTTCTGGATGCCCGGCTGGGTATCCGCGAGCTCATCCGAGCCAACCTGACTGGCTACCTGGTGCCGCGGCAAATCAATGTCTGGTACGCGCTGGGGTCTGTTCTGCTGACGCTCTTTGCCGTCCAGGTCGTCAGCGGCATGCTGCTGCTGATTTACTACGTGCCGCACGCGGACTTGGCCTATGACAGTGTCCACCGGATCATGAACGAAGTGCCCTTCGGCTGGCTGTTCCGCTATCTGCACGTCGTCGGCTCCAATGTGATCGTCATCGTCCTGCTGCTGCACATGCTCTCCGTTCTCTTCATGGGGAGCTACAAAAAACCGCGGGAACTCAACTGGCTTTCCGGATTCATCCTTCTCAACCTGACCTTCGGCCTGTGTCTGACCGGCTATCTCCTGCCCTGGAGCCAGTTGTCCTTCTGGGCGACCACCGTCGCCACCGATGTGGCAGGAGCCGTGCCCTTTGTGGGGGAGGCACTGGTGAACATACTGCGGGGCGGCACCATGGTTTCAGAGGCCACGCTGGGACGATTCTTTGTCCTGCATGTCATCGGCCTGCCCCTGCTCCTGGCCCTTCTCATCGGATTTCATCTCTTTTGTATCCGGCGGGTCGGCATTTCGACCCCTCCCTTCGCATCAAGTAGTCAGGGATCAACCGCAGGCAATCCGCCACCGGATGCCGCTGCCGGCGATATTCCCTTCTTTCCCAACATCATCACCAAGGATCTGGCGGTCAACGCCTTTGTCTTTGCCGTCTTTATGGCTCTGACATTTTTTGCGCCCCACCTGTTTATCCCGCCGACCGCCTTTACACCAGCCGATCCCTTTGTGACGCCCCCCGGTATCAAGCCCGAGTGGTATTTTTTGTGGGCCTATCAGACCATGAAAATCTTTCCAAGTGAATTCATGGGGCTGGCCGCCCAGGGGGCCGCCATGACCTTTATTGCGCTGCTGCCTTTCATCGACAGGGGGACGGAACGCCGGCCTGCCCAAAGGCCCATCTTTGTCACCTGTTTTGTCCTCGGACTGCTCCTGTTTGCAGCCATTTCCCTATGGGGGCACTACTCATGAGAATAACGGTTCTTCTGCTTCTGGGGGTGCTGACCTTTCCGTTGACAGCGGTCTCAGCGGCTGCCGTAACGAATCCAGCGCAAGCGACCGTCTGTTTGCAATGTCACAGCGGTCAGGCCGGAAGCCTCGGTCAGCCTGTGCCCCAATGGCGTCAGAGTATCCACGCCGAACAGGGCGTCTCCTGCCACCATTGCCACGGCGGCGACCCCACGGATGCCCCGATGGCGATGAGCCCCGAAAGGGGATTTATCGGAGTGCCGGCCCCTGAGCAGATTGCCGACTTCTGCGGACGTTGCCATATCGGCGTGCTCGAAGACTACCTCGCCAGCGCTCATGGCAAAGCACCCAACAGTGCAGGCCCCCAGTGTGTGACCTGCCATGCTGCCCACCCCGTTAAAAAAGCCAGTCTCGACCTCATCAATCCCCAGGCCTGCGGGCAATGCCACGGATATGAGCGGGCAGGCGAAATTCGCAGCGCTCTGGCGGATACCGACCATGAAATCGTCGAACTGGAAAAAGAATTGGATCTGCTGCATCGCCAGGGGGTGGCCATTGACACCCTGCAGAAGTCGCTGTTCTCGCTGCGCAACGAGTATCACCGGCTCTTTCACAGCGTCGATCTGCTGAAAATAAACGCCGAGACGGAAAAATTCAGGGACACCCTGCGCCAGATGCGTCGGCAGGTCGATGCCATTCTCGACGAGTTGGCAAGCCGCAAGGTCTACGGCGCCATCGTCGTCGGCTTTTTTGTCCTGGCCGGGTTCGTGCTGCTGTTGATTCGCAAGACCTACGAAGAGGAAGAGTGAAGCGCGCCACTGAACCGCCCGAGCGCAAGAATGCGGTTGCAATTCGCCAGGAGATGGTTTATATAGGACAGCCCATGCGCGATTAGCTCAGCTGGATAGAGCGTTGGCCTCCGGAGCCAAAGGTCACAAGTTCGAATCTTGTATCGCGCGCCAAAAATTCAAGGGATTTCTGATGGTTGAAAGACTGTTGGAAGTCCTTTTTTTGTGTGTAAAACCTTGGTGGGGACAATTCAGTGTCCCCGTTTTGTCCCCGTAAATTTTATTGGATCATTTTGTGTCATTTTAGAAACTGTCCCCGTTTTGTCCCCGAGCCATCACCCTCTCCCGGAAGCCTGTCAGGAATTTCTTTAATGTGCGGTCCAACCGGAGAGTGTTCGACTGGGACAACAGCTCTTTACATAAAAAGATTTAACCGCCTTTATTAGAAAGCGCAGCGAGTACCTAATATCCCGTAGCAGTCTTCGCTGGTACCTGATATCCCGTAAATCGCTCTTTGTGGATACAGATGGGATATCAGGTACATTTGCGCTTGAATTGAGCAATCAGCCCGTGATGGTGTACCTGATATCCCGTCAATAGGGTTCATGCAACATGCAGGTAATAAACTCTCTATCTCCTGCGGGATATCAGGTACATTTTTTTGAGGCTTTTATTGCGATCCGCAGGGTGTACCTGATATCCCGTTCAGGGCTATACCTAATGTCCCGCAGGACAGGCCCGACTGACTTTACGGGATTTCAGGTACACTTCCGCACTTGCCGTCAACCTCTTTCCATTTAGCCCGCAAGAAAATAGAGGCTGGTTCAGGATAGGCTTTGGCCATCCTTTCTTTTTACAATTTTTCCTTGTCTTTGTCGGACAGGGAATCAAGCCAGCCTTGAAAAACCTTCTCTTCGATGGCTTCGCGCTGCTTCAATAGATCTTCCTGGCGCCTTTTTTCTTCCTCAAGGGCCTTTTCTAGCGGGTCCACATACCCTTGCGGCCGGCGATAATGTCCCTGCTGTTTCAGGCTGGTGAAGAGATACGAGGCCGGCTTTCCCACAACCCTCCCCTCTTTGTCCACCATCTTTCCGTGAGCAAGTTCCCATTCGGCATAATCCAGGGATTTAATGATGAGATCGAGAGATCGACAACGCGTATGCAGGTCGTTTACAATCTGATGAATTTGAGAGCTTTGAAAACCTTCCCCAAAGAGGTGGGGATACCACTCCTGCATTTGTTCGTCGGTCCAAGACAGTAGTTTTTCGACGAGCGGATCTAAGATAGATAGATTTTTATCTTCTAAAGATCTATCTCTCTTAGAGGGGGATAGTGGCTGCCACTCTGGGGGGGTACTGGTATTTTTTTCCTCATCAATAGGGCCACAAAAAATGATTTTTTGTCCGTGTTTCCTTTTCTGTTTATCGTAGGCTTGTTCGCCAGCCAAAATGATACCTGCTTCTTGTAACTGGGGCAGTTTTTTTTTTACCATGCCTTTGGAAATATCCAATTATTCAGCTATTTCCGTTGTAGATGTGAAGAGAATCCTTTGGTTGGCTCTTTGTAAATATTTTAGGGTCATGACTAGAACAGGTGTAATAAAACTATGCTAACCTGTTGTCATGACAATGAAAAACAAGTACGCAAATCGTTCATTTCAGAAGCCAAATTTCGTGAACTGGTGAAGCTTTTTGCCCTCAATTTAGAGGCCACCCAGATTGCTGAATTGACTGGGCTGAACCGTAATACCGTCAATCGTTTTCTCCGGGCGATTAGGGAACGATTAGCGGAATTTTGTGAACAACAGTCACCTCTTTCAGGAGAGGTTGAAGTTGATGAATCCTTCTTTGGCGCCCGCCGGACCAAGGGGAAACGTGGGCGTGGTGCTTATGGAAAAACCATCGTCTTTGGTGTCTTTAAACGCAATGGGAAAGTCTATACTGAGATCGTCCCTGACTGTTCTAAAGCCACACTGCAAGCGATTATCCGAGGCAAGGTAGCGCCTGAAAGCGTTATTTACTCAGATGGCTGGCGTGGATACAATGGCCTTGTCGATGTTGGTTACGGTAAGCATCTGCGTGTCGATCATGGCCGAAATGAATTTGCCAGGGGCAAGACCCATATCAACGGCATTGAAGGCTTCTGGGGATTCGCTAAATCCCGGCTCACCAGGTTCAGAGGTATGAGTAAAGCAACCTTCTACTTACACCTCAAGGAGTGCGAATTTCGTTTTAACTTTCGTGACCAGAACCTCTACCGGATCATCCTCAATATTGTCCGTATGCATCCGCTGTTCTAGTCATGACCCATATTTTATTATTTTTTTCTGTGCGGACCCCCTAAATAAACTAATCGCCCGAGTATAAGATGCCTCGTCAAGGACAGGGACAAAACCTTTTTCTATTGCCTTAGAGGGGGTCCACTCAGGGGGGCTAGGGTTGCTACTAATGGGGTCTACGGGGGCCACCGGTGGCGGCCCAGGGGTCTACTCAAGGGGTCTTTTTTTCTTCATTTTTATTTAAAATACCACCTCTCGGCGAATTTATTTTTTGAATATTTTCCCTGATACGTCTATCTCGCTCCAAATCCTTTGAGGAGAAAGTGTCAGGGTCGATAGGGCCCTCTCCGAATAGATTATCGAGGTGTTCATCCAGCCAATGCTTTTCAGCCACAGGCCTTTTCCTCCATATCAACTACCGCCAAAAACTCTTCAACAAGAGCGCGAAAGTTCTTCGCTCCTGTTGAATTCGGGGACTGCCTTATAATGGTGTTCTGGTGTTTTTCCGTCTCCAAAAAGGCCGGGTTTATTAGGGATGACGGTTTTAAAACGCTTTCTTCTCCAAACTGCTTTTTAAGGGCGCTTATGGCCGCCTGAGGAAAAAGTATTGGGATCAATGAGACATAGCTTTTTCCAGTGATAGGTCCGTGTATGTTAATGGTGTATAACACACCTGCCACTCTGGTCTGCTTCTTTTTCTTCATTTTGAGGGACAAAGAGTTGATTTTTCTACCCCTCAATTATTTAGGTGGCCTTGGCCGTGTGGGCTTTTTTCCTGGGGCGGCCCCGTTTAGCCGTTGGCTGTCTTTCGGGTGGATCATCCGTGCTGGGTTTAGCTACATTGGTTGATGGAGATTTTGCACGATCATCCAGCCAAGCCAATAGTTTGTCAGTCGGATAAATTACTGTTTTCCCTACCTTTAATCTTTCTGGACCCTTGCCTGCGCTGTCAAAATTTCTCATTCCACGGGGTGTGAGCCACGCGAAATAGGTACTGATTTGGCTCCGCTCGATGAAAGGTGGATAGTGATCTGAGAGGCTTGAAAAGGTGAAATCTGCCATGTGTCCTCCTTTGTTTTGTGGGGACATTCTGGCACGATTTCTGGGGCCAAAATTGCACGAAAAAGGGCCGAAAAACGACCTTTTCGCTACTTTCTCAAATTGTTTCATGACTTTTTGTGGTTTCTCCTGGCCTAGAGAGTAGCCGCAATTTGGCAAAGCAAGTTGGTTGAAAGTTTTAGGGGGGGCGCACCTCATTTTGGGAAAAAACAGGCAGCTATCGATAACTGGATCTCCAGGCACCAGGGTTATCGGGTAAGTCAGCGGGTTCGCTAGCGCTTCGAGGAGACCTTCTGGTAGCTCATGACCACCGGTTGCCTTCACAAAATGAGACATTAAGGTTTGCTTCGGGTTGGTTAGATGGGTTCTCAATGACAGCCTTATACCCTAGTATGAATGTGTAACTTGATCTGAGAGCGTATGGAAGAGGTCGACTAAGCCTCGTCTCTGCGAGGATTCCCTCTAGATAGGGGCGAACTAGCTGAGCTCAGAAAAAGACTGCCAAAGATCTCAAAAAGTGCTCAATGGAGCAATAGTCCTTAAGTGATATGGATTTTTTTAATGGCCTGCTGCACCCCATCCACTTCTCAAATTTCTAGTTAGGCCACTGCAGGTAGGGTGCTTCCGGTGATGTCTCCTACTAGTCAGCAATTATCAATTCAGTAAGTTAGAGTTCTATTTACCTTCTGTGGTGTTCCCTAGGAATTTACCGGTTGCTTTAATTGTTGTGAGTAAAATTTAATTCAAATATCAGGAAATCCCTGATAGACGTCAAAATTCAATTCGTATAGGGTCTGAGTGTTAAAACTTATGAATCTTGTTTTTTGTAGCACTTTCCGTCGCAGGTCTCTTGTCCCACCGCAGGGCGGGTTCAAAATATCTCATCTTCTATAGATAGATAATTGGGATATCAAGGGGAAGTGTAAATATAAATTCGTTGGGAAATCTAAACTTAGGAGGGCTTGCGGGGTACGATGTGACCATTTTTTATGCACATTCGACAGATTCTAAAGACAAATCTGAGTGGCAGCTTCTAAGCGAACACTTGCATAATGTTGCAAGGATTGCCGAAAAACTAGCATCTGTTTTTGATGCTGGTGAATGGGGGCGCATGGCAGGCCTACTGCACGATGCTGGGAAAGCGACAACAGCCTTTCAACGACGGTTGGAGGGAAATCCGGAGCGTGTCGATCACTCAACCTTTGGGGCGCGACTTGCACTAGAATCCGCCGGGAGGCTGGGGCTGCTTCTCTCCTACGTGATCGCAGGTCATCACGGCGGCTTGCCCGACGGTGGCCCCCAGGAAAGAGAACTCCATTACAAACTCAAAAACGGAAAAATTTCCGAAGAAATTACAACGCCACCAGGTCTCGACGACAAAAAGGAATTACTTACACCGTTTCGGCTGAATCCGAAAGATCATCCCGGTTTTAGCTTGGCCTTCTTCACCCGGATGATTTTCTCTTGCTTGGTTGATGCCGATTTTCTCGACACCGAGGCTTTTTGCACACCGGAGAAAAAAGCAGATCGGCCGGAAACCGATCCCCAGCAGATTCCCCACCTGAAGTCTCTCTTGGACTCGCATCTAGCCGAGTTGCTAGAACACGCCGCACCGACCCAGGTCAACCTGCAGCGCCGCGAGATTCTGACCCAGGTTCGCGCCAAGGCCGTGCTGCCGCCGCAGATCTTCTCCTTGACCGTGCCGACCGGTGGCGGCAAGACCCTCTCTTCTCTCTCTTTCGCGTTGGACCACGCCGCTGCCAATGCGCAGCGGAGGATCATTTATGCCATCCCGTTCACATCAATCATCGAGCAGAACGCTGCCGTCTTTCAGCAGATCCTCGGCCGCGAGGCGGTTCTGGAACATCACTGCAATTACAAGGAGACAGATGATCCTGAAGAGTCCGCCTACGACCGTCGGCGCGGGCTGGCGGTGGAGAATTGGGAAGCGCCCCTGGTGGTGACGACCAACCTCCAGTTTTTCGAATCGCTGTTCGGAAACAAGCCGTCGCGCTGTCGCAAGCTGCACAACATTGCGGGCAGCGTAATCGTTCTCGACGAGGCCCAAGCAATTCCAACCGAATATCTTGAACCCTGTCTGCTATCACTGCGTGAACTGGTCGAGCATTACGGCTGCTCGGTGGTGCTCTGCACCGCTACCCAGCCGGCGCTTGACGACCAGAACAGCGTACGCGCCGCCCTGCCTGAGATCCGTGAAATCATCGACGAACCGCAGCGGTATTACGAGGCCCTCTCCCGGACCAAAGTGGAATTTGTCGGGACTTTGGCGGATGACGAATTGGCCCGCCGAATCGCCGCCGAAAAGCAGGTGCTGTGCATCGTCTCCACCAAGACTCAGGCTCGCACCCAGTTCGAACAGCTAAAGGGTGAGGATGGCGTCTATCATCTCTCGACCAACATGTATCCTGAGCATCGAAGGCGAGTGCTTGACCATATTCGCATCCGTCTCAGAACCGAGCCGAAGCTCCCCTGTCGCGTCATTTCCACTTCCTTGGTTGAAGCCGGGGTCGATCTCGATTTTCCCGTGGTTTACCGCGCCATGGCCGGGCTCGATTCCATCGCCCAGGCTGCTGGGCGCTGCAATCGCGAGGGTCGGCTGAATGATATTGGGCAACTCGGGCGGGTGTACGTGTATGCGCCTGAAAAGCCGCCTCGCATGCCCTGGCTCAAGCGTTGCGCCACGCGTGCCGAAGAGACGCTGCGCAGTCACCCGGGGTGCGATCCGCTTGGACTGGCCCCGATGCGACGCTATTTCGAACTAGTCTACGATGTGGAGGAGCTGGATAAAAAAAAGATTGTCCGGCGCCTGAATCCGCATCTCACCCCGGAACTCTATTTTCCATTCCGCGAGGTTGCGCAGGACTTCCGATTTATCGAGGACGAAAGCATCGGTGTGATTATCCCGCAAGAGCCGGAAGCCGAGGCCCTTGTGTGTCGGTTATATTACGCCGAACATTCCGGGACAATTCTGCGCAAGCTGCAGCAATACAGCGTGGCTGTGAGGACAAAGGAATACCGTGAATTGGATGTATCTGGTGCGCTGGAGGTTATTGACGGCAAATTCCCAGTTCTTCGGAATTTTGCAGCCTATCGCGATGATGTTGGTTTGTGTGTCGACAGGGGGGAGGTTTGGGAATCGGAAGACCTGATCTGTTAATCGAGTTGATTCAGCAATCAAGGAGGAAGCCTATGGCGTATGGCATCAAACTACGGGTCTGGGGTGATTATGCCTGCTTCACCCGCCCAGAAATGAAGGTCGAACGCGTTTCGTACGACGTCATGACCCCTTCGGCAGCACGTGGGATTCTGGAGGCGATCCACTGGAAACCTGCGATTCGTTGGGTGATCGACAAGATCCACGTGCTCAAGCCGATCAAGTTCGACAACATTCGGCGCAATGAAGTCAGCTCCAAAATCCCCAAGCCGAATCCCGCCACCGCGATGCGGGACAAGAAGCCGCTCTATTTTCTGGTCGACGACGGCAGCAACCGCCAGCAGCGCGCCTCAACCCTGCTGCGCGACGTCGAGTACGTCATCGAGGCGCATTTCGAGCTGACCGACAAGGCCGGCGCCGAGGACAACGAGGGGAAGCACCTCGACATCTTCCGGCGGCGGGCGTCAAAGGGGCAGTTTTTCCACCAGCCCGCTCTGGGCTGCCGGGAGTTTCCTGCCAATTTCGAGTTGATCGATGACGAAATTCCCGCCTCTTGCTATGCCGGCCAGAACAAGGATCTCGGCTACATGCTTCTCGATATCGACTTCGGCAACGAGATGACACCGCTCTTTTTCCGGGCACAGATGGACAACGGCATTATCTCGCCCCCGTCGCCGCTGGCAGGGGAGGTGCGCGCATGATGCTGCATGCACTGAACGGTTATTATGAGCGGATGATGGGCGAACCCGACGCCGCGATGCCTGGCTACGGCACCAGCATTGAGAATATCTCCTTTGCCTTGGTGCTCGGCGAAGATGGTTCGCTCAAGGCGATCGAGGATTTGCGGGCCGAAAGAGGCAAGGCCAAACGACCGCGCAAAATGCCGGTGCCGGCAGCGGTGACCAGAACATCGGGGGTCAAGGCCAATTTCCTCTGGGATAAGGCAACTTACGTATTTGGTGCCGATGCCGAGGGGCCGACGAAGAAGAATCGCGAACGCTTCGATGCCTTCAATGAATTGCTGTTGGAGGTCGGTAAGGATATCGAGGACAGCGGTTTTCTGGCGGTCAGAAATTTTTTGCAGCAGTGGGATTGTGGAAAAAGCGAGGGAGTAGTAACCCGCTTGCAAGAGTCATGGGAGGAGGTTGCCAGTGCCAATCTGGTTTTTCGCCTTGACGGCGTGCCCGGATTTATCCATGACCGACCGTTGATTCAGCAACAATGGCTGGCCTACGGGCAGAAAGATTCTGACGCCCCTTCCGGGCAGTGCCTGATTACCGGCGAGGAAGATGTCCCCTTGGCACGCATCCACACGCCGATCAAAGGGGTGCGGGGCGGGCAGACCTCCGGCGGCTATATCGTCTCCTTCAACGCCACGGCTTTCGTCTCCTACCAGCAGGACAAGGCCTCGGTCGCCGAAACCTCGGCCTTCGCCTACACCACCGCGCTTAACGCATTGCTGACCGGCGACAGTCGCCAGAAGATCGTCATCGGCGACACCACCTATGTGTTCTGGGCGAAAAAAGCGACCGCAGCCGAAGGCTTTCTCGCCGACTTGTTCGATCCGCCGCAGCAAAATGCGGAAGAACCGGCGGAGCAGGACGACCAGAAAACCACTCAGGATATTCACGGCCTGCTTAAGGCTATCCGCGACGGGCGCAAGCCGACCGATTTCATGCCCGAGTTGAATGAGGACGTAAGTTTTTACATCCTCGGTCTGGCACCCAACGCCGCGCGGCTGTCGATCCGCTTCTGGCAGGAAAATAGCCTGGGCGAACTGCTGGAAAAGGTCGGTCGGCATTACCGGCAAATCAATATCGTGCGGCAGTTCGACAGCGAGCCGGAGTTTCCTCCCCTGTGGCGCTTGCTGGTGCAGACCGCAACCCTCGGCAAGTCGGAGAATATCTCGCCGGTGCTCGCCGGCGGCCTGACCCGGGCCATGCTGGCCGGGACGCCCTACCCGCAGAACCTGTTGTCCGTCGTACTTGACCGCATCCGTGCCGAGCACAATGTCACTTATTTCCGCGCCGCTTTGATCAAAGCCTACTTAATGCGCAATAAACGAATGGAGGTTCCCGTGTCTCTCGATCAGAGCAGAACCGATCGTCCCTATCTGCTGGGCCGGCTCTTCGCCGTGCTGGAAAAAGCCCAGGAAGAGGCGGTCCCCGGAGCAAACGCCACGATCAAGGATCACTATTTGGCAGCCGCTGCCGCCACGCCGGGGCAGGTGTTTCACCTGCTTCTGAAAAACTTGGCCAACCATATCGCAAAACTGAAGAAAGACCCTGAAAAAAAAGGGCGGGCGTTTCATTACGATGTCATGACCCAGGACATCGCCGCGAACTTCACGGATTTTCCCAAGACCATGAAGGCCGAAGAGCAGGGGCTGTTCATGATCGGCTACTACCATCAACGTAAAGATTTCTATACTAAGAAAACTCAGGAGGGATAAACGATGACCGCAATCGCCAACCGTTACGAATTCGCTCTGTTGTTCGATGTCCAGAACGGCAACCCCAACGGTGACCCCGACGCAGGCAACATGCCGCGCGTCGACCCCGAAACCGGCCACGGCCTTGTGACCGATGTTTGTCTGAAGCGCAAGATCCGCAACCATGTCGCCCTTGCCAAGGAGGGGGCCGAGGGTTTCAACATTTACGTGCAGGAAAAGGCGGTCCTCAACCAGGCCCACGAAATGGCCTACAAGGCCTGCGAGCTCAAGTCCGAAGCCAAGAAGTTGCCGAAAAAAATCGAGGACGCGCAGAAGGTTACCGGATGGATGTGCGCCAATTTTTACGACATCCGCAGCTTCGGCGCGGTTATGACCACCGAGGTCAACTGCGGGCAGGTGCGTGGGCCGGTGCAGATGGCTTTTGCCAGGAGCGTCGAGCCGATCTTGTCACAAGAGGTCAGCATCACCCGCATGGCGGTCACCAATGAAAAGGATTTGGAAAAAGAGCGCACCATGGGGCGCAAACACATCGTCCCCTACGGTTTGTACGTCGCACAGGGGTTTATTTCCGCGCCGCTGGCCGAGAAGACGGGCTTCACCGACGAAGACCTCGAACTGCTCTGGAACGCATTGGCCAATATGTTCGAGCATGACCGTTCCGCCGCTCGGGGAATGATGAGCAGCCAGAAACTGTTCGTCTTCAAGCATCAGGACAAGCTAGGCAACGCCCCCGCCCACAAGCTCTTCGACCTTATCGACATCAAGCGCAATGCCAACACCGAGGGGCCGCCGCGGTCGTTCAAGGATTACGATGTGACGGTCGAGCCAGCGCCAGCCGGGGTGGAAATTATTGAGAAGTTGTAATGATCCCCGAATCCGACTACATCATGCTCTCGGCCCTGCAGCATTACCAATTCTGTCCGCGCCAGTGTGCACTGATCCACATCGAGCAACAATGGACAGAGAACCGCTTTACTGCGGAAGGCAAGGTGCTACACGAAAGGGCTGACAGCAAAAAGAGCGAGTGGCAGGGAGACGTGCGTATTGTGCGCTCCCTGCCGATCTGCTCGCAGAGGTATGGATTAAGTGGCAAGGCCGATGTGGTGGAGTTTTATCCCGATGGCAGCGTCTTCCCGGTGGAATACAAACGCGGCCGACCGAAAGCCGACCGTTGCGATGAGGTTCAGCTCTGTGCGCAGGCACTGTGCCTTGAAGAGATGCTGAATGTCACTATTGCAAGAGGCGCCCTGTTTTATGGCCAGAAACGCCGGCGCAGGTCGGTCGATTTTGACGAAGATTTGCGTCATCTGACAATGGATATCATCCAGAAAACCCGACAGATGATTGACTCGGGGCGAACGCCAACGGCGCAGTATGACAAAAAATGTGACTCCTGTTCGCTATTGAGTGTCTGTTTGCCGAAAAGCTGTGCAAGGGCACGATCGGTGCGTCGTTACCTTTCCGGTATGGTGAGGGGGATTGATGAGGAAAATGCTAAACACCCTGTATGTGACGGCCCAGGGCGCCTACCTACATAAAGAAGGTGAAACTGTAGTCGTCAAGGTGGAGCGGGAAACCCGCCTACGCTTGCCGATTCATACCCTGAGCTCCATCGTCTGTTTTGGCCAGGTTAGCTGTAGTCCATATTTGCTTGGACACTGTGCAGAAAACGATGTCTCTGTCAGCTTCATGACCGAATACGGTAAGTTTCTTGCGAGAGTGCAGGGGGCTGTGTCGGGCAATGTGTTGCTGCGGCGCGAGCAGTATCGTCGGGCGGATTGCGATCAGTCTTCGGCTCGACTGGCACGAATGTTTGTTCTCGGTAAGGTGGCCAATGCCCGGCGTAACATCCATCGAGCCCTGCGTGACCATTCGGACAAAGTTGCAGCAGCTGGCATGGAACAGACATGTAAGACGTTGGCGCATTACACCAAACGATTGCTTCAGGAAGAGGGTTTGGACAGCGTCCGTGGCATCGAGGGCCGCACCGCACGGGATTATTTTGAACAGTTCGACCACCTGATTGTTGCTCAAAAGGAAGATTTTATCTTTGCCGGACGCAATCGACGTCCGCCCCTCGACCGGGTCAATTGCCTGCTCTCATTTACGTACAGCCTTCTTCATCACGATGCCCGTTCTGCGCTGGAAACTGTAGGGCTCGATCCAGCGGTTGGTTATTTGCACCGGGACAGGCCGGGGCGACTTGGGTTGGCTCTCGACTTGATGGAAGAGTTCCGTCCGATGCTTGCTGATAGGATGGTTCTGTCATTGATTAATTTGGGCCAAGTTAAAAAGAAAGGCTTCACAATTACCGAATCGGGTGCAGTCTTGATGGATGACGACACCCGCAAAGCTGTATTGGTTGCGTACCAGAAGCGTAAACAGGAAGAAATTGACCATCCTTTCTTGCAAGAAAAAATACCGATCGGGATGCTGGTGCACGCGCAGGCGCAACTTCTGGCCCGTTATCTGCGAGGCGACATAGATGACTATCCGCCCTTTGTGTGGAGATAAGTCATGATGGTGCTGGTCAGTTACGATGTTTCAACCATCGACCGCACAGGTGCCAGGAGGTTGCGGCGAGTTGCAAAGATTTGCCAGAACCATGGTCAACGAGTGCAGTATTCCGTGTTCGAATGTCTTGTTGACCCGGCACAATGGACTTTTTTGCGGCAGCAGCTTGTAGAAGTGATAGATGAGAACCAGGACAGTTTGAGGTTTTATTTTCTCGGGGCTAACTGGCAGAAGCGCGTAGAGCATATTGGTGCCAAGCAAGCACTGGATCAGGAGGGGCCGCTGATTATCTAGCGAACCTCAAGCGGTGGAGATTTGTGTGGGAGGTTCGCGTAGCCAGAAGTCTTTGAAAGTAATCGATAAATCTGAATGGTCGATTTAAAACGTGTTTTTTTTTATGACTTTAGCAATGGTTCGCACAAGGTCGAAAAGAAACAATGCATAATCATGCTGTTATCAGCATGCGGTCGCCCCCCGCACGGGGGCGTGGATTGAAACTGTTTTAAGCTGTTAAAACGGCTAGATATGTCAAGTCGCCCCCCGCACGGGGGCGTGGATTGAAACATTGCCTGGTCAACGGAGCGCAGTGGAATGGGCTGTCGCCCCCCGCACGGGGGCGTGGATTGAAACTTACCGTACCAAGCGGAAAAGGACAAGGTAGACCGTCGCCCCCCGCACGGGGGCGTGGATTGAAACGTCGCCAAATGTAGTCAATCCTTGCAGTGCTGAGTCGCCCCCCGCACGGGGGCGTGGATTGAAACAGACCGTTGCTAACACGATGAAGGTTACTCAGCAGGTCGCCCCCCGCACGGGGGCGTGGATTGAAACTCAGCCCCGGTTTGTAGGTGCGCTCGAAAGATGAAGTCGCCCCCCGCACGGGGGCGTGGATTGAAACTGTTGAAAGTCAAACGGGAAGTCAGACACATAACGTCGCCCCCCGCACGGGGGCGTGGATTGAAACAAGTCTTGCCTGCTCAAATTGTAACACGGCAGTCGTCGCCCCCCGCACGGGGGCGTGGATTGAAACTATCCGATCTTGATGAGACTGCGATCAGGTATGGAAGTCGCCCCCCGCACGGGGGCGTGGATTGAAACTGGTACTCAGGGATTGCAGCTTTATTATAACTCGGTCGCCCCCCGCACGGGGGCGTGGATTGAAACACGGTCAACCTCCCATCCGCTATCAGACCTGAAGGTCGCCCCCCGCACGGGGGCGTGGATTGAAACTCGATGAAAACGGCAAGCCTGTATTTACCCCAGGTCGCCCCCCGCACGGGGGCGTGGATTGAAACCGCTTTCCGCTATGGAAACAGACATAGGGATAAAAGTCGCCCCCCGCACGGGGGCGTGGATTGAAACTCAAAAAACAGCATAAATAAACTAACCGGAGTTTGTCGCCCCCCGCACGGGGGCGTGGATTGAAACAGGACGCAAGACTCGATGTGCCCTTGCTGATGGAGTCGCCCCCCGCACGGGGGCGTGGATTGAAACTGCGATAACCTCGACGCTGCTATCGAAGCCCACAAAGTCGCCCCCCGCACGGGGGCGTGGATTGAAACAACTCGAAGGGAGAAAGTAATGGAAAATTGGAAAGTCGCCCCCCGCACGGGGGCGTGGATTGAAACATGTTCGGTGGTGTGGTAGGTGTTGTTTTGATGGCGTCGCCCCCCGCACGGGGGCGTGGATTGAAACTTTGGTACAGGGTTGGCACAAACTGGGTAGACCGTCGCCCCCCGCACGGGGGCGTGGATTGAAACAAAAGGGTGTTCCCCGCCTGTTTCGACACGGAATGTCGCCCCCCGCACGGGGGCGTGGATTGAAACCCGTTACGCTCGCCCGCTATTAGAGGGTTTGGGCGGTCGCCCCCCGCACGGGGGCGTGGATTGAAACTACCTTATTGGCTATTAAAGCACCGAAAGCCTCTTGTCGCCCCCCGCACGGGGGCGTGGATTGAAACGAAAAGGGCTTGATGACCCTCGGGGAAACCTCATGTCGCCCCCCGCACGGGGGCGTGGATTGAAACACGCTGGAAGGCTCGCACATGGCTACAGTGGGCGAGTCGCCCCCCGCACGGGGGCGTGGATTGAAACCTCGTTGGTGCAGGGCATATGCTTACCGACACCGGGTCGCCCCCCGCACGGGGGCGTGGATTGAAACACTGAAATGTATGCGGAGGGCTTGATTAAATGAAGTCGCCCCCCGCACGGGGGCGTGGATTGAAACACGGCTCAAGACCACATGGCAACTTAACGGCCTTGGTCGCCCCCCGCACGGGGGCGTGGATTGAAACTTCGTCGGCACGTACAATCTGCGCCGCTACTTTATGTCGCCCCCCGCACGGGGGCGTGGATTGAAACGAGATTGACGGAGTAATCTATCAGGTGGTGCTTGAGTCGCCCCCCGCACGGGGGCGTGGATTGAAACGATGTAGATTGGCACGTAACCAGATAAGGAGATAGTCGCCCCCCGCACGGGGGCGTGGATTGAAACTTCCAGGATTGCTCTTGCATAAGCTTGGGGAGAAGTCGCCCCCCGCACGGGGGCGTGGATTGAAACGAAGCATGGTTTGCCTATGACGCACTAGACGGGGGTCGCCCCCCGCACGGGGGCGTGGATTGAAACAAGTAAGGCTATACTAGTCGTCCCTGAAAAACTCAAAATTTCGCCTTCAGGCGACAATCGAATAAAGTTCCATGCTCAAGCCAGGTGAGTGTATCAGTTCCCTGGCAGCCCAAATGGGTCGTTTAAGCAACGTCGGCAGCGATTTGAGCCGTTCCAGTTCTTTGAAAACAAGCCAAAGAAAAGCCCGCAGGAGCTTTCTCAGGTTAAAACCGCAGGCGGCGAGGATGGCGTTCATCTTGTCGCCGTCGGTTCCCTTGAGATAGTTGCGATCCATCCGGTTGTCCTGCTTCATGTGGCCGATCACCGGTTCGATGGCGCTTCGCCGCTTGAACCAGCGCCACTCATTCGGCTTCATGCTCTTTTTTCTCCGGTTGGCCAGATGAACGTTGGTCTTGCCCAGTTGCTTCGGGTTGCCCTTGTAGCCCTTGTCAACGTAGGCATTTTCGGCTTCCCAGCCAACCAGGCGCTTGATTTGCTTCAGTGCGCCTTTGAGAGTATGGCCATCGAATGGGTTGCCGTGCAAAGCTTCTACGCCGACGATCCAGTTGTCTTTGGACGTTGTGGCCACTGACACCTTGCAGCCGAACTCGTATTTCTTATGGGCCTTGCCTTTGCTGATGCACTCCACTTCGGGGGCATGCAGGCTGTACAGCTTGTTTTTATCGTGTCGTTTCTGGGTCAGCAGCCTTCGGGTCAACTGTAGCAGTTCTGCCAGTTCCGTATCCGGTTGCGGGCAGTTACGCAGGATGTTGCGATACACCCGGCCCAGATAGTTTTTAACCTTTTTCTGCTCCGCCTTGGCGCGCCGCATCTGCCGGGCATGGGCATAGCGGCCGGACATGATCAGGGCGGTCTTGCCAAGACGCAGGTAACTTTGCCGCAATGGGATGCCGCGTTTCTTCGCGGCCTTGACCAGCATTACCCGGGCTTTGTGCTGCAACCGGGCATCGGTAGGAAAGGCAACCGCCTTCTCCTGCACCGTGGTGTCGACGTTGACGCGCTCCAGATGCGACGCGGTCAGATGTTCGCCCCGCTTGGCCGTCTCCAAAGTCTCGCCAAGCAACTGCTCCATGTTCTTCGAGCCGATCCGCTTACGCCAGCGCACCAGGGAACTCGGATCGAGCGGCAAGCGATGGATGAAGAACTCAAACCCGCAGAAAAACTGCCAGTACGGGTTTTCCAGCAAACGGGCCACTACGGATTCGTCGCTCTCGTCGAAGGCGTGCTTCAAGTAGTGCAGACCAACCATTAACCGGGTGGATAATGCCGGACGCCCCTTGTCGGCATACAGGCAACCGAACTTGGCATCAAACACCGACCAGTCGATCTGGTTGGCCAGCACGAACAGCGGATGCTTCCTGTCAAGGATCTGGTCCAGGCGTGACCGAAACAGGTCGGCCTGATCTTGCTGTTTTGGTTTCTTTGGCTTCATAAAATCACCAGAAATCGGGGTATGAACTCTGTTTTCTGGTAATTTTATCAATCATAAACAGGAAAATAAATATTTAATTTCAGGCACTTATATTTTTTCAGGGACGACTATACTATGAATAAGACAGTGAGGGGTCGCCCCCCGCACGGGGGCGTGGATTGAAACTGTTCATGTTAAAGCCATGGCGCAATGCTCACAGTCGCCCCCCGCACGGGGGCGTGGATTGAAACGAGGAAATCAGGCGATTGCTGTTGGCGCAGCGGGAGTCGCCCCCCGCACGGGGGCGTGGATTGAAACGAGGAAATCAGGCGATTGCTGTTGGCGCAGCGGGAGTCGCCCCCCGCACGGGGGCGTGGATTGAAACTCGGGGATTTGGCGCATTTCTTTATAAAAGTAGGGGCGCCGCCTGCGGAGGTGTGATCCTAAACAGTGTGATTGATAAAACTTAAGTCGATTTGTCATTTTCTGACTTGGGTTGCCATCTGGCAGCCCATGGAAATTGCTTGTCGTTTGTCTCACTGAGTGTGTCAGCTCCTTTATTTGAGGCACGTTTGAGGAACGAACTGGTTTGCATAAAATTGAAAAACGAAAAATCCCGCCTAAGTCGGAAAAAAATCGGCCTAAGTCGGAAAAAATTGAGTTAGAGAAATCAAATAAATAAAAACAGGGAAAATTTTTCTGGGTTTTTTCCGACTTGTGTGGGATTTTTTTGGACTTAGGCCGGATTTTTTGATTCTGGATATTGTGACGATCAAATCGAAAAGGTGGTTTAAATGCCCCCTTTCCCTTTGAAGATATGAAGTGTTTACAAAAGGGGAGGCCGGTTGCCACACTCAGTGTGGCAAATGGCAGCTCCTAACAGGGAAGGACAAAACCGTTTTCCATCAGTTTGCCAAATTAAGTGTGGCAAACACTATGGTCATTGCCACACTAGGGGCCAAGGTTTCGCACTTTCAGAACCCTCCCTAGTGTGGCAAACGACATGTCATTTGCCAAACAGATAATAAGTGTGGAAAAGAAGCAGATGGAGGGCGGGAAAAAACATGGAAATCAATCGGAGGATTTTCGATTCATATGACTATATTTTTCGGTATTGCTGCAGACGGCTTGTTACGGGCGTGTAAGGGATTTTGGTTTGGATGAACAACCATCTCCTCAAACAGAACCAGTACATCCGATGATTGATCAAAGCGGAACATCCCCACACCGTTTCTCCCGCCCGCTTGTTGCCGCGGCCATCGTGTTTCTCCTTGTCACACTTTTATCGGCAATGCTTGTCTGGCGACTGGATCACCTCCGTCTTCAGAAAGACCGTACGCGTGTCGCCAGCCTCACCGGGGATTATGCAAACGCTCTTCAACGCAACATTGAACGGGCCTTGTCAGCTACTTATGCCCTTGCAGCCATGGTTCGCCAGGGCAATGGCCATTTTCCCAACTTTGACGAAATGGCCCTCCAGATGCTTCCCCTCTACCCGGGGGCAGATTCGCTGCAACTGGCACCTGGTGGCGTCACACGGCAGATTGTCCCCCTTGCCGGCAACGAAAAGGGCATTGGCCGCGACCTGCTGACAGATCCGTTACGCAACAAGGAAGCCCTTCTTGCAAGGGACAGCGGCAAACTGACCCTTGCCGGTCCGTTTGAACTGATTCAGGGGGGAACCGGAGTGGTCGGGCGCTTTCCGGTTTTCCTCGATAATGAAGCTGGCCATAAGTTTTTTTGGGGTTTTACCTCCATCGTTATCCGCTTTCCCGATATCCTTGACACGGCCCGCTTGTCTCGACTGACCGATCAGGGGTTTGCTTACGAACTCTCGCGTGTCCACCCGGACAGCGGGGAGAGGCAGATCATCACCGCGTCCACCGCAATCCCTCTAAGCAAGCCCGTAGAGCAAGTCCTGGAACTGCCAAACGGCATCTGGACACTCAGCGTGGCGCCAGTCAAGGGCTGGAGTAATCCTCTCGGCCTCTCAACCATGGCATCGCTGGGCTTGTTGCTCAGCTTTCTTATGGCCTATTTAGCGAAACTTCTAGTGGAGTCAAAAACCCACGAAGCTCGGCTGGAGGAGTTGGTCGTCGAGCGCACTGCCAAAATCCGTGAGGGGGAGGAACGCCTGCGGCTGCTGGAGGACAATCTGCCCGACAGTTATGTCTTCCAGTATCTTCAGGAAGAGGAGGGGTCACCACGATTTCTTTATTTGAGTGCCGGGGTAGAAAGGTTGCACGGCTTGAGTAGGCAGGTGGTTCTGGACGACATCGGCGCCTTGTACCAGCAAATCGATCCAGGGCAGATGTCTGACCTACGGGAAGCGGTAGTGGTCAGCGAAAAAAAATTGACGGACCTTCAAATGGATCTTCATGTGCGCCATGCCGGTGGACAGTGGCGCTGGTTGAAGGTGCGCGCACGACCGCAACAAAAGGTGGCCGGCCGTGCTGTATGGGATGGTGTGGTCTCGGACGTCACCTCGCATAAACAGGCTGAAGATGAGGTCAGGAAGAGCGCGGCTCGCTATCGGGAACTTTTCGAAGCTAACCCCCATCCGATGTGGGTTTATAATTTGGAGAGTCTGGCGTTTTTGGCAGTGAACGATGCGGCAATATCCCACTATGGATACAGCCGGGATGAATTTCTCACCATGAGCATCCGAGACATACGCCCCCTGGAGGAGGTGCCGAAACTTCTTGAAAATATTTCTAAAGTGAGCCATGGCGTCGATGAAGCTGGCGCCTGGTGGCACTGTAAAAAAGATGGCAGTCTGATCTTGGTCGAGATTACCTCCCATACCCTGGATTTTGCCGGTCATCCAGCCGAATTGGTTTTAGCGCACGACATCACCGAAAGACATCGAACCGAGTCAGCACTGCGCGAGAGTGAAGAAAGGCTAAATCTCTTTATTGAACATGCCCCGGCGGCGCTGGCCATGTTTGATCGCGAGATGCGGTATCTGGCCGTCAGCCATCGCTGGCTGGCTGACTTTAGCCTGGGGGAGATGGACATCATTGGCCATTCCCACTATGAGATTTTTCCGGAGATTACGGAAGCGTGGAAAACTGTGCATCGTCGTGGCTTGGCCGGTGAGGTCCTTTGTGCCGATGAGGATCGTTTCGAACGAACCGACGGCACTTCTCGATGGAAGCGCTGGGAGGTACGCCCATGGCACGCGGCCGATGGCAGCATCGGAGGCATTGTCATCTTTACCGAAGACATTACCGAGCGCAAGCAGGCCGATCTGGCAATACGCAAGTTGAATGAAGAACTGGAAGACAAGGTCCGTGAGCGCACGGCTCAGCTTGTCGCGGTCAACAAGGAGCTGGAGGCTTTCTCCTATTCCGTCTCCCATGACCTCAAAGCCCCGCTGCGTGGTATAGACGGTTACAGCCAGATACTCGAAGAGGACTACCACGAACAGCTTGACGCCGAGGGGCGCCGGTTCCTGCAGAATATTCGGAACGGCACCGCACAAATGTACCAGTTGATTGAAGATCTTCTGGATTATTCACGCATGGAGCGCCGCTCGCTGCAGAGCTCCAAAATTGATTTGCTGCCGCTGGTTAGGGCCGTAGTCGCGGAGCGCCTCCCGGAAGCGGAGCCATCCGGCCTCCTGGTGCGCCTGCAGGTGCCAGACAATACCGTCTTAGCCGACCGCGATGGCCTTATCATCGTCTTGCGAAACCTGTTGGAGAATGCGATCAAATTCAGCCGTGATGCAGCACAGCCGCCGGCCATCGACATTGGCGCCCGCAGTGAGGGAGACAAGACCATTCTGTGGGTGCGCGACAACGGTATCGGCTTCGACATGAAATTCCACGACCGCATTTTCGATATGTTCCAGCGACTGCAGCGTGCCGAAGACTATCCGGGGACCGGCATCGGTCTTGCCTTGGTGCGCAAGGCCATGCAACGCATGGGCGGCCGCGTCTGGGCCGAAAGTTCTCCCGGCGCTGGCGCCACCTTTTATCTGGAGTTGCCACAATGAATAAAAATCAGAGGACCAGGCCGATTTTGCTGGTGGAAGACAATCCCGTCGATGTCGAACTAACCTTGCGCGCTTTTGCCCGGCGTAAGATGGCCAACCCTGTGGAGGTTGCCCGCGATGGCGAGGAAGTTCTGGCCATGATCGATCGCTGGGAGACCGGTGATCCTCTCCCGGTAGCCATACTGCTCGATCTCAAACTCCCCCGGGTTGATGGCCTGGAGGTGCTGCGTCGAATCAAGACGCATGAACGATTTCGTTCCCTGCCGGTAGTGGTACTAACGACTTCGACCGATGATAAGGATATTGAGACGGCGTATCATCTCGGCGCCAACTCCTACATCGTCAAACCGGTCAATTTTGAAAAGTTTTTCGAAGTGGCGACCCAGATCGAGCTCTACTGGTGTCTTCTCAACGAGCCGCCGAGCTAAGGAGTGGCTGAGAAAGGGCAAAGCATGACGACCTCTGAAGGGCCATTGCGTGTACTCTATCTTGAAGATAACCCGGTCGATACTGACCTGACCCGGCGCGCTCTGGCCCGACTGGCCCCCCATATTCAGCTTGAGAGTGTGACGACGCTTGCCGCTACCCTCAAGCGGTTGGCTCCGGCATGTCCCGAATACGACATTGTCCTGTCTGATCTCAGCTTGCCGGATGGCAGTGGTCTGGAACTCCTCGCCCATGTTCGCGAGCGTGACTTGCCGCTGGCGGTTGTCATTATTACTGGATCCGGGGATCAGGAAGCAGCGGTTACCGCCCTTAAGGCGGGAGCCGACGATTACCTGGTCAAGAAGGACAACTATCTCAACCTCCTTCCTAAAACTCTCACTTCGGCACTTGCCAACTTTCAGACCACCCGGGCAGGACGGCGCAAACCCCTGCGGGTGCTCTACGCGGAGCCTGGCAATTTCGATGCGGATCTCACCCGGCGCTATTTGGCTCAGCATGCCCCCCATATCTCCCTCGATGTGGTCGGCACTGGCACGGAGGTTTTGGAGTGCCTGCCTGCAGAGCCCACAGTTACCAGTCCCTATGATGTTGTGCTGCTCGATTACCGAATGCCTGGTCTGGATGCACTGGAGGTTACCAAAGCCCTGCGGCAGGAGCGGGGGCTGAGCATCCCCATCGTCCTCGTCACTGGCCATGGCAGTGAGGAGGTAGCCATCCAGGCGTTGAGGTTAGGTGCCGACGATTATCTGGTCAAACAGGAGGGTTATCTACAAAAGTTGTCTATGGTGCTGGAGAATGTGCAGAAACAGGCAGCGCTCACCACGGCTGAGGTTCGCTATCGCAACCTGTTTGCCAGTATGCGGGATGCGATCATCATCACCGATCTTTCCCGTACCATCATCGATGTCAACCAGCCAGCCCTGCGCACCCTTTTCGGTTACGAAGCCGAAGAGGTTCTGGGCCAGTCCTCAGCCATTCTTTATGCCGATCATGACCATTTCGAGCAGACGGGCTGGGCGATCTTCAACCGCCATGATCTCGTACCCGGAAAGCTCCTGGAGACACGATTCCGACGGAAATCAGGCGAAGTCTTCCATGGCGAACTCTCTGCCTTGAAGTTGAAAAACGACAAGAATGATCCCGTGGGAAACATCGGGATCATTCGCGATATCACCGAGCGTAAGCTCTATGAAGAGAAACTGAAGCATTTAGCTACACATGACGAACTGACTGGCCTGGCAAACCGGCCCCTCCTGCTGGATCGACTGGAACAGTCCCTCCATTATGCTCGCCGGTCAGGATGCCTGGTGGGGGTGCTGTTGTTTGATCTCGATCGCTTCAAGGTCATCAACGACAGCCTCGGGCATGCTTTCGGGGACAAGCTGTTATGCACCTTGGCGAAGCGATTGATGCACCTTGTGCGCGAGGCCGACACTGTCGCCCGGTTGGGTGGCGACGAGTTCGTCATTTTGCTGGCGGAGGTGGCTGAACCAGAGGATGTAGGTCTGGTCGCATCAAAAATTTTACAGCACCTGGCCGAGCCTCTCTGGGTCGATAATCGTGAGATTCTCGTGACCGCCAGTCTTGGTATCAGCCTCTACCCCAAAGACAGCGACGATGGTGCTACCCTGATCCGCAACGCCGACATGGCCATGTACCGTGCAAAGAAGAATAAACGTAACAGTTTTGCCTTTTATTCTCCGGAAATGAATCAGCGTATCCTTGAAACCCTGGAACTTGAAGGAGCGCTCCGTCAGGCCCTTGAACGCAAGGAGTTTTGTCTGCACTACCAGCCGCAAGTTGATTTGGCCAGTGGCCATATTGTTGGCTGCGAGGCCTTGGTCCGCTGGCAACATCCTGAGCGGGGGATGGTGCCGCCGGACGATTTCATTCCTTTGGCAGAAGAAACCGGTCTGATTGTCCCGCTCGGCACCTGGGTCTTGGGGGAAGCCTGCCGTCAAGCCAGGGATTGGCAGGAACAGGGGCTGTTGGGGTTGAGTGTGGCCGTTAACATTTCAGGGCGGCAGTTTCGAGAGCCAGACTTTGTCGCCACCGTGGAGCGAATTTGTCAGGAGAGCGGACTGGAACCTCAATTTTTAGAACTGGAGATCACCGAAAGCGTCGTAATGGAAAATGTTGAATCAGCCATTATGACTTGGGCTGACCTCAAGCTTCTGGGCGTTTCCCTCTCCATCGACGATTTTGGCACAGGCTATTCATCCCTGAGCTATCTCAAGCAGTTTCCCATACACAGCCTCAAGATCGACCGGTCTTTTGTTTGTGATATCGTGACAGACTCCAACGATGCGGCCATCGCCTCTTCTGTCATCGCGCTTGCGCACACCATGGGCCTGAAGGTTGTTGGTGAAGGCATTGAGGCGGAGGAACAACTCCAGTTTCTGAAAGAGAAGGGCTGTGATATGGGGCAAGGATACCTGTTCAGTCGCCCCCTGCCCGTCGAGGAAATCGTTTTGGCGATTCACCAATGGAAAAGGTAAGAGAGAGAAAAACGGCAGGGATCGTTGAGTTGTAGATTTGCCTTTCCCTTTTATTTGCCACGAAACTTAGGATGATCCGGATCAAAAAAAATCAGGACTTTTTTCAGACGTAGGCCAGGTTTTTTTGAAGGGATGCCAGAGATGACGATCGGACTCTTGTTACGGCAATAATCTGTTCCCCATGTTTGCTGAAGCCAGATAAAGGCCGAAAATACACCTAGAATGATTTCGCTTTGGAAAGAGGCACAAAATGGCCAAGTACGGATTCCGGTTCTTGTGGAGCGATGAAGACAGCGGATTTATCGTAACCTGTCCAGATTTCCCAGGGTTTTCTGCGTTCGGAGAGACGACCGAAAATGCTCTTGAAGAAGCAAACATCGCACTTGATCTTCTCGTTGAGTCTCTTCGGACCGCAGGAACGGCCCTCCCCGAGCCCACAAAGGCTGCCGATTATAGTGGCCAGGTGCGACTAAGAATGCCCAAAAGCCTGCACCGCTCTTTGGTTCAAAGAGCTGAAATGGAAGGCGTGTCCCTAAATACCTGGTTGATTACTCTTCTCTCTGAACGTAATGCGGCTAGATGAAATAGAAGCCTTGAGAAAATAATGGGTATTGGTCTATGTAGGGTTTGACGATTTTTCACTGTCTGCGGTGAGACGTCACCCCCCCCCTTGACAATCGCTGATGATTGATATAGTTCTGTCCTGTAGGCTCGGATTGGCTCCCTCCTGATCTTTGTTGGTCAGTGCAAACCGCCGAGTATTTACCCAGAAAAGCCCGGATCTCCGGGCTTTTCTGTTTGTGAGCACCTTACCCTCCTTTTCCTCAAAACCGCTCTGGAAAAAAGAGTCTTTTTGAGTCCCCGAACCAGCAATTTCACTCCTCTTTGATAGCAGGAGCAGGAACATACTGGCCAGTCCTGAAAGGCTTTGGCTGTGCGCGCGAGGCATTGCGCGTAGCGCCTTGACTGGTGCACTAAATAACCAAAGTCCCTGCCAAAATAATGGGGACTTTGTCAGCGGCCTGGGGGACTTAACAGGCCTTTCCCTTAATATTTCGATAAACAAGGGGTGATATGATGATTTCAGGAAGATGGAAAAAGGAAAGGTTGCCACAGTAAATGTGGCAAACAAGTGCCAATTTTCCATACTGTGGCAAACAGGCAGCAAAGCCAGTCTGTAAGGGCAAAAAGTCCCCCAAAAAAGCTATCTTGACCAATCTTCATAACGAAGGTCTTGCCACAGTAAATGTGGCAAACAGGTGCCGATTTTCCCTACTGTGGCAAAAAGATAGCCCTAGACAGGGAAGGAGTCCGCAGTTTGTTGCTGCTTTGCCAAATATAATGTGGCAAACATGCTAGATTTTGCCACATTAGGCCAATTTTTCTGATATGCCAGAAACTTCCCTAATGTGGCAAACGGCATGTCATTTGCCAAAAAGATAATGAATGTGGAAAAGGGCGAAAATGAGATACTTGGAAAAAACAGTTGAGGCATCAAACCAGTTCCTCCAAGTTTTGATTGAAAAAGCAGATGCCCTTTTGAGGTGAGTCGATACACCGAAGCGCTGGCGCACAATAGAAAAAGCCCGGAAGCAAGCTTCCGGGCTTTTTTGAGGGGTAAAGCACCGGGATCGTCACTGATCTTCTGCCAGGATAGGATTTGTCCGGTGGATGCAGTATGTTTTTATACAAAAAATGCTTTTTTGTCAAACTCAAATTGGTCACAAAAACACTTCGTCCACACAGGCCAGATTGATCCGCCGCAATATGAGGTGATTGGAGTCGCCGTTAAGTCTATAGGAACACTCGTCCGAAGAGCTCCGACTTTCCAGTACAAAAAAAGCCCGCAGATTCCGGTGGGATTCTGCGGGCTTTGGCTTCGGGGCGCGGAGTGAACTACATCATCATCCCACCGCCGTGCATAGGCCAATCGATTGCTCCGTCCCTATATCCCTGGTGCCCGGACTCCATGAGGTAACCCCTGTCGTAATGGTATCCGGTAAAGTCGTTGACCCCGTCTGCATCGGTGTCGACGAAGGCATCGTTGATGCCATCATTGTTTGCATCAACCCAACCGAAACCCATGCAATAGGGGCGGCCGGTTTGGTCATCGATCCCGTCGCCGTTGTCGTCCTGATGGCGGCTACCGAATCCGTAGCGATAGGACATCTGTGCGTAGGGGCCTCCCGCATAGTCGTTAATGCCATCCCCGTTTGCATCCACAAAGCGGTCGTTAATGCCGTCGCCATTCGCATCGACCCAGCCAAATCCGTGGCCATAGGACATGGGCAAGTCAGACAGATCGCCGATGCCGTCACCGTTGGCGTCTCTGAAATAGTCATTTATCCCATCACCATCCAAGTCAACCCAGCCAGGAATCGGCATATAGGGCACCGCGGTCAGGTCGTTGTAGCCATTGCCGTTTGCATCGACGAAAAGGTCATTGATGCCATCCCCATTCTCATCCTGATATCCGAAGGAGTGACGGAAGGGCATGCCTGAACGGTCGCAAATGCCGTCGCCGTTAGCGTCTACGAAACGGTCATTGACACCGTCGCCGTTGGTGTCCACGAAACCAAACCCGTGCCCGTAGGCCATTTGGTTTAAGTCGTTTATACCGTCGCCGTCGGCGTCGCGGAATAGATCGTTGATGCCATCGCCGTCTGCATCGACGAACCCTGCTTCCATCATGTAGGTATACCCAGCGTACAGCCCTCCACGATCACAGATGCCGTCGCCATCAGCGTCCATGAAGTTGTCGTTGATGCCGTCCCCGTTTTCATCGATAAAGCCGAAGTGGTAGCCGTTAAATCCGGTGTGCTCCACGAGAGCACCGTCTCGGATGGTTATAGTGCCGAGGTTGAGACCACGTCCTTCCAGCATCCGAAAAGGGATCTCCGTGACCTGTCCGGACATGTGGTGCAGATAGAGCGAATGATCCCCGTCTGCAATGCCTCTTACCTCAAAATACCCCTGAGGGCCAAGAGGGATTTCCGTGGTGCTATCGTCGAGAGTGAGAGTAGGTTGGGTTTCGGAGACCACCGCCAGGGTTTCAACCTGGCCACTGTCCGTTGTACTCAGCGTGCCGGCCACGGTCGACGCCGGGGCCGGTTGCTCAGCAGGCGCTGGGTCGCTGCTGCCGGATCCTCCGCAGCCGGTGACAAGGAGAGCCATGACGGCACTCACTAACCAAAACTGAATTCTCTTTAGAAAAACGGTTTTTGCTTGCATTGATTACTCCTGGGAAAGAAAGTTTCTCATTAGACGAAGGCGGAGCGAAGAGGTTTACCCTGAAAAGGTATTTTTCCGAAGTGTTACAACTATTGGTTCTTCTGGAGCAAACTAGGTCCGGACCTGGTTTGCTGATGAGCCTGAATGCTCTGAACCAAAGAAACCTGAACCCATATGCCGCTGCGTTGTCTTAGCTTGACCAGTCCCTACGGACTATCTTGCTCCCGTGATGGTTCACGACTGGTGGGGAAGGTTGGCGCGGTCTTTGGCTGCGATGGAAGGGAGTGGCCACAGTAAGGGCAGAAGGCCCATTTCATGGAAGATTCTGCAAATACGCACATTTTGGTTTTTTTCTGTGCTAGGACTTGTCTAGACGCTTTTTCTCGACAGTGACTCCGTAATCTTCCCGAAGGACATGGATAATCGCGTCAAAAAGTTCGGCCTTCTCCCGAGCCCCCCTAATCTGCACCTCAAGTGCCTTTGTCCCCTTATCAGGGTTTTCTATGGAATCTTTGTCATCAGACATCTGAGTCATCTTGAGATCGGATACGTGTTTCCGTTGACGGTGGAACTTCCCATGCTTTCGCAGTCAGGCCAGGATGGTGGAGCGCCCTTGAATGCCATAGTGACTTTGGCTATTTTGCAGCTCATTTGACCTTTTTCTTCTGGAGAAAAGGGGCAACGCATTTCAGAATGAGTCATTGGCAAAAAAAGGCACTTTAAGGTCTTACCCAGGACCACGCCTCAATGGAGGCACACTGTACCCTTGTCTTTAACACATTCCGTGCCATGAATCTGCCATGGGGCAAGCGCCTGAAAATAAACGGAAAAAAGTTCATGGGCGAAACGGAAAGCAGCGGATGTGCGGAATATTCTCTCCCAAATGAAGAATATTCCGCGATTCATGTCAAGGCAGGGCGGCAAGCATAGAGCGAAGCCTGGATATCATGGCCAACTCCTGATCAGAGGAAGCCGGCTGTCATTCAACCTCTGTGCATTCCATCCGATTATTTATTCCCGAACTTCATTTGTGGCTATGAGGGTGCGCTTGGAAAGCGACCAGACTTTTTTGCGGCCAGAATGCAATATCTGATCGTCTTTTTGCGCCTCTAGCTAAAACCCTCCAGAAAGCCTGTAAACAGAGACCCCAGCTCTTCCCGTCTTTTAGTCCTCAATATTTAAGATAATTGATTCCAAAAAACACCAAGCGTGCGAACGCCTGCAAGTTCTCCCATTCAATATCCCATCGCGAAAATCGAAGCACTCATCCCCTCACTTTGCCCGATAAAGCACACCAAAATGTGCGTAAATAAAATTAGCAGACCTGTTTAAACTACTGCTTAAAAGTGATGTACTGGAGAATTTATTGTTGACTTAAATGGTATGGTTAGAATATGGTTGCAAGCACGTTTCGGGGGCAGACAAACCATTTTCGACGGAGGTGTATTGTGCGGAAGATTGTGTTGGTATTGTTGTTGGGGGGCCTTGGGCTCATCTTCTCAGCCTCTTCGGCCTTTGCCGAGCTGGGTGATTTTTTCGTGACAACCGATTGGTTGGCCAAGCGCCGGCACCAGGTCAAAATTGTCGATGTACGTGTGACCCCTATGTATCTTCTCGGTCACATTGACGGGGCGCTCAGTATTCCGAAACAGCAATTTCTGTCCACCCGGGGCGGGGTCAAAAGCCTGGTTCCAACAGTATCGGAGTTCGCGTCCCTAATGGATCGCTATGGCATTACACCGGATACGACCGTGGTCGCCTATGCCGAGGATGACAACCCGTACGCCGCACGATTTATCTGGACTCTCCGATACCACGGACACGAACGGGCCTATGTCCTGGATGGTGGTTTTAACAAGTGGGCCAAGGAAAACGGCCCCACAGCGTTTCTCCCCACGAAGGTGGTGTCGACGGCAGGCTATCATTGCCAGCCAGGCAGAGATATCCGGGCAGAGACAGACTATATTCTGACCCGTCTGGGAAATCCCGGGGTGATGGTTTGGGATACGCGCAGCTACAAGGAATTCGATGGATCTGATATCCGGGCCGAGCGCGGCGGACACATTCCCGGAGCCGTTCATCTGGATTGGACAAACCTGCAGAAGGAGGTCGACGGTGTCCGGGTACTTAAGAGCGAGGAGGAGATTCGGGCCTTGCTCACTGCGGTCGGAATCACGCCTGAGCAGGACATCGTGGCCCATTGCCAAACCGGGATCCGTTCTTCCTATGCGACCCTGGTTCTGTTGGGACTCGGGTACCGCGTCGAAAATTACGACGGTTCCTGGATTGAATGGGCCAACAACAAGGCACTGCCCGTCAACAGGACCATTCGAACCGCCTCGCGAAGCCATTAAACCGCGCCATGGGGGGCGTTAAGAAAACAAGTCAATATATAGGAGGAAAAAAACTATGCGTATTGCTGGAATTGAGAAATCCAAAGGTCCTGTCTGGTTGCGGGTTCTGTTCAAGATTATGGGATCGCGCTCTGGCGGAGTACCAACCCCTCTGTGGGTGTATGGCTGGAAACCAAGCATTCTAAAATCGTTCCTTGGCTTGGGCCGTTCGGTCCGCACCCCGGGTGAACTACCCGAGAGATTGAAGAGGCTTGCCATGTATTGGACGGCACGGCAGGTCGAGTGCGCGTTCTGAATTGATCTGACGAATCGTCTCGCCCGTGAGGCGGGAATAACCCACGAAGAAATTGCTGCTCTTGCCAATTACTGCAGCAGCGACATGTTCACCGACCTGGAGAAAAATGTCCTGGCCTATGCCGAGGCTGTCACGGCCACGCCTTCACGTGTTACGGACGAACTTTTTGAAAAGCTCTCTACGCAATTAAATGAAGTACAGATGGTGGAATTGACGGCAGCCATCGCCCTGGAGAATTTTAGTGCCCGCTTCAATCGCGCCTTTGGCATCGAGCCGGGAAAGTCAGTTTCGTTGAATAACGGGAAATAGGCGCAAATCCGTTCCACATTAAAATGTCTGGAGACCCCATGAAGAAAAAGAAAATCCTTTTGGTCCTGATTTTGGCAGGACTTGTGGCTTTGTTTATCGGCCTTGACCTGAATCGCTTCCTGTCGCTGGAAGGTATTAAAACGCACCGGGATGCTTTGGAGGCCTTTTATGCCAGGAATCGGCTGATCACTCCGATTGCTTTTATCCTGGTCTACATCATTCAGACAGCGCTTTCCCTTCCCGGGGCTTTGCTGCTCTCCCTGGCTGCAGGGGCTCTGTTCGGGGTCTTCCAGGGGACGCTTTTTGCAGTAACGGGGGCAACCTTGGGAGCGACCTGCGCGTTTCTGGTGTCTCGTTACCTTTTGAGTGGATGGGCGCAGAAAAGGGTCGGGTCAAAATGGGATACGCTGAATGTAGCCCTTGAAAGGGATGGACTAAACTATCTGCTGTTCCTGAGATTTGTTCCCATTTTCCCCTTTTTTCTCATCAACCTCGTAGCGGCGTTAACAAGACTGCCCCTTCGCACGTTCTTCCTGGGAACCTTCGTGGGCATTCTTCCGGGAGCTTTTGTCTATGTCAACGCGGGAGCGAGTCTTGCTTCCATTGAGTCGATGGCTGGAATCGTCTCGCCAAGAGTCCTTGGTTCCTTTGTGCTGTTGGGGGGCTTCTCCCTGGTGCCTATTCTTAGTCATAAATGGCATTGGGCAAGAAAGACCGAAAACCAATCTGAAGCTTAGGTTGCGAAAAACGGCCAAAGGACGGTCACCTTGGCGTAGGGCACCTCGGCGGCGCTGAAGACCTGTGGCCCTTTTCATAAAGTCAGATTGGTGATGACGGGTTGGCCAGAAATGTTTCGGTGTTGCGGCAGGTCCCTTCCGAAATTGGGTGCCTAAAAAAGTCTTGACATGAAAATCAACCCCATATAGATTGATGTCAAATAGTTCGATATCAATCTATATGGGGTAATCGTGAAAAAATTGTCGTTCAAGAACAAGGACGAAGCTGCTGCCATGAATACCTTTGTGAAGCTGATGAGAGTCACAGAGGTGGTGACGAGCGCCACTCACCGGCATCTGGCCGAAGAAAACCTGACCATTTCCCAGTTCGGTGTACTGGAGGCGCTCTATCATCTGGGTCCTCTGTGTCAGCGTGATGTGGCCAAGAAGATCCTCAAGAGCACTGGTAATATCACCACCGTGGTGGACAACCTGGAGCGACGCGGTTTGGTCGCGCGCATTCGCAGCAGTGATGATCGCCGCTATGTCGCGCTGCATTTGACGGAGGAAGGAACTCGCCTGGTCGCCAAAATTTTTCCGACCCATGTGCAGGGGGTTGTTCACAGTCTGAGCGCTCTCACTTCGGAAGAGCAGGAGGAGCTGGGCCGTTTGTGCAGAAAGCTGGGACTGGGGCAGGGTAGGTAAAAAAATTTCCTTATATAATTCGATGTTAAATTATATACCAACAACCACGGAGACAATCATGTTAAACAAACTGCTTGGCACGAAAGACGAAATCTCGACAACCATTCTTCGCCTCACCTTGGGCTTGGTAATTTTTCCGCACGGTGCTCAGAAGTTGCTGGGGTGGTTCGGTGGCTATGGTTTTACCGGCACCATGCAGCACTTCACTGAAACCATGGGTATTCCCTATCTGTTTGCCCTGTTGGCGGTCCTGGCCGAATCTTTCGGGGCGCTCGGACTGATCGTTGGGCTGGGAACGCGGATCGCAGCGCTGGGGGTGGGGGCCACCATTGGCGTGGCGGCTCTCATGGTGCATATCCCTTACGGCTTTTTCATGAACTGGTCCGGCAGCCAGGCCGGAGAAGGGTTCGAGTATCATCTGCTGGTCGTCGGGATGGCCCTCTCCCTCGTCATCAGGGGCGGCGGGAAATGGTCCCTGGATCGCATCCTGGCCAGCAGGTCTATGGGTCATTGACGGAAACATTCCACAAACAAAACTCACATCCAAAAAGAAAGGAAAACGACAAATGAAAAGACTGATTCTAACTCTGGGTGTTTTTGCTCTGCTGATCGCTCCTTCGGGGGCTATGGCGACTAACTGGAACATCGACCCCGATCACTCGGCGGCCCACTTCAAGGTACGTCACATGATGATTGCCGACGTGCGGGGCAGCTTTCCGGATGTGCAAGGGGTTGTGGTCATCAACGACAGCGATATCACGCGTTCAACTGTTGATGTCACCATCAAGGCCGCCAGTATCCACACCGGTGTGGAGAAGCGCGACGCCCACCTGAAGAGTGCAGACTTTTTTGAGGTCGAAACCTATCCGACACTCACCTTCAAGTCGAAGCGTGTCCAGAAGGTCTCGGACAACAGCCTCAGGGTCGTTGGCGATCTCACCTTGCACGGCGTGACCAAAGAGGTGGAGTTGCTGGTTGACGGACCCAGCGGTGAGGTCAAGGACCCCTGGGGCAATCTTCGCAAGGGGGCCAGGGCCGCGACCCAGATCAATCGTAAGGACTTCGGCATCATCTGGAACGCCACGTTGGACAATGGCGGCCTTATGATCGGCGATGACGTGGAGATCATCATCGACCTCGAATTCATCAAGCAGGCGAACTGATCCAGTCGCCGCCGGGAGGGCACGCCTCCTGCCCTCCCGGCTTGTCTGGACTTGCGAAACTTGCCTGTTTTATTATTGGTGGATCAAAAGCCTTGGCGTGTTGCCGGAAAAAACACAGGAGAAATTGGAGGGCAGGTGCAAAAAAAAGGCACTTTGACGTCTTGAGGTTGGCTGGAAAAAGTGGACACCAATCTCATAGCCTGCGAGGCTCAAGGAGGTGTCCATTGGAACGCATGCCGAGGCAGTTTTACACACTGGAGTTCAGAGAGGAGGCCGTCCGCTTGGTCGTCGACGGCGGCTTGACGGTTGCCGAAGTCGGGCGGCGGTTGAGCGTGTCGCAGCAGACGCCGCGCAACTAAATCAAGAGGCATAGCACCACCGGCCTCAAGACCCACGGCAGCCATAACGTGACCGAGTTGGAAGCCGAGGTCTCCAGGCTGCGCAAGGAGCTGGCCGAAGCGCGGCTGGAGAAGGAAATTCTAAAAATGGGACTTTGCAAAGGAGCCGCGGGGAGGTACGCGATGATCGACGAGTTGCGCAAGGAACAGGGTTTCTCCGTTGATCCGATGGGCGTGTCGAAAAGCAGCTACTATGCCTGGAAGAATCGCAAGCCGTCAGCCCGCAAGCAGAAGGATGAGCGGCTCAAGGTAGCGATCAGGGCGGCCCATGAGCGGGGACGAGGGATTTACGGGCCAGAGAAGATCCAGGACGAGCTGGCTGATGTCGAGAAGGTCGAGGTTGGCATTAACTAGATCAAGCGACTGCGGCGGCAGATGAATATCCGCTGCAAGCAGGTGAAGAAGTACAAGGCAACCACCAACTCGAATCACACGTTGCCGGTCGCGCCGAACCTGCTGGATCTGGAGTTTGCGATGTCAGGTCCTAACCAGGCCTGGGTGGCCGACATAACCTATGTCGCCACCGAAGAAGGCTGGCTCTACTTGGCGGCGATCAAGGACCTCTGGAATCGGGAAATCGTCGGTTACGCCATGAGGCATCGGATGACGCAGGATCTGGTTGGCCGTGCCCTGTTCCGTGCCGTTGCTGCCCGGCGGCCACCGAAAGGGCTGATCCATCATTCAGGTCGTGGCAGTCAGTATTGTTCGCGCCGCTACCAGAAGCTGATGAAGCAGTTCGGGATGAAGCCGTCAATGAACCGCAAAGGGGACTGTTGGGACAACGCCCCGATGGAGAGTTTCTTCGGCACCCTCAAGCAGGAAATGGTTCACCACCGCAGATATCACACCCGGCAGCAAGCCATGGGCGAGATCAGAGAGTACATCGAAGTGTTCTACAACCGGCAGAGACGACACGCCAGACTGGGCAATCTTTCCCCGGCGGCTTACTGGAGGAAATTCGTCAAACGGCAAGGGGCTGCCTGACCATAACATGGTGTCCACTATTGCGGACCGACCTCAAATAATAGCTTGTCATGGGGAGTAATCTTTATGCTATAGTTCAAAAACATCATAATCGAATGAGTGGAAGACGGTGTGAATCCGTCACGGTGCCGCCACTGTGATCATCGTTCCTGAACGATGAAAGTCAGATACGCTATCGATTAGTTGGTTCATAGTACCTTCGCGCATTGAGGTGCTAGATCATTTGTGAGTGGATAAAAAACGGTATCCCCGCAGCCCCCAAAAGGTTGCGGGGATTTTTGTTTTTGAGGTGACAATGCCAAGGAAGCTGACCCTGATTAGACATGCTGGACTTCAAAACGCTCTGGACGGCTGTTACGTGGGACGGCTTGATGTGCCTCTCAGCGAGTCGGGCAAACAACATGCTGAACATTTGACTGATCGCTTACCGCTGGCCGAAATCGATGCCCTTTGGTGCAGCCCGGCCCGCAGGGCAAGAGAGACTGCAAAGCCTTTGAGCGAAAGACTGAAACTTGACTGCTTGGTTGTGGAGGATCTGAATGAAGTCAACTTCGGCCGTTGGGAGGGGTTGACCTTCGAAGAGATTAGGGCCACTGATCCTAATCTAGTCAATGATTGGGCTGAACTCAAAGAGGGCTTTTGCTTCCCCGAGGGTGAGTCGCACAGTGACTTCCAAAGGCGAATCAATACGCTTGCGAACGCTATAGCAATGTGTCACCACAACCATCTTGCGCTGGTAACGCACGGAGGTGTTATTTGCCATTTGCTATGTGAACTTATGGGCTGGCCAGCAAAAGATTATCTTAAAATCAACATACAGCGTGGTGGCTTTGCAACTCTCAACCTCTACCCTGAGGGTGCGGTGCTTACGGGGCTTTACAATGACTGAATCGGCGAACAGCCGGCTGATCTATATCAGTGGCGGCAGCCGTAGCGGTAAAAGCCGTTACGCTGAGTTGCGTGCAGTCCAACTGCCTGGACCTCGTACTTATATCGCGACATGCCCAGCGATCGATGCTGAGATGGATGAGCGCATTGCCCGTCATCGCCTACAGAGGGAGAAATATGACTGGTTGACCCTGGAAGAGCCCCTGGAATTGGCTCGGGTGCTTGGTGAATGTCAGGACAGTTCGGTGGTACTGGTCGACTGCCTGACCCTTTGGATTAATAATCTTCTCTATCGGGCGCAGCAAAACAACAAGGAGATCTCCGAAGAAGATATTACCACTTTGTGTACCGAGGTTGCTGTGGCGGCCAGACAAGGTAAGCGCACCATCATATTTGTGACAAATGAGTTGGGAATGGGGCTTGTCCCCGCTGATCCTGTGTCACGGCTCTATCGCGACCTTGTAGGGCGTTGTAATCAAACGATTGTGGGTCTTGCCGATGAGGCAGTGTTCGTTGTATCTGGCTGCCCGATATTTCTCAAAGGAGATGTAAAGAAATGACCTTGCACGAAAGCTCTCTTCTAAATCGTACCCTTGCGGCCATTGCTCCAGCCAACCGTGGAGCACGTGTGATGGCCAAGGAACGTCTTGACCAACTGGCTATCCCGCATTGGGCCTTGGGCCGATTGATGGATTTGGCCCTCGACCTCGCAGCAATGTCCGGCAGCCTGCACCCTTCTGTCAGTCGAAAGACGATTGCTGTCATGGCGGGGGACCACGGTATCGTAGCCGCTGGTGTCAGCAAGTTTCCACAAGCAGTGACTCTGGAAATGGTCCGTAATTTTGTCAATGAATCCGCCAGCATCAACGCCCTGGCTCGTCAGGTTGGAGCCAAGGTGACGGTAGTCGATACCGGCGTTGCTGGGGATCTAAGCGAATTGGTCGCTTGCGGTAAGATCATCGACAAGAAGATCGCACCGGGTACGGCAAACTTTGCCGAAGGGCCAGCCATGACACGCGAGCAGGCCGTGAGAGCGATTGAGGCCGGGATTGAGGTCGCTCAATCTCTGGGGGATCAAACAGATATATTCGGTACCGGCGATATGGGGATTGGCAACACCAGTCCGTCAAGTGCCATTATCTCAGTGATATGCAAGTATTCGGTTGCTGACGTTACTGGTCGCGGCACGGGTCTTGACGACGACGCACTGGCCAACAAGATCGTTATTTTAGAAAAGGCATTGAAGCTTAATCAGCCGAATCCGCAGGACGGTCTCGATGTTCTGGCCAAGGTTGGAGGTTTTGAGATCGGCGCCATAGCTGGTCTGATCCTTGGCGCGGCGGCGCAAAAGAAGCCAGTGGTGATCGACGGAATCATTTCTTCGGCCGGAGCGTTGATCGCCGACAGCCTGGCGCCCCAATGTAAAGATTATATGATCGCTGGTCATCGCAGTGCAGAGCAGGGCCACAAGATTGCTCTTGATTTTCTCGGCAAGAAGCCGTTGCTTGACCTTGACCTGCGCCTTGGCGAGGGGACCGGTGGGGCGGTGGCCATGAATCTCGTCGAGGCTGCGGTGGCAATTTTAACCGAGGTCGCGACTTTTGAAGAAGCCGCGGTTAGCCAGTCAAGTTGAAATTATTATTTTATTAATTATTCCAAGGTCTTGAAAAAGGAGAGTTGATGTTGTTTACGCAAGTTGAACATGCTGCCAAGGGAACCGTTACTCCGCAAATGGAAGCTGTTGCCCAGAAGGAAGGGTATGCCCCGGAGTATGTCCGGGAGATGGTCAAAGAGGGGAAGATTGTCATCCCTAACAATATCAATAGCAAGCCGAATCCGGTCGGTATCGGCAAGGGTTTGCGTACCAAGGTCAATGCATCCATTGGCACATCATCGGATATCATTGATTATGAAGCCGAAGTCCGCAAGGCCAAAGTTGCCCAAGAGGCTGGAGCAGATACTTTGATGGAACTTTCTGTCGGTGGCGATCTTGATCGTGTCCGGCGTGAGGTGTTGGCTGTGGTCGATCTGCCCGTCGGAAACGTACCGCTTTATCAGGCGTTTTGCGATGCCGCCCGCAAATATGGCAGCCCTGACAAACTTGACCCGGAAGAACTCTTCGACCTGATTGAAAAGCAGTGCGAAGACGGCTTGGCCTTCATGGCCGTTCACTGCGGCATTAACCGCTATACCATCGAACGCCTTCGTAAGCAGAACTACCGTTACGGCGGCCTTGTTTCCAAGGGCGGGACAGCCATGGTCTCCTGGATGGAGAAGAACAATCGAGAGAATCCCCTCTATGAGCATTTTGATCGGGTGATTTCAATACTCAAGAAATACGATGTCTGCCTGTCTTTGGGTAACGGTTTGCGGGCTGGAGCTATTCATGACAGTCACGACCGTGCCCAGATGCAAGAATTGATCATTAATTGCGAATTGGCGCAGATCGGCCGTGAAATGGGCTGTCAAATGCTGGTGGAAGGGCCTGGACACATGCCTCTCGATGAGATCGAGGCCAATATTCTGATTCAGAAACGCATGAGCAATGAAGCGCCCTACTACATGCTTGGGCCAATTTCCAGCGATATCGTCCCCGGTTTCGATCATATCAGCTCTGCCATAGGTTCGGCGCAGTCGGCTCGCTATGGAGCTGACCTGATTTGCTACATCACGCCGGCAGAGCATTTAGCTCTGCCAAACGAAGAGGATGTTCGTGTCGGCGTTCAGGCCGCGCGTGTTGCGACCTATATCGGCGATATGAACAAGTTCCCAGAGCGGGGGCGTGAGCGCGATAAGCAGATGAGCAAGGCACGGCGTGACATGGAATGGGAGAAGCAGTTTGAGTTGGCCCTGATCCCTGAGGAGGCTAGGAAAATCCGTGCTTCGCGCGTCCCGGAAGATGAAAAAACCTGCACGATGTGTGGTGAGTTCTGTGCCGCGAATGGTTCTGCCAAGCTGTTTACGGAGGAACTGGCAGGAGACAAGCTCTAGCCTGGATTATTTATGCAGCCTTTTTTTGCAGCCATAAGCTTTTTAACAATTGTGCGAATCCCACCCGCCTGGTGCGGTGACGAACAAGCCTTGGGACGCAGTTTGTCCTGGTTCCCGGTCGTCGGCCTGCTGATCGGCTGCGTGGCCGCGGTTTTTGATGGCCTACTGCGAACTTTGTTTCCCGGCTTGCTGGTACCGAGTGCGTTGACCATTATTCTCCTAATCTCTATCTCGGGCGGTTTTCATCTCGATGGCTTGGCCGACACTGCTGACGCCTTCATGAGCTCACGCTCCAAAGAACGGATGCTGGAGATCATGAAGGACAGTCGTTGCGGGCCGATGGGGGTCCTTGTCATAGTCGCGCTGCTGTTACTGAAGTTTGCGGCGCTGGCGTCGTTAGGTGGCGACTGGCGTACACCGACAATTGTTCTCATGCCGCTGGCCGGGCGGAGCGCCCTGGTCCTGAAAACCGTCAGCCTCAACTATGTACGTGACAGCGGACTGGTCTCGTTGTTTCAGCACGGCAACCGCGAGCGACACTACGGAATTACTCTTTTGCTTCTCGGTGGTGGCTCATTGTTGGCTTTTGGTCTTAAAGGGTTTTGGGTGCTGTTCGCCTGTTTGCTGGTTGCCTGGCTCTTCGCGCGTTACTGTCGGGCCAAGATCGGTGGCCTGACCGGGGACACGCTCGGAGCTGCCTGTGAGTTGCTGGAAGTGGTCCCCCCTCTGGTGGTGCTGCTGCTAATGGGAACCGGGGGGACGGTATGAAGTCGATTAACCTGACGCAACGCCATAGACACGGCGGCAATCTGCGTCAATTCAGTGCAGAGGTGGGCATTCCTGCCGACCAATTACTTGACTTTTCAGCCAATCTCAATCCGTTAGGCCCGCCAAAATGGCTGAGGGCGGAGATAAGCGCTCATGTCAGCGAACTCGTCCATTATCCCGATCCCGATTGCGACGAGTTGATCAAGGCTCTGGCAGAGGAGAATGGCTGCTTTCCCGATAACCTGTTGGTTGGTAACGGCGCCACTGAACTGCTCTATCTGCTCCCAAGGGCTCTGGGGGTTGAGCGGGCATTGATTCCCATGCCCTCCTATGCCGATTACGAAGACGCAACACGTCTGGCCGGCATCGAAGTTGAACAACTGTTTCTCAACACCGCGAATGACTTCGCCATCGATTTCGACAGAATGTCTGAGCGACTTCGGCCTGATCAACTGGTGCTGCTCGGCCAGCCGAATAATCCGACCGGTCGTCTCTGCGACATAGAACGTTTGCGTGAGCTGGTCAGTATCTCTCCACGGACATATTTTGTGATCGACGAATCCTTCATCGCTTTCGCCGATGACGGTCATAGCTTGCGCCATGAACGTCCCGCCAATGTGATTGTCGTCGAATCGATGACCAAGACTTACGCGATTCCCGGGTTGCGTCTTGGCTATCTGATAGCCGACGCCGCCATCGTCACTCAATTGCGTCGCTTGATGCCGGACTGGACGGTCAACTCTCTGGCACAAAGAGTCGGCTTCCGCGCTCTCGCCGACCATGAATATCGCCGCTTGAGTCGTGAGTACGTTGTTCAACAGCGCCTGGCGTTGTCCGGAGCATTGGCTGATTTGCCCGGATTGTATGTTTTCCCCGGTGACGCCAATTTTCTCCTGTTGCGCTTGGATGATGCGCGCATGAGCGCCGGCGAACTGGCGCGACGCATGCTGAAAAAAGGTGTTGCCGTTCGTGTTTGTGACAATTTTAAAGGTCTGGATCAAAACTACTTCCGCGTTGCCGTGCGTGGCGCCCAAGAACAGGACCGGTTGTGCAGTGTCCTGAAAGATATTCTGATGCCTGGCCGAACCGGAAGTCCCCGTCGGAAAACTCCTGCGATCATGTTCCAAGGCACCGGTTCCAATGCCGGCAAGAGTGTGCTGACCGCCGCCATGTGCCGCATCCTGCATCAGGACGGATACGACGTCGCTCCCTTCAAGGCACAGAACATGTCGTTGAATTCCTTCGTTACCAGGCAGGGTGGTGAGATGGGGCGGGCCCAGGTAGTGCAAGCCCAGGCTTGTCGACTGGAGCCGGATGTGTGCATGAACCCGATCCTGCTAAAACCGAACAGTGACACCGGTTCCCAGGTCATCCTCAAGGGTAAGGTCTGCGGCAGCATGCACTTTAGTGAGTACACAGATCGGCGTCAGGCTATGTTCGAGGTGGTAAAAGAAAGCTACGATACTCTTGCCGCCAAACACCAAGTGATTGTTTTGGAAGGCGCCGGCAGCCCGGCCGAAATCAATCTCAAAGACCGGGACATCGTCAACATGAACATGGCCCGCTACGCCGATGCGCCGGTTCTTCTTGTCGGGGATATCGACCGAGGCGGTGTTTTTGCCTCTTTTGTTGGCACTATGGAGCTGCTCTGCGAGGCGGAGCGACGGCAGGTGGCCGGATTCGTCATCAATCGTTTTCGCGGCGATCAAAGTTTTTTGACCTCGGCGCTGGAATATACTCTGCGCCACACAGGCAAGCCGGTTTTAGGCATAGTCCCTTACCTTGCTCAGCTAGGTTTGCCGGAAGAGGACTCGGTTTCTTTCAAGTCCGGGGGTTTTAAGCAAGAGATGTCGGCAATTGATCGTGTTGATGTTGCGGTGATCGATCTGCCGCATATCTCCAACTTCACTGATTTTGATGCGCTCTCCATCGAGCCGGATGTTCATCTGCGAATAGTGCGTAGCGCGGATGAGTTGGGCAAACCCGACGCCTTGATTCTTCCCGGAAGCAAAAACGTGCTCAGTGATCTCGACTATCTTCGTCATGGCGGCTTTGCTGAACGAATCGCCTCTCTTGCCAGTACTGGCCGTTGTGAAATCGTCGGCATTTGCGGCGGTTTTCAACTGTTAGGTCGTCAGATCAGTGACCCCCACGCCGTGGAGTCAGCGGGAACTTCGCGGACAGGTCTCGGTCTCTTGCCGATCGAAACGGTACTGGCCCCTCAAAAAATCACAGTACAGACCCGTGCCCGCCACATTCCGTCGGGGCGGGAGCTGGTCGGTTACGAAATCCACCATGGTCGCACCAAGGCCCTTGATGATTCCCTTGAGATTGTTGTCCGCAACAGGGATGACGAGATGCTTGGTGGCAGTGTTTACCAAGGCAGAGTCTGGGGGACCTACTTACATGGTGTTTTTGATGCCGATGAATTCCGCCGTTTTTTTATCGATGGCTTGCGTCGTAAACGAGGTTGGAGTGCCGAGGGCAGAATCCTGGTCCGCTATGATCTGGAACCGGCGTTGGATCGTTTGGCTGATGTGGTGCGCCAGACCCTTGACATAAAGGCCATCTACCGGAGGATCGGATTGTAATGCCGCTTGAGTTCCAGATAATTCTGGCCCTGGCCATGGATGCTGTTATTGGTGATCCGCGGTGGCTGCCACATCCAGTACAGGGAATCGGTCGAGGGGCGATGGCGCTGGAAAAACCGATGCGCAGGCTCATCGCCTCTGAAACCCTGGCCGGCCTGCTGACGGCGCTGATTGTGATCGCATCGACGGCGCTGATCTGTTGGTTCCTGGTCATGGTAATGACCGTGGTTTCGCCGTGGCTGGGAGATGCGATGTCTATTGTGATTCTCTATTTCGGTTTCGCTGCACGCGACCTAAGCCGCCACGCTCTGGATGTCAAGCATGCTCTGGAGGCTGATGACCTGGAACTGGCGCGCCGACAGGTGGCGATGCTGGTAGGCCGTGATACCGAAGAGCTTGACCATGCTGAGGTCTCCCGCGCCGCGATTGAAAGCGTCGCCGAAAACACCGTTGATGCGGTTACCGCTCCTCTGTTCTTTGCCTTAATCGGTGGACCGGTGGGCATTATGGTTTATAAGGCGATCAATACCCTGGATTCGATGTTCGGTTACAAAAATGACCGATATATCCATTTCGGCTACTTTGCCGCCAGGATCGACGACTTGGCAAATTTCATACCAGCTAGAATCACTGCGCTGTTGACCCCGGTTGCGGCGACTCTTTTAGATTTCGATGCGCGAGGTTCATGGCTTGTTTTCCGCCGCGATCGCCATAATCACCCCAGTCCGAATGGAGGCCAGATAGAAGCGGCCATGGCTGGAGCTCTGAATGTCAGGCTCGGAGGAGAGAACAGCTATTTCGGCCAACCGTCATTTCGTCCATATATGGGCGACAACAATAGGCCGCTCTGCGCGGAACGCATTGGAGAAACAGTCAGCCTGATGTGGGCAGTTTCTTTGCTGATGGCGGGCTTCGGTTTGATCCTACGCGGTGGTCTCGGCGCTTTGACTTAATGATTATGAGTGAAAAACGCAAGAATATCCTGATTTTTACCGGTGACGGCAAGGGCAAGTCGACCGCTGCCTTTGGTATGGCTGTGCGAGCCTTTGGCCATGGCCAGCGGGTGCTGATCATCCAGTTCCTCAAACAGGATCAGAGCGTTGGTGAGCTGGCTGGTTTGAAACAACTTGGGATTGGGGTGAAGCAGGTGGGGCGCGGCTTTGTCCCCCGGCCGGACCATTCGGCCTACGAGGAACATCGGCAGGCTGCTCGGGAAGGGTTTTCCCTTGCCTGTGAAGCACTGAACTCTGGGGAACACGATCTGATTATTCTCGATGAAATCTGCGGCGCGATCGCCAAGGGTTTACTGAAAGAGGACGAAGTGGTTAACGCCCTTGAAGCTGCGCCACCGGTGAATATCGTGCTCACCGGACGCGGAGCAACGGAACGTTTGATCGCGTCCGCCGATACCGTCAGCGAAATTCACCCAATCAAACATGCTTTGGCTGAGGGTGTAACCGCTCGGAAGGGGGTTGAGTTTTGAACGCGATTCCTTGTTTGCTCATGGCCGGTTCGCAAAGCGGAGTTGGCAAATCTTCACTGACCCTGGCTCTGGTAGCCGCTTTCCGACGTAGAGGTCTGCGCGTGCAGACTTTCAAGGTTGGCCCCGATTATCTCGACCCCGGTCATCTGGCGCATGTGTCCGGGCGCCCCTGCTACAACCTGGATGGGTGGATGGCCGGTGAAGATTATTGCCGTAGCCTGTTTGCGGATGCCTGCGCTAAAGCCGACATCGCCATCGTCGAAGGGGTGATGGGGCTCTTTGATGGCAGCAGCGCTGAATCTCTTTCCGGGAGTACCGCGGAGATGGCAAGCTGGCTGAAGTTGCCGGTGCTCCTGGTTGTCAACGCCCACGGAATGGCACGCTCAATAGCCGCTCTGGTCAAGGGGTACTCCGAATTCGACGAGCGAGTCAGTATCTCTGGGGTGATCGCCAACATGTGTGGGTCCGAGAGTCACGGTCGTTGGTTGCAGCAGGCTTTGGTGGCCGCGGCGGCGCCGCCGTTGCTCGGTACGGTGACACGAGATGCTTTTCCTGAGCTGCCGAGCCGTCATCTGGGCCTGGTCTCAGCTCAGGAGACGGATTGGAGTGCCCCTTTGATCGACCGGCTCTGTGAACTGGCGGAACACGCAATCGATCTGGATAAGCTTTTGCGACAGTCTGTAACGGTGCCACCGATAAAAGCCAGCGAGGAAAAGACCTTCCCCCGCACAGCCTGGAGAGGATTAAAGCTTGCCGTCGCTCGCGATGAAGCCTTTCAATTCTATTACGCGGATCTGTTCGATGCACTTCACGGCCGCGGGGTGGAGATCCAGTTCTTTTCACCTCTTGATGATGATTCCGTACCGCTGCATTGCGATGGTCTTTATCTCGGCGGCGGTTATCCCGAGCTGTATGGGCACAAACTCGCTGCCAACGAGGCGATGCGCCATTCCATCATGGAGTTCTGTAGCAGTGGCAAGCCGGTTTATGCGGAATGCGGCGGGTTGATCTACCTTTGCCGGGAAGTAGCGGTCGATAATGAGATATGGCCTATGGTTGGAGTCTTGCCGAGTCGGGCCCGCATGCTGCAAAAGCGCAAAGCCCTCGGCTATGTTGAGGCGACGTTACAGGTGCCTACGCTCTTCGGAGCGGTCGGAACCAGACTGCGTGGTCACGAGTTTCATTACTCGGAGTTGTGCGATGACCCCATCGGTAAAGACGGCTGGCAGGCTGCCTATCATTTGAGGAAAAACCGCGGTGCTCAGGTCAGAGATGAAGGCTATCAAAAAGGCAATATCCTGGCCAGTTATGCTCATTTGCACCTGGCATCTCAACCACAGGCGTTGGATTCCTGGGTTGAAAACATGTACGCCGCGCAGGATACCACAAGGAGTAACAATGAAAAGAGCTGATGGAAAACCGTTGATCCACGATCTCTATGAAAATCCTCTTAGCGGACCGGAGATAGAGGCACGTTCCTTTGCGGCCATCGACGCCGAAGTGGGTAATTATTCCTTGTCGCAGCCGCAGTGGGAAGTGGCGCGGCGCTTGATTCATACCACTGCTGATTTCACTATGGCCGAGTTGCTCTCTTTCAGTGTTGATGCTTTCGATGCTTCCCGTGAGGCACTCCAGGCTGGTGCCAAGATTTACGCCGACAGCAATATGATTCGTTCTGGAATTTCCATCGCCCGTCTACGACAGATCAACCCAGACTACAGCCACAAGGATATCTTCTGTCATGTTGCAGATGAGGATGTTGCAGCGCAGTCGAAAGACGTCGGTTTGCCTCGCTCGCTCTTTGCAGCCAGAAAAGCCAAGGCGATACTCCACGGCAGCATTGTGTTGCTTGGTAACGCTCCGGTCGCGCTCTTGGAAATCAACCGTTTGGCCATGGAGGAAGGGATTCGTCCAGCCCTGGTTATCGGCATGCCAGTCGGCTTTATTCACGTGTTGGAGAGTAAGGAAGAATTACTGAGGACCGGTCTGCCTTACGTTGTTCTTAATGGGCGGCGCGGTGGCAGTCCGCTGGCGGTAGCCTGCCTTCATGCCATGTGTACGGTAGCGAGCGGACAGGTTGGCATATGAACAAAATCTTTACTTTGATATTGATGCAGGTGGTTTTTATGTCCATTGCAATACAGGCAGATGCGAACGAGCTAAAAAGCAAACCGGCAATCGTTCTTGTTGCTTTTGGTACTTCGGTCGAGCCGGCGCGTAAGGTGTTTGATCATATCGACAGTCGGGTGCGCCAGCGTTACCCGGAGCACAATCTGCGATGGGCTTTTACCTCGCAGTTTATCATCGACAAGCTGAAACGGCGCGGGGTGGTAACCTACAACGTCGATGAGGTGATTACTCAACTGCGTGCCGAAGGGTTTGATCGCGTCGTCTTTCAGAGTCTGCATATTGCACCGGGGCAGGAGTACAGCAAGGTTCAGACGGCGAATACATCTGGTCTGCGGGTGGCCTTCGGTGATGCACTTATGACCAGTGATGAAGACATTGAGCGCACCATTGACGCCTTGCGACTGCATATCGATGTGCTGGAGCCCACTGTTATTGCCGCTCATGGCAACGATAAGTACCCCCGCTTCAATGAACGGATAGAAGCGTTCGCTGCGCGTATCGAGGCCGATTATCCGCGTTTGGTCGTCGCCAGTGTCGAAGGAAGTCCTGGTCTTGGCCCTTTGCAGAAGATTAAGGAGATGAAACCCGATCGGGTTAATTTCGTTCCCTTGATGATTGTTGCCGGCGACCACATTCTCAACGATGTGCTCGGCGACGAAGATGAGAGCTGGAAGCATATCATCGCCGCGCCGCAAGCCGAGGTGAGCGCGTCACTCGGTTGGAACGATGCCGTTCTGGATATTTATCTCGATCACCTTGAGGCGGCTTTGCAACAGGTGATGCAAGAAGGGCCTGTCCGCTGACATGCGATTGCTTATCTGTATAGTCCTGTTCGGTTTATTGCTCGGGGGGGGGGAATGCTTCTCCATGGAGAAGCGTGCGGCTGTCGACGACATGGGGCAACTGGAAACTTCAACACCAGGTCCCAGGCAGGCTGAAAATGCTGCGGCGATGAGCGTTAAAAGAGTGCGTCCCGAGGGTGAGACCGGCAAAATCCTGGCCTCCGAAAGGCACAGGAACAGTGACCCCGATAGTTATAAAAGCTGGAAGAGAAAATTATCCTTCTGGCCTCGCAAAGGCTTGATCCTGTTCGAGCTAATGGTCGTGATTACCATCGGCGTCCTGGTTGGACAGATATTGGAGGTGTCCGGTTGTGTCAAGATGCTCTCATGGGTGACTTTGCCGATCACCCGCTTGGGCAAATTGTCCCGGCATACCGGTCCGGCCTTTCTGATGGCATTTCAATCCGGCGCAGTGGCAAACAGCATGCTGGTTTCCCACCGCGACTGCGGTCAGATCAGCAACCGCGAATTGTACACCTCGGTTTATGTGGTCTCGGCCTTGTCGCTCTTCGCCCATCTGCCCACCTTCGTGGTCCCAATCGGCATTGCTTTCGGCTGGGAGGCGACCGCAGCTCTCTTTGGCGTGCGATTTTCCGCTATAGCCGTGCAGGTTGTTTTGACCTTGCTGGTCAGTCGTCAGATCTTCGGTCGGCTAGGTATTGGCGAAGAATTGCGGGGTAGGGATGTGATTACCGAGGTGCGTGAACACCGACAGCGCAAAAACGGATTTTGGCGCACTGTCTGGCAGCGTTCAAAGCTCACATTAAGACGGCTACTCTTTTATCTGCTGCCGACCTTTGCCTTGATGACGTCTTTGGAATATTACGGGGGGTTTGAGTGGCTTGCTAAGGCCATGCCTCAGCTCTTTACCTTTGATTTTCTGCCGCCGCAATCGTTGTTCGTTATCCCAGCCCAGGCACTGAGCCTGTACAACGGTGCAATTGCTGCGGCCAATTTTATCGACTCCGGGTCGATTACCACTCAGCAGGCGGTGATTATCATTCTATTCGGCTCGATGGTTACCGCGCCGGTGCGGACTCTCAAACATGGGCTACCGACCTATGTAGCGGTACTCGGCCCGCGAGCAGGAACTTTTATGGCAGTCAGTGCTCAGGTGCTGCGTATGCTGTTCCTGTTAATTTGCACCTGCGCCCTGATGGTTTACTGGTTTTAAGCCAGTTGAGGAGACTATGAAGAATTTGCAGATACCGACAATGCGGCCACAGCCTGGGCATTTTTATGCCGTCGGCATAGGTCCCGGTTCACCGGACATGCTGACAGTGCGAGCAGCGCGTTTGGTAGAAGGGTGCGATACGATAATTTCACCGCAAGCAAAGGGTTCGTCCAGGAGCCTGGCTCTGGAAGCCGTACAGCCTTTTGTCGATCGACAGGAGATTATTGTTAACAACTACCCGATGGAGCGTAATGGGGAAAAATCTCGCAAACGCTGGCATCTTTTCGCAGAAGAAGTCGTCAGGCGTTGCGCTGCGGGAGAATCCGTAGTGCAGATCACCTTGGGTGACCCGTTAATCTTCGCCACAAGCTCTTACTTGCTGCAAAGCCTTTCTGAAATGATGCCGGCGGCGAATATTCACGTCGTTCCCGGAATCAGTGCTTTTCAGATTGCCGCCAGTCGGTTTGCAGAGACCTTGACGTTACAGGAGGATCGACTGATGCTGATGTCGGCAACGGATCTGTCCGCCGTTGAGAGAGCCTTGGGACAATGTGAGACCCTGGTGCTGTATAAGGCTGGAACCTGTATCGACGCTTTGATGGATTTGCTATGTCGCCATAATCTGCTGGATCGTGCACGGTTGGTCAGTTGCTGTGAACAGGGAGAACATGAGCTGTTGCTTGACGATTTGCCCTCTTGGCAGTCTCGGCCCTTGAACTATATGACCACTATGATTGTACGAATCGGCAGTCGGCCCTGGCTAGAAGGGTAAGGAATGATGAGGGAAGGGATCAGCACAGGCAGTTGCGCTGCCCTGGCCGCAAAGGGTGCAGCACTTCTATTGTGCCGTAACGAAAAGGTTGGCACCGTAGAGATCCCTTTGCCAGACGGTGGTCGTTTGCTTTGGCCACTGGCGGAGCAGCGCCTAGAATCGGATGGGGCGGCCGCCGTCGTTGTCAAGGACGCAGGTGACGATCCCGATGTGACCAATGGTGCGCGTATTGAAGTAAGCCTTGAGAGGCGGAACGATAATAACGTCTGCTTTCACGCAGGTCGAGGAGTCGGCGTGGTGACTTTGCCTGGATTGGCGCTGGAGGTTGGAGAACCGGCAATCAACCCGACGCCGCGCAAAATGATTGAGGCGGCTTTGCGTGAGGTTACGGACTGGGGGCTGGATGTGACCGTCTCCGTTGAGGACGGGGAAGCACGGGCCTACAAGACTTTCAATCCGAAGCTGGGTATAGAGGGTGGTCTTTCGATTCTTGGCACCAGCGGGAGAGTTCGCCCATTCAGCGCCGCGGCCCTGCAGGATTCTCTTAAGTGCGCCATGGATATTTGTGCCGCATCCGGAACCCGTGCTCCAGTTTTTACTCCAGGCAATATTGGTCGTCGGGCTGCCCAGAACTATTTTAATCTTGCCCCGCAACAACTTGTCGAGGTGAGTAATGAATGGGGTTTTGTTCTGGAGAAATCATTAGTTTATGACTTCGAACATCTGCTGTTGATCGGTCATCCCGGTAAACTGGCCAAGCTCGCCATGGGGCAATGGCAGACCCACTCTACTCAATCCGACAGTGCCATCGAATATGTGTCCAGACTGGCGGAAACGTTGCTGTCGAGACGCATTGAAGAGCAGCAGACGGTCGAAGGGCTGTTCATGATGGGAATGCAGCCAATTGAACGGAAAATAGTTGCGGGGGCTTTGGCCGCCAAGATCAATGCTGCCGTTAGCAATGTATTTAGGTCCAACAGGCAGATCGCAGTCGTGCTGATCAATCTCAAAGGCGAGATGCTGGGTAGAGACGGAGCTTTGGAGATATGGCAATGAACGAGGCCGGAAAAATCATTGTCGCGGGCTGCGGGCCAGGGCATCCGGATTATATAACCGAAGCTGTCCGAATAGCTGTTTCCTCTGCCGAGCTGTTGGTTGGAACGCAACATCTGCTCGAGCTCTTCCCGGATTCTTTGGCGGAGCGGCTTGCCGTCGGCAAAGACATGGAGGCTCTTCTGAATCATATTGAGGAAGCGAGTCCTAGGGCTATCGTAGTCTTGACCAGCGGTGATACAGGTCTCTATAGCCTGGCTCGTACGCTGTTGAAACGCTTCGGGTTTCAGCGTTGCCGACTGATACCCGGCATCAGCGCCGTACAGGTCGCATGCGCGAGACTTGCTCTCGATTGGCATGATCTAAAGATCATCAGCGCTCACGGGCGTGAACCCGAATGTTCAGTTGGTGATCTGTCTGGGTTTAAAAAGATCGCCATTCTGGCAGGGACAGAGAACGCAAAACGATGGTCTGCCGCCATGCTAGAAGCTCTTGGGGATGCATATACCGCCATCGCCTGTGAAAACTTGACCTGGGAAGAAGAAAAAATCACGGAGCTTGACGCATCCGGGTTGCTCGCGGCCGAATTGGCCTCGCGCACGATTATTCTGTTGATAGCCAAGGAGGGGATATCATGACGGCGCAAACCCACGGGACCTTCTATGGTGTCGGCGTTGGTCCCGGTGATCCCGAACTGTTGACTCTGAAGGCGGTGCGCGTGCTGTCTTCTTGCTCCTGTATTTACGTGCCGGTCTCGAAGTTCAGTCGCCAGAGTTATGTTGGCGAGGTGGCCCGACGTTACGCAGGTTCCGACTGCGAAATTCGTGAGGTTGTTTTCTGCCTGTCGGCAAATACGGCGGAGAGAAGTCGGCATTGGCATGAGACTGCGGTTGAAATCGTCACACGTCTGCGCTCTGGTAAGGATGTGGCCTTGGTTACTCTCGGTGATGCCATGCTTTTTTCAACCTATATCTATCTTCTGCAGGCTTTGCGTGATGTTGATCCGGGTGCAGTGATCGAGACGGTGCCGGGGATTAGTGCTTACAGTCTGGCGGCAGCCCTGGCAGATGTTCCGCTTGGGCAGGGAAGGCAATCGTTGCTCGTGATGCCGGCTGTCACCGACATGTCGGAGGTCGAGAGTGCGGTTGTCGATGGTCGTAGCTTGGTTCTGATGAAAATCGGCGCACGGCTGCAAGCTGTTATAGACATCCTGGAACGTCTCGGTGCTCTGGAGAGAAGCGTTTTTGTCTCCCGCGCGGGATTGCCTGGGCAGAGGATTGAAACCGATTTAAGGTGCTTGCGAGACGCTGATGAAGATGCAGGAAATCTGGCAGTGATTATTGTGCAGGCGTCAGAATCACGGGCCTAATGCTTTTGTGGTCGAAAAGGAGTGCATTACGATGAAGGTGTTTTTTGTTGGTGCCGGTCCAGGCGACCCTGATTTGTTGACGGTTAAGGCCCGCCGCATCCTAGAAGAGTGTCAGATCTGTGTCTACGCAGGGTCTCTGGTCAGCCCCGAGGTGGTGGGGTTGACTCCTGAAGAGTGTGAACTACACGATTCAGCGGGAATGACTTTGGATGAAATAGAGACGGTTTTCGTTTCAGGGCTTGAGCGCGATATTGATGTAATCCGTCTACATACCGGTGACCCTTCTATCTACGGCGCTATTCGTGAGCAAATGAACATTCTTGACAGGCTTGGCATTAACTATGAAGTAGTGCCGGGAGTCAGCTCCTTTCAGGCCGCCGCCGCAGCTCTGAAAACCGAGTTGACCGCACCTGAAATTTCCCAGACCGTGATCCTTAGCCGTACTTCAGGGCGAACCCCTATGCCTGAGAAGCAGGAGTTGGCACATCTGGCCCGAACCGAGTCAACGCTCTGTCTCTTCCTTTCAGTGCATAAACTTGATGAGGTCGCCACTGAACTCGCGACCTATTACGGGGAGGACTGCCCGGTCGGGGTGGTTTACAGGGCGAGTTGGCCAGATCAAAAGGTGATCGAAGGGACCCTGAACGATATCGCGGCCAAGGTAACGAGCGCCGCTATAACCAAAACCGCCATGATCGTAGTGGGCCAGGCACTCGCACGCGATTTGCCGATATCAAAGCTCTACCATCGCGATTTCAGTCACGGCTACCGTGTGGCAGGGAACGATGGAAACGGAGACTCCTGATGAGCACGGCGGTGATCACCTTTTCACCTGAGGGGCTAAAGGTCATGCAGCGGATCTCGGCGGGGATGCAGGTTGATCAATATCTGCATCAGGCAATCGAAGCTCCCCAGGGTGTTCATGTTTTCGAGCGAGTCTTTGCCCTGACGGAAGAGATATTCCGTCGCTACCAGGCGCTCGTCTATGTGGCTCCCTGTGGCGTGGCAGTTCGGGCGATTGCCCCCTTGGTTAATCACAAGCTCAAGGATCCCGCAGTTATCTGTCTTGATGTCGGGTCCCGCCATGCCGTAAGCCTGCTCAGCGGCCATGAAGGCGGCGCCAATCAACTGGCCATAAACATCGCCAATCTGACCGGCGCCGAACCTGTGATCTCAACAACCACCGAGGCGGTCAAAACATTAACTATCGGTATCGGTTGTCGAAAAGGCAAAAGCGCAGATGAAATCTGCAAGGCGATAAGGGATGCGCTTGCGATGGTTGGGAGAAGCCTACAGGAGGTTCGATATCTGGCTACCGCCGATGTTAAAGCTTTGGAGCCTGGCCTGTTACAGGCATCGAGGGAGCTTCAAATCCCCTTACGTATTCTCGATTCGGAACAGATTCGCATTAGCAGCCTTCCTTTTGCGGAATCGGGATTTGTCCAGAAAAAAGTCAATTTGCCCGCAGTATCCGAGCCTGCGGCGCTGCTCGCTGGAAGGAGAACGTCATTAATACTCAAGAAAACAGTCTTCAACGGCATCACCGTAGCGATCGCCCGGGAAAATTGTTCCTCGTTGGCATAGGCCCTGGCAGTGTTCAAGATCGCACCCCCCGGGCTGCCGAGGCTATCAGCTCCTGCGATGTGATCGTCGGTTACGACCCCTATGTTGAGGCCGTTAGGGATTTGCTCACGACTCAGAAGGTGATGACCTCGGGGATGATGAAGGAAACGGAGCGCTGTCGTGCAGCCATTAACGAGGCACTGTCTGGCAAAAAAGTCTGTCTGATCTCATCCGGCGATGCCGGTGTTTACGGAATGGCAGGCCTGGCAATGGAGATGGCGGCGGCGGATAACGATACCGTTGACATGGAGGTTGTTCCGGGAGTTACCGCAGCTAATTCTGCAGCGGCCTTGATGGGTGCTCCCTTGATGCTTGATTCGGCGACTATCAGTCTGAGCGACCTGTTGGTCCCATGGGAGATGATCGTCAAACGTCTAGAGGCTGTTGCTGCCGCAGATCTGGTGGTGTCGCTTTATAACCCGCGCAGCAAGAGGAGAGTCCTGCAGTTGGAAGAGGCGACTCGGATAATGCTGCAATATCGACCAGGAACGACTCCAGTCGGTATCGCGACGGCGGTTGGCACAGAAGATCAATTCCTGGTTTTGACGGATCTGGATCATCTGCTCGAGCAAGAAGTTGGCATGCGCTCCATCGTCATTATTGGGAACAGCACCACCTGTCTATTGGGCGGCCGCATGGTGACACCCCGTGGATATTATCGATGACGAAAAAATCTTCTCCAAAAGTTCTTCTGCTTGGCGGAACCAGTGAAACGGCGCCCCTGTCCATGAAAATTGCTTCCGTGGGATGTCGTGTTCTGGTCTCGACCGCCACAGATGAACCTCTACCTGTTGGAGAACATCCTGGGGTCGGGTGCCGTTTTGGCCGTTTGGGATTGGCAGAGATGAAAAATCTGCTCGTTGCGGAAGGTGTCTTCGCTCTGGTCGATGCAACCCACCCCTATGCGAGTGAAGTCCATCAAACTGCCCGTCATGCATGTAACGAAACGGGTTTGCCTTACTTACGCTTTCAGCGACCTGAGTCTCAGGTACAAGAGGTCGGTTGGTTGTTTGCTGAAAACCATCAAGAGGCAGCTTTGCTTGCGTGTGAAACAGGACGGCCAATATTGCTGACGACCGGATCACGAAATCTGAGGCCGTACGTTCAAGAGGCAAGTCGGAACGAGATTCCCCTCTATGCACGAATACTGAAGCATGACGAATCAATCACCGCCAGCAATGATGCTGGCCTCGAAAAGAGTCAGCGTATCTTTGGCCGCGGTCCCTTCACCTACGAAGACAATGTTGCACTGATTCGCCGCTACCGGATCGGTGTTGTTGTGAGTAAGGAGAGTGGTCGAGCTGGGGGAATCAACGAAAAATGGCGTGCGGCTCGAGATGAAGGTTGTACGTTTGTGGTTGTAAAACGTCCCCTGGTAGAGCAGGGCAACAGTTTTGGCTGCATGGATGATCTGGTTCGAGAACTCCTGCAACTGATAGGAGGCTGGTTGCCGTTTCAATAACAGTCTGTCTGAAAAAATGAGGATAAATCCGAGGTGCTCAGTGAATAAAGAAACTCAGGTCTACCTGGTTGGAGCCGGCCCAGGCGACACCGGCTTGATTACCGTAAAGGGCTTAAAGTGCCTGCAAAAAGCAGATGTGGTGCTTTACGATAAGTTGGTAAATGTCGAGCTTTTAAAAGAAGCCCCAGAGGCCGCCGAGTTGATATATGTCGGCAAACAGAAAGGCAACCACCTGCTGCCCCAGGAACAGATCAATCAGTTGCTGGCAGCGAAAGCCTGCCTAGGCCGAATCGTGGTCCGTCTCAAAGGCGGTGATCCTTTTGTCTTTGGGCGCGGCGGAGAGGAAGCCGAATACCTGCAAAGCCAGTCGATCCCATTTGAGATCGTGCCCGGAGTTACTGCCGGTTTCGCTGCGGCAGCTTATGCCGGAATACCGGTGACTCATCGCGATCGCACCACCAGCGTCACTCTAGTGACCGGGCATGCCAAAGGTGAGAATGCTGAAGAACCGAAACTGAACTGGTCATCACTGGCTTCTGGTGACGGCACCTTGGTGTTTTATATGGGCCTAAGCAACCTTGACACGATTTGTCGTGAGTTAATAGCTAACGGACGTTCAGACGCGACTCCTGTAGCTATTATAAGTCGTGCGACTACCGATGATCAGCTTACGATGACGACTACTTTGGGGAATGCATACCAGGAGGTTGCCGATATTAATGTGCCAACACCAGCGGTTATTATTGTTGGTGAGGTTGTCTCCATGCGGGAGCAATTGCGTTGGTTCGACAGGTTCCAAGACTGAAAGGAGCAAGAGACAAGACTCTCGCCTGATCTTTGTTGGTCAGTGCAAATCGCCGGGTATTGACCCGGAAAAACTCGGAAATCTTGGCATTTCTGCTTGTGGGCACCCGTCACTGGTGAGGCTGGCCACAAAAAAGGGGAAATATCCCTAGACAGGGAAAATGAAAACCGTTATCATTTATTGAAAATAAGGTAAGGCTGGCTCCCGGTCTATGCAAGCGGCAAAAAGGGAAACAGCTCTTTATCTTGAGGTAGCCAATTACAGGGTTAACACTTGCTTGAAAGAAAATAAACGGCTCTTTAGATTGAGTTGAAAAAGATTATTAAATTCATGCCAGCGAAAGGAGGAGAAATCATGGCTAATGCCCGGCAGGGCGTATCCGGTTTGAGTGTAGGCGACAGTGAAAAGAATAACCGGCGAACGTATGACAGCCCCGAGCTTTTTGGGGAATTGCGTGAGGTGTCCATCGAACATGCCGGCAAAGAGTATCGCCTGAGAATCACAAGCAACGAAAAACATGGCGTGTTACAGGAAAGATTACGTGTTGTTGAAAAAAAAGCACTTTAACGTTTTGCCCTGAACCTGATTTCATTTGAGGCACGGAACGTATCATGGTCTTAGATACGTTCCGTGCCATGAATCGGACGTCTGAAAGAACGAGAAAAACAGGTTCTGAGAGAAACGGCAAGCCATGGATCGCGGAACATTTTCTTTCATATGAAGAATATTCCGCGATCCATGTCAGCGTCAGACTGACTGCATGGAGCGATGCCCAGATCCCATGACTAACTCCTGATCAGGAAAAGCAGGTTGGCGCTCTTCCTCCGTGCGTTCTGCCCAATTATTTATTCCCAAACTGTTCAATCAGCTTGGCGAATTTTTTCTCAAACCCGAGCGTCATTCTTTCCGTTGAAAAACCCGCCTCTTGCCACAAAAGGGCCATCATGGCCTGGCCGTAACAGATGTTGCAGTCGGACCCGTGATCGTCGAATCCTTTTTTGAGTTTCCCCTTCTTGAGAAAGCACCAACTCAGATCGGCATGGCCCATGGTGTCGCAGAAGCAGTAGCACTTGAATTTCTTAAGAAGTTCTGGCTCCTTTACCGCAATCATGTAGCCTGCCTCCACCGAATCGCTGGTAAAAACATACTGGGGGAATTTAACCGCATCCCAGTCTTCATCAGGGTATTTGCTGTCAAGAAGCGCCAGGGATTCCTGAGTCAAGTCGGCCATGCCGAGATTGAGTATGCGGTTGAATTCCTGGTCATCGCCGGCAAATACATGGCCCGCGGCCAACAAGAAGACCAAAACAGTAGCAATGACCGAAGTCAGGCGAAAAATGTTCGTTTTCATAAAAACCTCCATTCAGTTCGTTAAAAAGGCCAGATCAGGCCCCAGTTGGGGCCCCGAAACCATTGTCCGATAATGATAAAACCGACCTGGCTCAGCAGGAGAGCGCCAAAAAAGACATTGAGCAGGAGTCGATCCCTGGCAAACCACATCCCCGGGGGACTTGCAGTACGGTCAAGGTATGGCGCCAGCACAAAGAAAATAAAAAGAAACAGGGGAACGGCAACACCACCCCAAAAGGCCGAATAACTGACCAGTTCCTGGAAACCGACGAAATACCAGGGCGCTTTTGCCGGATTGGGCGGATGATTCGGATCGGCACGCTCAAAGAGCGGGGCATCGACTCCCAGGGCGAGAAAAAGGAGAAGGGCAAGGGTTAGCAGCGCCACGCTTGCTTCGGCGCGGTAAAGCCAGGGATCCACCGGGATTTTATCGCCCAGTTGATGGGGTGGTGAGGCAAGTCCCCCGTCTTTGCGAATGCGCCAGAGGTGCAGGCCAGTAAAAACCACGATAAGTGGTGGGATCACGCCGGCATGAAAAGCGAAGGAACGCAGCAGGGTTTCCACGCCGACCTGGGAACCTCCCAGCAAGAAACGGCGCAGCCCGTTACCGATAAAGGGGATATACTCGGCAAGGGAAGAGGCAACCTTGGTCGCCCAATAGGCAACCTGGTCCCAGGGAAGCACATAGCCCGTAAAATTGGCGAATAGAACCAGGAGCAGCAAAACCAAGCCGTATTGCCAGTTCAAAGAACGCGACTTGTAGGCCGCGGTGAAAAAGACGCGCGCCATATGGAGAAACACCAGAACGATGAGCGCATTGGCTGCAACGAAGTGGAGATTCCGAATCAGACGCCCAAAATAAAGGGTCGTGGTGATGTGCAGGATGCGCTCATAGGCCACGGCTGTATCCGGCACATAGTAGAGGAACAAGGTCGCCCCGGTGACCAACAAGACCCCCAGGCAGGTCAGGCAGGCCATGCCCAACCCTAGGGTCGTCGAGGGAGAAAGCGTGCGCCGGTAGACCATGACGGGGTGCAGGTGACTGAAAAAGTGACGTTTGGATGGCGGCATGGACCTAACCTCGTTTAACCCAGAGGGGCGAATCAAGGCGGGTGCTGCCCTGGATCCAAACCCGTCCGTTTTGAATGCGCACGGGCAGCCAGTCGAGGTCCCGGGAAGCGGGCCCCGATAGGACTTTGCCCGAAGACGCGAATTCACTGCCGTGACAGGGGCAGAAAAAACCTTGATCAACAGCGTTGACCAGGCACCCCAAATGGGGACATTCAAGACTCAACGCGCCAATATCCTCCCCCCGGCACAAAAGAGCGACACGCTGGCCGGGAAAGGCGCTCGTTCCCTCTTCAGGGAGGCTGTCCACCGCCGTCACGTCAGACCAGTGCCGCGAGGAAAAACGGCCGGCGGCCAGCCAGACCTGCGCAAAAATACCACCGAGGGCAGCACCAGCCACAGCCAAGGCGGGCATGGAGATAGCGCGAAATAACCATTGGCGCCGAGTCATGGTCGGTCTCCTGAGAATCGTCGGACTTTCTCTACCAGGGCCCACGCCTCCTCGTCACTGACAACTCCCCGCCATGCAGGCATGGCGGTCCCGGAGACACCATTGAGAATACCTCGCAGAATGCGTTCATCCTCAATGGCCGCAAAAAAGGGCGCGTTGGTCAAATTGCGGGGACGCGGCAGATCCCTGCTGGCCTCTGGCCCTTTTCCGGTGCCGCTTCTCCCATGGCATTCTGCACAAAACCGGTCATAGAGGCGTTCAGCTCGTTGCAGGGGCAGGGCATCCGGTCTGGGAGGCAGCGGTGTTTCCTCCACCTTGTCTTGACGGGAGATGCCAATGAAGGATTGGAAGATTAAATCGAGCAGGTCCTCTCGGGATTTTGCGGACAAAACATGCTCATAAGGCGGCATGGAGGTCCCGGAGATGCCCCGGGCGAGGCTGTCCCGCAACCGTGAATCAGTGACCCGCCGGAAAAACCCGTCATTGCCCAGAAAAGCCCGCGGAAACTGCGCCAGATTGGCTTGGATAAGTCCTTTGCCGTCGCCATTGGCAGCATGACACCGTTGACAGTGATGCATGTAGATTTCTTTCGCCTCCAGGTGATGCGCCTCTTCGGAGGTGCTTCCCTCCAAAAATTCGACCAGTTCCACCTTAGCTGCGGCGTTCAGCAGGGATGGCGGCATGGCAGCTCCAGGGATCAAACGCGACGGATGTTCCAGAAAACCTTCAAGGTAATCCCGGTCACGCATCTTGCCTACACGGGTGAGGTCGGGAGCAATGCGACCATCCTCCTCTTTATATTGATGACAGGCCAGACAGCCTCCCTGCCATAAAAGTCGTTCTCCCGCCACCAGAGAGGAATCTTCGGGGACGACGTCCGGCACCGCCACAGCGGGGCGACCTGCCGTCACCCACATGGGAGAGGTAAAGAGGGGGGCCTCCACCCGACTCTTGAGAAAATAAGTGAGGTCACGCACCTGATTGCGGGAGAGGGGAAAGCGCGGCATGGTCGAGTTGTCAGGCTCGGCGCGGGGGTCTCGAATGGCCTTTTCCAGTTGAGCCAGTCCCAGCTGCGAACCGACATGGCTCAGGTCCGGACCGAATCCGCTATCCTCAGGCATGCCGTTCAAATAGTGACAGAGATAGCAGGCCTTTTGCCGAAAAAGTCGGTAGCCGTTCCAGGCCTTCTCTGCTCCCGGCAGAACTTCCAGTTCATGACAAACATAGCATCGCCCCTGCACTTGCTGTCCCTGCAGCACTTGCCGTCCTCCCAGTCCAGGCAGGCCATGGGAGAATGTACGGTCCATCGCCATCCCTTCACCAAGATGACAGCCTGTGCAGCCCAGGCGTTCCGGCGCGTGAGGAGTGATGTCAGGATGCGAGGCACTCATCCAATGGGTGCCTTCCCAGGTGGGACTTCCTCCCTCCGTATGACAGGTCGTGCAATGTTCACGGACGGGGCTGCCTCCCAGGTTGACAGTAATATCCGCGATAGTCCCATGGAATTGGTGATCGTGATTGTCACCGGTCAGGAGGGCGAGCAGGGAAGCGGCCAGCACCAGCAAACTGGCGACGGCCAAAAGGGGGCTTATCCAGCGGGGGGGTGGGGTTTCTCCTTTTGGCAATTGTTTATCTTGTGTCAACGCATACCCCCGAAATCATCCTGTGCAGCGGCGCTTCTGCTGCCCGTCTTGACGACCAGCGTTCAGGGCCTGATCAATGCCGGACAATCAGTCCCGCTCCACCTGAAGGCTGACAGAGCGGAGTATCTCCTGCATCTCCCGGTAATCTTCCGGATTGCGCTTGAAGTCCGTGTAGTACAGGTAAAACCAATGGCGATCGGCAAAACCGATCACGCCACAAAACAAAACCGGTTCATCATGCCTGCGATAGGTCGCTTCAAGCTGATAGGCGTATTGAGCCCCCGGGATGCGTATTTTCTCGACGTCATGCTTTACGTCGCTGAGCCCTTCTTCGCCTTGCAGGGCCTTTCCGGCGAAGGCCGCCGACCGCTTCACCGCTTGCCGCCCAGGAGCCGGCTCGCCCTCTCTAAGAGCGCTGAAATCAACAGCCAGCCAGGCCCCACTTTCGGCATTGACAATAAAAAGCTCATTGACGGAAAGGATGTCGCGTGCCACTTCTGCTGGATCTTCTTTCCCGGCCTTTCTCAGCATCTCCTGCCCCAGATGGGTAGCGGTCTCCTGCACCAGGGGCTCGGGAGGCGAGGCACTTACCTGCCAGTGGTCACCGGGCAATTCAGCATGCAAAAGGATACCAGGCACCACTTCAATGGTTGCACCGAACGCCGTTAGCGGAACAACCAGCAACAGAATTAAAAAAACAAGGTGTTTCATTTATCAATACTCTCCAGATTTCTGCCGGCCCAAGCCGGGCACAAACGACAGGGGGGCAATTAAAGGTTTCGGGCGGACTCACATCTTTTTAGCAGGTTTCAGGCCAAGCCCAATCCTCCGCCACAGGAACGGCTACCGAAAGCCAGGAGATCGTCAAAATGCCGGGCCCAAGTAACATTTGACTGCAGACTCATCCCTGTTTTTAGGAATTCAATCCGCGCGCCACTGCTTTTCCCCAGCTTTCCTCTGTTGAATATTGCCAAAGGCTGTAGATTATCCCACAAAAAAACATCCCGACAGCCTGGCTGGTCTTCTAATAATTTCGATGGATCTTTCGAGAAGCTTCTGCAGGACTTTGGCAGATAGCCGCCTCCCTGGCCACTTCTCCATCTAACTCACCATCATCAAACAGCAGGTCGCTGACCACAAAGCTCTCCAATAGCCACATCCCCCTCCATAAAACAGAGGAGGTGAGGTCCCGGAACATCATAAAGGGTGATAAATAATCGGATAAACCTGTTGAGTGTCAGCGATGTCGTGGCACTCAACACTTAACCATTATGACCACCAGTTTTCTCTATGGGCCAATCTGCAAATGCAATGAAATAAAGTAAAAAGAGATTAGCGACGGGAATCAGAATGAGAATTCCCAGCCAGCCCGGATATCCAGCGCGCTGGCAGATACGCCAGACCGGGATGACGACCACAACGCCGATCACCAGCATCCACAGCCAATGACCTCCCCACATGGTGTTGTTATACATATGATTCCCCATCATGGTATGCCCCTCCTTTCAATTCCGTGTTTGAGTGGTTGTGTTTATCCGATCCATTGTGGCCGGATTGTCTGGTCCACGCCGATTGTTTGTATCTGGTCGCAAGGTTCGCTACACGATTATAGCGTGACCTTGCGCAGCCGTAAGGCGTTGCTGATGACCGAAACGGAACTGAAGGCCATGGCGGCACCGGCGATCATCGGGCTGAGCAGGATGCCGAAGATGGGATAGAGCACTCCAGCTGCGATAGGTACACCGGTTGCATTGTAGATAAAGGCGAAAAACAGGTTCTGGCGGATATTGAGCATAACCGCGCGGCTGAGGCGTAAGCCACTCACAATGCCACGCAGGTCGCCCTTCACCAGGGTCAGGCCGGCACTCTCGATGGCAACGTCCGTGCCTGTGCCCATGGCGACACCCACATCGGCGGCAGCAAGGGCGGGCGCGTCATTGATTCCGTCACCCGCCATGGCAACGCGGTGTCCCTTAGCCTTCAATTCATTGACAATGCGTTGTTTGTCCTCGGGAGAGACTTCGGCATGTATTTCGTCGATCCCCAGTTCTTTGGCCACGGCTTTGGCAGTGCGCAGATTATCCCCTGTGCACATGACCACGGTGATTCCCATCTCGTGCAGCGATTCGATAGCCTCCTTCGAGGTTCTTTTGATCGGATCTGCGATGGCGATGAGGCCGAGGAGCTGATCGTCGCGTCCCGCCCAGATGACTGTCTTGGCCTCACCTTGCAGTCGCTCCGCTTCCTTCGTCAGCGCGGCGGGGATGGTGATGTTTGCCGCTTCGAGGAATGTCCTTTTGCCGATACGAATCAGCGCACCTTCGATTCTGGCCTGGACGCCGCCACCGGTCGTGCTCTCGAAGTCGGTGATGTCCGGCAGTTCCAGATCCTCTTGCTTCGCCTTATCGACAACAGCCCGGGCGAGGGGGTGCTCGGACTGAGACTCGACGGCCGCCGCCAGACGCAACAAGTCGCCGGTTTTAACCTCGTCTGGCGCTTGCGCATCGACAACTGAGGGCTTGCCCTCGGTGAGCGTGCCGGTCTTGTCGGTGATGAGGTGCGTGACCTTTTCAGCGCGTTCGATGGCTTCGGCGTTTTTGATCAGGATGCCGTTTTGGGCACCTATGCCGACACCGACCATGATCGACATGGGGGTGGCCAGACCCAGCGCGCAGGGGCAGGCGATAATCAGCACAGAAACGGCGACCACGATGGCGTAGGCCATGGCTGGCGCCGGGCCGAAGGCGGCCCAGACCGCGAAAGCGATCAGGGCGGTCAATACGACCGCAGGCACAAAATAGCCCGCGACCTGGTCGGCCAGTTTCTGGATTGGTGCCCGGCTGCGTTGGGCCTCGGCGACCATTTTTACGATCCGGGCGAGCATGGTTTCCTCGCCCACGGCCTCAGCGCGCATGACGAAGCTGCCGGTCTGGTTGACTGTGGCGCCGATGACTTTGTCATTCACGCCTTTCTTCACGGGAATCGGCTCGCCGGTGAGCATGGATTCGTCAATCGTGCTTTTTCCGTCGAGAATGACGCCGTCGAGAGGAATCTTTTCGCCGGGCCGCACGCGCAGGTGGTCGCCTTTTTTAATGGCGTCGATCTCCACTTCCTCTTCCTCACCGTCTTCCTTGACCCGGTGCGCGGTTTTGGCCGCGAGGCCCAGCAAACTCTGGATGGCTTTACCGGTCTGCCGCCGGGCGCGGGCTTCGAGCCACTGCCCGAACAGGATGAGGGTCGTGATGACCGTGCCCGCCTCGAAATACAGGGCGACTTCACCATGCATGCGGAAGGAATCCGGGAAAAGTTCCGGAAACAAAACCGCCACGACGCTATAAGCATAGGCCGCACCGACACCCAGCATGATGAGTGTGAACATGTTCAGGCTGCGGTTGACGATGGATCGCCAGCCTCGAGTGAAAAACATGCTGCCCGCCCACAGAATGACGGGTGTCGCCAGAATAAGCTCCAACCAGCCCTGAAGCTTCGCCGAAAGGAACCCTTCAAAGGAGAGCCCTGGAATCATGCTATCGAAAGCGAGAAGCAGAACGGGCAGGGTCAGCGCGCCGGCAACAAGAGTTTTGCGCTTCAAGCTCCGAATAGCCGCCTCTTCCTCTTCAGCGTCGTTGCTGGACGCACTCAAGGGCTCCAGATCCATGCCGCATTTGGGGCAGTTTCCTGGCCCCTGCTGGATAATTTCGGGGTGCATCGGACAGGTGTATTTCCGCGACGCAGCAGCCGGATCGGATGTTTTCGGCTGCGGATGAAGATAGGCATCGGGATCAGCCGTGAACTTCTCTCGGCATTTATCCGAGCAGAAGGTATAGGTTTCTCCCTTCCACTGTGCTGTTCCGCCTTTGGAATCGGAGGTGACCTCCATGCCGCATACAGGATCTCGCATGATTTACACCTTTTCTTTCGGGAATGAATTCATTGGAATATGTTTTCCAGATTTGCAGTACCGCCGTCTGTCTGTACTTTCGAAAAAAGAAAATTACATTAATTCTACTGCTTATGATCGATTTTGCTTGATTGGATCTCCCGTTTCTGTTTTTTGCAAACAAACAAAGGGTCATCCATTGCACCATGGGACCCCACTGCATTATGCCATTGCACCTGTTGATCGGCTGTCAACTTTGCCCACCATCAGCACATGGTCCAACTGTGTAAAACATTACAAACCAATGAAATTAGATACAAAACGGGTTCGCAGTGGGTCGCGGTTGGACGCCGTTGATGGGTCAGATTTCGATGCCGATTGACAGATCTTTGCTGGTCAGTGAAAATCGCCGGGTATTTACCAAAAAAGCTTTGGAAATCAGAATGTTCCGGGTGTGGTGCCTCATCACCCTATTACTCTACCTGCTGTGTGGGGTGGGCACCCGAGGGGGTGGCACTGATGAGTCAGACCACAAAAAAGAAAAAATTATCTGTTGACAAGGAAAATGAAAACCGTTATCAATTAACGAAATTGCGACAAGGCTGATGCCAGGCGAGGCAACCTGAAAAAATAGGAAACAATTCTCTACCTTGAGGTAGCCAAGTCAAGAGTTGACACTTGTTTACAAGAAAATAAACCGCTTTTCAGAAGAAGGTAAAAAGGATTGTCAAAAACATGCCAGCGAAAGGAGGAGAAATCATGGCTAATGCCCGGCAGGGCGTATCCGGTTTGAGTGCAGGCGACAGTGAAAAGAATAACCGGCGAACGTATGACAGCCCCGAGCTTTTTGGGGAATTGCGTGAGGTGTTCATCGAACATGCCGGCAAAGAGTATCGCCTGAGAATCACAAGCAACGAAAAACTCATCCTTACCAAGTAATCCATTTGGGCCTTTGCCCTAAATGAATCCAGCCAGCCACGTTTGCCTCTTTCGGCGAGACGAAGCCAGCCAACGCTACTTTCAACGTCTTTACGTCAAGAGGTATACGCATGTCACGTAGATTTACAGTCCCCGCTATTTCATCTCGTATTCTGTCCTTTTTGTCCCGTCGTTTTTCCTTTGCGGTTGTAGCACAGGGCCGGTTCCTTCGAACCGATGAAGAAAGGGTCATGGCCGCCCTCAGCAATTAGCTGGGTGGTCAGCTCCAAAGACGGCAGGGTTTGCCGGGCATCGGCTCGGTTAATGTCAAGATATTGTCAACCTAAGAGTTGCCCTGAATATTTAAGGAGATGTGGGATGAAAAAGAACAAGCTTTATTTATTGATCAATTGCTTCTTGCTGGTCATGGCCATGGGCGGGAGTGCCTGGGCACAGGAGAAGACGGCTTCTACAGCGGATGAGGCCCTCGAACTCGACGAGCTGAGCGTCAGTGCCACCCGCTCCAATACAGCTGTCGGTAAAACACCGCAGAAAATCACCATCGTAACCCGGAAAGAAATCGAAGATCAGCTCCTGATCACGCGTGACCAGGGCCAGGTATTAGGCAATCTGATTCCGTCCTATTCGCCCAGCCGGCAGAAGTTGACCAGCTCGGGCGAAACCTTTCGCGGACGTTCAACCCTTTTCATGATTGACGGTGTTCCCCAGTCCACCCCCCTGCGTGACAGTGCCCGGGACGCCTATACCATCGATCTGGAGATGGTCGAAAGGATTGAAATCATCCACGGGGCCAGCGCAGAGCATGGTCTGGGAGCCACCGGGGGAATTATCAATTTCGTCACGCGTCGTCCCCAGAGCGCCACTGCCAAGCAGCACGCAGGTGTACGTATTACCGCGCCGACGGACTACGACTCTGAAGGGATGAGCTACGAAGTTGATTATCGGGTCGAAGGAAGCCGCGGTAATTGGGACCTGCTGGCCGCTGCCAGCTACAAAGCCCGGGGACTCTTCTACGACGCCGACGGTGAACCGATCGGGGTGGACGGAACGCAGGGCGACATCATGGATTCGGACAGCCATGACGTTATGCTCAAGCTCGGTTACTGGTTTGATGAAAACCAAAACCTGGAGTTAACCCTCAACCGCTTCTATCTGGAAGGGGATCATGATTATGTCCCCGTCCCCGGAGATCGTAGCGAAGGGATAGCGGCTACGTCCCGGCAGGGATCTCCGGCTGGCGACGCGCCCCGCAATGAGTCCCTGACCACCAGCCTGGCCTATACACACGACAACCTGGCCGGCAACAAAGTGGCCCTTCAGCTCTATGGCCAGCGATTCCGGGCTCGTTTTGGGGGCGGAACGTTCGCAAGTTTTCAAGACCCGAATATCGATCCGAGTGGGGAGCTGTTCGATCAGTCCCAAAATGAATCAGACAAGCTGGGCGGAAAGTTGACCGTAAGTCGTGATGGCCTCTTGGCTAACCGGCTGAAGCTGACTGGCGGTATGGACGTGTTGCAGGACGAGACCAAGCAGGTTCTTGCCGAGACAGGTCGGGAGTGGGTCCCGGAGACGCGCTTTCGAAACTATGCCCCTTTCCTGCAGGCGGAACTGCGTCCTCTTAAGCGCCTGACTCTTCATGGCGGAGCGCGCTATGAGTATGCCAAGCTGGATGTAGACACTTTCCGGACAATTTATTCAACGAATCCGGCTGAGGGTGGCGTCACGGTAGAGGGTGGCAGCCCCAGCTTCGACGAGACTCTCTTCAATATCGGGGCGGTCTATCAGGCGACAGAGTGGGCTCAGATTTTTGGTAACTATTCTGAAGGATTTGGTATGCCGGATGTGGGCCGGGTTCTGCGCGGCATCGGCCAGACCGGTCAGGACGTCGATAACTTTCTCGATCTGCAGCCTATCCTTACTGATAATCGCGAAATCGGTCTGCGCCTGAACTGGGACCGTCTGGGGTTCGAAGTGAGCTATTTCGAGTCCGACTCCGATCTTGGCTCGCGCCTGGATAACGTCGGCGGCATCTTTGAGGTCCGCCGTGAGAAGACGGAGATCAAAGGGGTGGAGGCAAGTGCCCGACTGGACTTGACCGAGGTGCACCGGTTGAAAGCCTCCTATGCGAACATCGATGGACGCTACGATAGCAATGGTGACGGCAAGGTGGACAAGGATCTCGATGGGCGCAACATCTCACCGGACAGGTTCACCGCACGTTGGCAGGCTCGTTGGACGAACAAGCTCAATACCCATCTGCAGGCCAGCTTCTTTTTTGACAAGGATCACGAGAATCCCGAGCTTAACTTCAACGGCTATGAGCTGCTTGACGCCGGCGCCAGTTATCTCCTGCCGATGGGGCGCCTAACCGTCGGGGTCGAGAACCTGTTGAACGAGGATTATGTGACCTATTACTCGCAGTCAGCCACTACCCGCGATGATCAGTATTTCAAAGGGCGCGGGCGTACGGTGACCTTGGGCTACGACATTACTTTCTAAGCACATAACCCATGCGCCGTTTTTTGATCCAACTCCATAGATATGTTGGGCTTGTTCTAGGCCTGCCCCTGGCCTTGATCGGCCTTACCGGAAGTTTGCTCGTGTTCGACCATGCCTTGGACGAGTTTCTGACACCGGAAACCGTGACAAGGATAGAGTCGAGGTCTTCCGCGTCCTTGGCGGCGGTGCTGGCTTCGGCCAGCGCCGCTGCCCCCGGTGAGGAGACGCCGGTCAGGCTCCACCTGTCCCGGCAGCCCGGCAGTTCGCATGTTGTGCGCTTTCCAGCGCCAGAGGGTGCTTCCGGGCCGCTGGAAGTCAGCGTGGCACCAGAAGACGCAAAAGTTTTAGCTGTGCGGACGTGGGGTGAGTATCCCATGAGCTGGCTGTACCGGCTCCACTACACACTGCTCGCCGGGACTACGGGCAAGTACCTCGTGGGAGTCTGCGGTATCGGTTTGCTGGTCATTTGTCTAAGCGGCATCTATCTCTGGTGGCCTCGGCGACGGGGGGGCTGGGTCAGAGCGCTTTCGGTGAAGCGCGATCGCGGAACCTTCCGCTTTGCAGGTGATCTGCACAACCTGGTTGGTGTCCTGCTTCTGCCAGTGCTCCTTCTGGTAGCATTCTCCGGAGTCAACCTGGTTTTCCCCCATGTCACCAAAACACTGGCAGGATCGGTCACTACCTTCGATCAGCGGCCGAAACCCCAATCAGGCTCAGGAAAAATTCCCTTGAGCATCGATGAGGCGGTGGACATCGGCCGTCAGCTCTATCCTGCTGCTGTCCTCAAACGTGTTTTTTTGCCCCAGGGGGAAGCCGGTGCCTTTGAGCTGGCTCTCAAGAAACCTGGCGAACCCTGGTCCTCCCATGCCGTTACGACTGTCTGGGTGGACCAATACAGCGGCAAGATCCTGGCGATATGGGATGCCGACCATATTGCCTTTGGCAGCAAATTGCTCGCCTGGCAATTTCCTTTGCACAATGGAGATGCCCTGGGCCTGGCGGGGCGCTGGCTGATTCTTCTGACCGGTACGGCCCCGGCCCTGCTTTTTGGCACAGGCCTCCTGATGTGGCGGCAAAAGTACCGCAAGTGCGCAACTACCCAAACGATAATTAAAAGGTAACTAAAAATGCGACCGTTTTTCCCCTCTGTCTTTGCAATTTGCCTGCTGGTTCTACAGGTTTTTTTCTCAAGTTCTCTGCACGCGGAGGACGCGCTGGGCTCAGCCCTGGCAGAGACCATAGAGACCAATCAGGCCGCCCGTCTATCCCAGAAAAAAGTCGACGCCCTGGACGACGAAACACGAGAGATGTTCGAGCAATACCGTGCTGTGCTTCGTGAGAACGAGAGTTTGCGTACTTACAATGACCAGCTGCAGCGTATGACCGATGCGCAGCAAGAGGAGATGGTTTCTCTTGACCGGCAGATTGCCGAAATCGCCTCTACCCATCGGGACATCGTCCCTTTGATGCTGCGCATGGTCGATGCCCTGGATAACTTCGTGGCTCTTGACCTGCCCTTCCTCCCCGAGGAGCGTGGTCGGCGTCTTCAGAATCTGCGTGAATTGATGGATCGTTCTGACGTTTCGGTGTCCGAGAAGTACCGGCGTATCCTTGAGGCCTATCAGATCGAAAATGACTACGGCCGCACCATCGAGGGGTATCGGGCGGAGCTTGCCAGTGGAGATGTGACGCGAACAGTCGATTTTCTGCGCCTGGGCCGGGTCGGGCTTTATTATCAGAGTCTAGATGGGCGAGAGGTGGGACACTGGGACCGAAGTGCCGGTGCCTGGCGGCACCTGGATGCGGACTACCGCCAGTCGATTCGGGACGGTCTGCGCATCGCCCGCAAACAGTCGGCTCCTGATCTGCTAACCCTGCCCGTGAAGGCGCCGGAGGTGATCCAATGAAAACCCACGTTGTTCTTGCCCTGGTCCTGATGGCGCTTTTCCCGTCCCTTCTGCTGGGAGCGACCCCGGCTGATTTCGACGAACTGTTGCGCGAAGTAAAAACGACGCAGAGCCGTGAACGCCGTCTGAACACCGAACGTGAAGAGAGCTTTCTGAAAGAGAAGACGCGCCGGAATGACCTGCTGCGTGAAGCCCGCATGGAACTGGCTGCCGAAAAGCGGCGCGGCGATCAGCTGAGGTATGTTTTCGATTCCAATGAAAAGCAGCTGACGACCAAGGAGGCCACCCTGCGCGAACGATTGGGGGTATTGGGCGAGCTGTTCGGGACAGTGCGACAGAGCGCCGGTGACCTCAAGGGGGTGATCGACCAGTCGCTGGTGTCCGCCCAGTATCCAGGCCGGAGTGATTTTCTCCAGCGGCTTAGCCGGACCAGGGAACTGCCTAACGTGGACGAGTTGGAGCAGCTGTGGTTTGTCCTGCTTCAGGAGATGACCGAATCGGGGAAGGTGGTGAGCTTTCCCGCCGAGGTGGTCGCTGGCGGCGGCGAGCGCCACGATGCGATGGCCACCCGCGTCGGCGTTTTTTCCGTAGTGGCGAACGGGCGCTATCTCCACTACCTCCCTGAGTCAGGGCGGCTGGCCGAGCTCCCCCGACAACCTGCCGGGCGCTACCTGAAGCTCGCTGAAAATATCGAGTCCGTTCGCGACGGCGTGACACCTATGGCGATAGATCCCAGTCGAGGTGCGATTCTTGAAGCCTTGGTGCAGTCGCCTGGTCTTGGGGAGCGCATCCGCCAGGGGGGCTCTGTTGGCTTCCTGATTCTGGCTTTGGGAGGAATCGGTCTTATTCTGGCGGGCGAACGTCTGGGCTACCTGGCCCTGATCGGCTCCCGGGTGCAGCGGCAGTTGAAAAACCTCGCGGTCCCTTGCGACGACAATCCCCTGGGCCGTGTCCTTTTGGTGCCCTCGCAAGCCCGGTCCACCGAACCAGAAACGCTTGAGCTGATGCTGGATGAAGCGATATTGCGCGAGGCGCCCCGGCTGGAAAGGGGGCAGGCGATGCTGAAGCTGCTGGCGGCGGTAGCTCCCTTGCTGGGACTGCTGGGAACAGTCACCGGGATGATTGCCACCTTCCAGTCCATTACCCTTTTCGGCACCGGTGATCCCAAGCTCATGGCCAACGGCATCTCGCAAGCGCTTGTAACCACTGCCCTTGGCTTGGTGGTCGCCATTCCCCTTGTCTTTCTCCATAACCTGGTCGCCTCACGCAGCAAGTCTCTGGTTCGTCTTCTCGATGAGCAGAGTGCGGGGCTGCTGGCTACCGGCTTGGAGGAAGGCAAATAATGAGTACGCCTTTTTCCGCACTGGGGGCCGTGTGGACCTTTCTGGAGACAGGTTCTTACGTGCTGTGGGCCATCCTCTTGGCTTCCCTTGTCCTCTGGTCCCTGATCATCGAGCGTGCCTGGTACCTGCGCCGGGTCTATCCGGAACGGGTACGCTCCTGGCGGGAAGAGTGGGGGCAGCGGCAGGAGCGCTCGTCCTGGTGTGCCAGACGCATTCGGGAGGGGATGATTTCAAGGGCTGGTATCGAGCTGGGACATTCCCTTTCGCTGATCAAGACGCTGATCGCCCTCTGCCCCCTCCTTGGCCTGCTTGGTACGGTCACCGGCATGATCGAGGTCTTCGATGTCCTTGCGGTAACCGGCACGGGGAACGCCCGCGCCATGGCGTCCGGCGTCTCTCGTGCAACGATCCCCACCATGGCCGGCATGGTGGTGGCTCTGTCGGGAATCTACTTCAGCGCCCGCCTTCAGCAGCAGGTCCGTCAGCAGTCCCAGCGGTTGGCGGATTCGCTGCGCTTCGACGAGGAATTTAGTCATGAAAACCCGTAGACACTTCTCCTCCCAGGAGGAGGACGCCGAAATCAACATGACGCCGATGCTGGATATCGTTTTTATCATGCTGATCTTCTTTATTGTCACGACCTCTTTTATCAAGGAATCGGGGATCGAGGTCAACCGCCCCGATGCCAAGAGTGCCCAACGCACGGAACGCGGTAATATCCTGATCGGCATCCGCCAGAATGGCGAGATCTGGATCGATCAGCGGGCTGTGGATGTGCGTGCGGTTCGCGCCAATGTTGAGCGGCTGCTCGCCGAGAACCCAGAAGGTGCTGTCGTCATTCAGGCCGACCGGGAAGCCTCTACCGGAACCCTGGTGCAGGTGATGGATCAGGCCAGGCTGGGCGGTGTCACCAATATCTCCATTGCTGCAAATGCGGAGGCACACTAGCTATGCGGTTCGTTGGTGCTCTCTGTGGCGGTGTCGTCGTCACTCTTTCCCTGTTCTGGATGATGCAGGCCATGACCGCCGCCGATACACATCTTGCGGAGGACAGCGGGCGCATCAGGATGATCGAATTTACCCGCTATGATCGGGAATCCCAGACCAATGTACGTCGCAGGGTACTGCCGGAAAAACCCAAGTTACCTCAGCAGGTGACAGCCCCCAAAATGGTATCCACCGCGACAGTGTCGCCCCCGAAGATTCCCCAGGTCGCCATGGCGGCCCCCTCTGTGGAGGTTCCGGTCAGCTTGGTCGGAGCGCCATCATTGGCAGGGGTGTTGTCGGGAGTTCCAACCGGTATGGGGCTCGGGGTGAGCGGAGGTGAGGCTGATCTTATCCCTCTGGTCCGAATCACTCCTCTTTATCCGCGCATGGCGCAGATGCGTGGTCTCGAAGGAGAGGTCCGGGTCGAGTTCACGATTACCGAAACAGGAATGGTCATGAATCCCACCGTTATCGATTCGAATCCTCCGGGAGTTTTCGAACAGGCGGCGCTGGCGGCCATCATGCGTTGGAAGTTCAAGCCGAGGATGGAAAACGGCCAGGCCGTTTCCCGTCTGGCGACCCAGATCATCACCTTTAACCTGAACGAATGAGCTCATGATGAAAACCGGACCTACACTTCTTTGTCTGCTCGCTTCTCTTGTGCTGTTTTTTTCGGTGGCGTTTCCAGTCCAGGCGAGCCGACCTGGTGAAGATGGGGGACAGAACTCACCTGTCCTGCCTCAGGGGACATACAGGGCTTTGGAAGAGATTCACACCCTCATGGACAATGGTTCTGTCGATCAGGCCAGGAAAAATCTTTTGCGCCTGCTTGACCGTGTGGAAAAGCGCCCTTACGAGAAAGCTGTGGTGATGCGGACGTTAGGGTATCTCCACGTCTCCGCATCGGACTATGCCGAGGCGGCCCGGTGTTTTGAACAGGCGCTGGCAGAGCCTCTTCTCCCCGAGGGACTCTATCTGAGTACCCAGTATGACCTGGCTCAGATCTACATGAGCCTGGATGATGTTGAAAGGTCCATCAAAACCCTGGAAGGTTGGTTTGTCCGCGCCACTGCCCCTTCGGCAGAAGCCTATCTTCTCCTAGGCAGTGGCTATGCGCAGCTCCAAAAGTTTCGAGAAGCGATTACTCCTTTGCGCCAGGCGATCAAACTCGCCAATAAACCGAAAGAATCATGGTACAGATTACTTTTGGCTGCCCACTATGAAGTCCGTGACGAAGAGGCCTGCATTAGGCTGCTGGAGGAGATGATCCGGCATTTCCCCGAGAAAAAGGAGTTTTGGCAGCAGGCGGCTTCGCTGTTGTTAAGCAGAAATGAAAACTGGCGCGCTCTCTCTATTCTGGAGTCAGCCCACCGGCAGGGATTGCTGACCGAAAGCTCTGAGGTGCTGAATCTGGTCAGAATCTATGCCTACCTGGAGCTGCCATATAAGGGCGCTCTGACGATGGAAGAGGCTCTTAAGACTGAAAAGCTTGAAATGAGTCCAGAGAATCTGGAACTGCTTTCAGAACTATGGCTGCAGGCACGGGAGACCAGGCAAGCCGCTGTTGCCCTGGAAAAAACCGCTCAAATAAAAGCCAGTGGTAAAGCCTACCTACGTCTGGGACAGATTCACTATGGTGCAGGTAACTGGCAAGACGCATCTGTGGTGCTGGAAAAGGCGCTGGCAACAAAGACGGCCGATCGCGAAGGGGAGGCGTGGCTGTTGCTTGGCATGTCCCGCTATGAACTAGACCAACGTGTACAGGCGAAGGAAGCTTTCGAAAAGGCCGAAAGAAATCCCCGTGTTCGGGAAGCGGCACAGCAGTGGCTGGCGTTTCTGGCTCTTTCCAACGAATCCTGAACCTTCATGTGCGCCTTTATTTCTCCCTTTTAGGTTGTCTTCCTCGCTTGGGCAGTCTGGCATGATTACCGCTTTTTTCTTCCCTGTCCTCGGTTATAATCATGTTTATACCCAGAATAGGGGCAACCCGGATTATGCTGTCATAAAGGGAAAACGACCATGACCTTCCTGCTGCTGCTCGCTGGACTGATTCTTCTTGTCCTCGGCGCCGAAGGCCTGGTGCGCGGAGCATCACACTTGGCCGCCGGCTTTGGCATTTCGCCCTTGATCATTGGTCTCACAGTCGTAGCCTTCGGTACCAGTTCGCCGGAACTGGCCGTCAGTATCAAGGCTGCACTATCGGATCAGGCGAGCATCGCTCTGGGGAACGTGGTCGGCAGCAATATTTTTAACGTCCTCTTCATCCTTGGGCTCTCGGCCCTCGCAGCACCGCTGGTGGTTTCGCAACAATTGGTGCGTCTTGACGTGCCCCTGATGATCCTGCTCTCGGTGCTGATGTTGGTCTTCGGTTACGATAACAGTTTCAGCCGCCTCGACGGGGGGTTGCTCTTTGCCGGTCTGATCTCCTACATTTTCTTTTTAATCCGCCAGAGTCGCAGAGAAAGTGCTGCGGTAGAGCAAGAATATGCCGGAGAATTCGCCGCGGAGGACCGGGACGAACCCGGCTGGCTGAAAAATTCCCTCTTGGTGGTCGGCGGCCTCGCACTGTTGGTGCTCGGCTCACGCTGGCTGGTGGAAAGTGCTGTGACTATCGCCCAGGCTCTTGGACTGAGTGAAGAGGTCATTGGCCTGACCATCGTGGCCGCCGGCACATCACTGCCCGAGGTGGTGACATCGTTGATCGCCACTTTGCGCGGTAAGGTCGATATCGCCGTGGGCAATATAATCGGCAGCAATATTTTTAACATCATGGGCGTTCTCGGCTTGGCAAGCCTCATCTCGCCAACGGGAATGGAGGTTTCGAGTGCACTGTTGCGCTTCGATATCCCCATCATGATTACCGTCGCCGTCGCCTGTCTGCCCATTTTCTTTACCGGCAACCGCATCAGTCGCTTTGAAGGCGCTATTCTGCTCGGCTATTACGCGGCCTATACCCTTTTCCTGATTCTGGCAACGTCTCAACATGCCGCTCTGCCCCGGTTCAACGCGGCGATGCTCTATTTCATCCTGCCTCTGACCGCTCTGACCCTGGGTATCGTGGCTCTGCGGGAGATCCGCGCCAGAAAAGGTCGCCACTCACCATAAGCCATTGACTTTAAGCTAAGTCCCCGAGGTATTCGTCCAAATGTGGTGCACAAGTGAATCTTAAAAATATTCAGTAGACGTTTGTTTGGCGGCCAGAGTCTTGGGCGACCTGAGAAACTTTACCGTGCGAGTCCTGGAGGTCGAACAGGCGGTCGCGATAGCGATGAACCCATGGAAATTCAGGGGCCTTTCCGCAAGATCACACCCTAGGGCAATAGATGCAGAAAGTTGCCGATTGACATTTTGCCGTCTTTTATATATAGGGTATACCCCTATATACTATACATTGGGAGGCAATTATGGCTCTATGCGGAACCGATCAGGACAAGGAACGCCTGATCAAACGGCTTAACCGAATTGAAGGTCAGGTTAGGGGCCTTTGCGGAATGATTGAGAATGACAGGGACTGCATAGAGGTTCTCCGTCAGGTCGTCTCTGTTTCCGGTGCTATCCGTGGGGTTTGGACCCAAATCGTTGGGGATCATTTGCGCGGCTGCATCCAGAACGCGACTCTCCAGAACGATAATCGGGACCATCTGATTGAAGAACTCATAGAGCATCTCGGGAAAATGCGGTAGAGGCTCTGGGCATAAGCAGAAATACGGGAGCAGGAATAATATGCATGCCGACACGATAAGACAGATCCGTCATGAGCACGATTTCGACGGAGATGCCCGTGACAACGAAAATCGGACATTGAAAGTGCTCGTCCTCACCGGCATCACGATGTGCGTTGAAATCCTCGCCGGGGTCTTGACTGGGTCCATGGCTCTTCTGGCCGACGGATGGCACATGGGGACCCATGCTTTTGCCTTGGGGATCACCTATTTTGCCTACATAATGGCGAGAAGGTACTCAGGTTCGTCGAAGTTCGGTTTCGGAACCGGTAAATTCGGCATCCTGTCCGGTTATACCAGCGCATTGTTTTTGGGTGGCACGGCCCTTTATATGATTGTCGAGTCGGTTGGCCGTTTTTTCAACCCCGTAAGGATTTCTTTTGATGAGGCTATTCTTGTCGCGATAGTCGGTCTAGCGGTCAATGTTCTGAGTATCTGGATGCTTCACGGTAAAGAAACCAGTCATCACGACCACAGCCATGACCATGAACACGGACACCATCATCATGACCACAATCTTCGGGCTGCCTACCTGCATGTTCTTGCCGATGCCTTGACCTCCGTCCTGGCTATTGTGGCGCTGGTGTCGGGGAAATTTTGGGGCTGGTCATTTCTCGACCCCGCTATGGGGATTGTCGGCGGAATTTTGATAGCCCGATGGGCATGGGGCCTGCTCCGGAGCAGCGCCTTCATCCTGCTTGACGGAAATGGTGACAAGGACGTCCGGGATGCTGTGGTCCATGCGATTGAATCAGATGGCGACAGTGTTGTCGGCGACCTTCATATCTGGCCTCTCAATTCGAACGTTCTCGCGGCCGCGATAACCGTCGTCACCAAGGAAAAACGAAACCCATCGGAATATTGTTCTCGCCTATCACATATCGCCAGGCTGAAACACACGACGATTGAGATTCATAACTGTACAAATCAGCTTTGTGCCTGTAATCAGAGCTGATGCCGGTTTGCCTGCTGAAATAGCAATTTGGACATCATGACTCTTCCGTTTCGACATACGAGGACGAAATACTTCCTGGCTCCAATGCTGGTGGTGGCCTTCCTGTGCATTTCTCTCTGGCAGTCTTCCCATGTTCATCATCAACATGGTTCTGAAGACGGTGAGTTGACGCTCGGACACATCACGTTGGTGCCCGGGCCCCTGGACGGAAATCACGGCGACGCGGAACCCCACGGGGAGCACAGTCATGAGGCGCCGGATAAAACCGCGCATGTATATAAACACCAGACCAGCTGGAAAACTTTTCGCGGCAAGGCGGGTGGCGACAGTAAATTAAAGATGCTCGCAGTGCTCTGTGCGCGGGACATCCCTATCCCCGCCCCAGAAGCCCGCACCATACAAGCTCCCTATGTCTTTGGAGGCAGCGGCACTTGGATTGTCGGCCGTCCCCCCGCCCGCGCCCCACCCGTCATTTATAGTCTTGCCTGATCCTTCACTTTATTCTTCCAATCGACTGTTTTTCAAAAGGAACGCTATGAAAATGTTCAAAAACTACCGGGCCGGAAGTGGCCTGACGTGGTGCTTTGTCCTGTTGGCGCTTGTCCTGGTTGGTGCGGCAGATGCGCTCGCCCACGGTGTGACCGCAGGTGACAAAGGATATATTCAGGAAATCAGCGGTGCCATGACCCTGCCCTTTATTTATCTCGGAGCCAAGCATATGGTCACCGGCTATGACCATATCCTTTTTCTCTTTGGGGTTATTTTCTTTTTGTATCGCATCAAGGACATCGGCGTTTACGTCACCCTGTTCGCCGTAGGCCATTCGGTGACGTTGATCGCCGGGGTTCTGATGAATGTCAGCGTCAGCGCCTACCTCATAGACGCCATCATTGGCCTGTCCATCGTTTACAAAGCACTGGACAACATGGGTGCGTACCAGCGTTGGTTCAGCTTTCAGCCCAACACCAAGTTGGCCACGCTGATCTTCGGACTTTTCCACGGGTTCGGCCTCGCCACCAAGATTCTGGAATACGAAGTGTCCGCCGATGGTCTGGTGACGAATCTGATCGCCTTCAATGTGGGCGTGGAGCTGGGGCAGCTCATGGCCCTGGGTCTGATCCTTATCGCCATGGGATACTGGCGACGCACCAGAGGATTCATGCGTCATGCCTATGGTGCCAACGTACTGCTCATGACGGGAGGTTTCCTGCTCGTGGGATATCAGTTGACCGGCTATTTCGTCTCCTAACCCCTCAACCACATAATTTCATAGCAGAAAAGGATATAATGCCATGCAACATGCACCAAATCCGGCAGATCTGCCCTCAAGCGCAAAGCTCATCAAGTCCACCATCGTGGCCGCCGTGGTGGCCGCCTTCCTTCTGGTCGTCGCAATTTTACCCGCCGAGTACGGCATCGATCCCACTGGGGTCGGCAAGGTTCTGGGACTGACCAAAATGGGGGAAATCAAAGTTTCCCTGGCGCAGGAAGAAGCGGCGCAGAGCACCGAGGAGCCCGCAGCCATAACACCCGCTCAACCAACTCAAAACATTGAACAGAAGTCGGTCGAGACAGTCACCGACCTGCGGAAGGACAGCCTGAAATTGACCTTGGCCCCCAACGAGGGCAAGGAAATCAAGCTGACATTGAACAAAGGGGAGCGGGCACGCTACGTCTGGTACACGGACGGGGGGGCCGCCAATTTCGACGGTCACTCCGATTCCGTCAAGCACAAGATCAATTACAAAAGTTGGCAGAAAGGGCGCTCCCAACGTGAAGAAGGGGAGCTGGTCGCAGAGTTTGACGGAAAACACGGGTGGTTCTGGCGCAATCGCACCTCAACGTCGATGACGATTACCCTTCAGGTAGAAGGAGAACACTCTGAGATCGATGAGGTCATCTGATCTTTTATAGCCCAGTCAAACCAAAACGCCCGCAGCTTGTTGCGGGCGTTTTGATTGAAAACCTTGCATCGAATATGGAGAGGGCTGAGTTCAAAGGTCCTAAGTTTGTCGTGGGGGATTGAAAAGCCTCTTTACAAATAAAGCGGCTAAATCCAAATGTTTGCTACGGGTGCGCGGGTAGAGAAATCGCGCACCCGTTCTTTTTGAGCTTTCGGCAAGGTCTGCACTTGTGTTGAATTCTCCACTGGTTGTTTGTCTGCTGAACATAAACTTTAGGGCAGGTGACAGTGCCCAGTATTTAGATTTTCTGTAGCGCCTATCTCTAAACGCCTACGATTACCATATTGTGGGCGTTTCCTATAAGGCTGGACATTCGTGGCACTATTAGATGGCGATCAAAGTCCATCGAGCAAAAAGAACAGGGAGTATGGCTTTTCTCACCAACCCTCATAATTCAGCAGGAGCTCACAAAGAATTTGGGTACACTCGTGATCCAGATTGTAAGTCAAGCCGCAGATTGACTTGATGCAGTCGATACGATCCACCAGTTCTTCACCCCAGACCGGATCATAAAAACTTACCATCGCCGCTATGAACTGCTTTACGCCACCACTTTCCCTGGCAAAAATGGCCTCAACCGCTTGCGGCAGAGGTTGTAGATCATTCTTGTCCTTAGCTGTAGCGAGTGTTCCCGGGCCGAACAGTTCGGGGCCGAGGTAGGCGACGCCACGTTTCCATGCATCAAAAAAAAGGACCTTTTTCCGTTTCGTCTGCTCCATGGCATTCAATACATTGTCCTTGCGCATAGCCCTCTCTCAATAAGCTTCTGGTTTGTATGCACAGTATATCACTGGTCTCTGGACTAGAAACGCCCCCAATGACAAGATCGTGAGCGTTTCTGATAATGCGCAATTTTTATACACAAATTTCCAGGCGAATTTTATATGCCGCCTCAACAAAGAAGGGGATTCGAGAAGAACCCGGCACAAAGAGATGGCAGCCTCTCCAAGGTGGAGAGATAATTGCCGAGATAATTTGTAATTGTATTCACTCAAGCCACTACTTCAACTGAAGCGCTCACTTACACTCCTCAGGTTTCCCCTGGGGGGATCTCGGGAGCCCCATTGCTTGCTGATGGCGCATGCTCCTCGATCTCTTTAGTCTTTCCGGCGAACAGTGCGCGGGTTTTGAAAGCATTGACGGTCATGGCAATCGCCGCCACTTCCTCCATTTCCGCTTTCGTTGCCCCGGCCTGCCTCGCACCTGCGAGGCCGAAGTCCGTTCAGGGATCACATCCGGCGGCAAGTGCCGCTCCCAAGGCGACCAGTTGTTTTGTTTTATGGTTGAGGACACCGGGTGCCAAGGCGGCATCCATGAACTCCTGAAACTTATCCAGCGGATCAGCCATGTCCCGCTCCTCGCAAAGGTTATTGGGCGATGTCCCGGCCGTAGGCTCTTTCTTCATGGTGACGCAATACAAATCGCGCGGAAGACTTCCCTCCGTCAGGCGCTCAACTCCCAGGGTGGTATAGCCCTTGGCCAGACTTCGGATCTTTTCCGTGGTGAAGAAGTGGACGACGAAGTCGCCTATCTGGTAGATATCCTCGCCCAGATGTGTGCCAAACCGGTAATGCTTATCCCGGTCGCTGCGCACGGAATAGACGACAAGGCCGCCAGGCCGCAACACTCGGAGAATCTCGCCGAGGATAAAGTCAATCTCTGCGGTCGATAGCTCCATGCACAGCAGCATGTGTGAGTAGCAGGCATCAAAGGAAGCATCGGGGAAGGGGAGAACTTGCCTGACATCGTGAACCCGGGAGACGACCATCGATGACACGCCGGCCGTTGCAGCCTTCTCCAGGGTGGTGGCCACGGCGGCATCCGAATAGTCCAGTGCCGTTACGTGAAGATCGTTGCGCGCTAAAAAAATGGTATCTCGTCCTTGGCCACAGCCTAGTTCCAGCAGCGACCGCACAGCCTCGCGTCGGAACAGTTCCAGGGACTTTTTCGCAAATTCGCTGGGTCCCTGTCCGAAGAAGGCCATCTCCTCAATGAACACCTTGTTCCACTGAGATTTCTGTTCGATTTTTTGTCTATTCTCTGACGTCATGTGCTGGCAGCCTCGCTGTCAGAGAGTTTACAGCTTGAGACTCAAATGTCACGACTTTTAAAGCACTGAAACCCCGCTCGGATCACCGGGCGGGGTATTCTCATAATTCAGGAACCGTAAGAAAAAATGGTACGGCCTTTCGGAAGTGGCAAAAAACCACCAGGACGAAATTTCGGACGCTATCCTCCCTTTGACTTAAGGAACTGACTGGGCTAAATTGACCAAGTCTTTTTCGTCTGCCATTAAGGAGGTGGAGGATGGTATCGGCCCTGATTAGATTCAGACGAATAACAAGCCTCCGTTGCTTGCATTACGCTGGCCGGCGGTTTTTCGTTTTGGGCTCTAATTTTGAGTTGTCTGTCTAAGGGGGAGCTTAAATCATGAGCGAGAAAAACCGTTCCTATCGAGTTCAGGTCCAATCGGACTACTTGAATAAAATCACCCGAGCTGATCCGGTACAAGCACTAGAAGAATTAATTTGGAATAGCCTGGATGCCGACGCAACCACTGTGGAGGTTCATCTTGAATATAACGACCTTGATACTCTCTCAGCCATCATCGTCAGTGATAACGGTTTTGGAATGCCTTATTCTGAGGCTCCGGGTTTGTTCCAGAACCTGGGCGGATCCTGGAAAAGGTTAGGAGGCAGGACCAAAAAGGAAGGGCGTTTTCTTCACGGCCAAGATGGACGAGGCCGGTTCAAAGCCCTAGCGCTCGGGCTTGGGGCTGAGTGGGAGGTGACTTACGAAAAAGGAGCGGAGCTTTGGACCTATAAAATCAAGATTACGGCAGACGATATTCAAGAGGTCGTTATTTCTGAAGAGAAACCTGCTCCTGCTCAGAAAAGACGAGGTGTGCTCCTCACCATTACCGAACCACATAGAGACTTTAAAATATTGACCAGCGACGAAGGAATTCAAGCTCTTAATGAGACGTTCGCCCTGTACTTGACTGATTATCCGGCTGTCTCGATCCAAGTTGATACAAAAAAGTTGAACCCGACCAGCGTGATCGCCACCCGGCATTTTGCCAACCTAAGCGACATTGTTGAGGGCGGAAAGCATTATCCTGTGCGGCTTTCAGTGATTGAGTGGAAGACGTCGACCAACCGGTCATTCTACCTTTGCAATGAAAGAAGACTTCCACTGATTCGTGTTTCGCGAAGACTCCAAGCTGGCAACTTTCAGTTTTCGGCCTATCTCTCCTCAGATTTCATTACAAAATTTCAAAAGGAAAATACATTGGATTTTTGTGAATCCAATCCCTTCATCAGTAAGGCACTCCTCGAAGCCGTTCAAAATATCAAGGATTATTTCCGCGAGCGGGCAGCCCAAGAGGCGAAGACATTGGTGGAAGAGTGGAAAGAAGAGAGGATCTATCCCTATGAGAGCGAAGCCGCAACGCAAGTAGATCGGGTTGAGCGACAGGTCTTCGACATTGTAGCTGTTAATGTCGCTAGGTATATGCCTGACTTCGCCTCGACTCCTGCCAAGAGCAAGGCTCTCCATCTAAGGTTGCTTCGTCACGCCATGGAGCAGAGCCCCGAGGAGCTTCAATTCATCCTTGAAGAAGTATTGAAACTGCCGAAACGAAAGCAAGCGGAATTGGCAGACCTGCTCCGTAACGTGTCCCTGTCAGCCATCATTAGCGCCGCCAAAGTTGTCGCAGATCGATTGAAATTTCTGGATGCTTTGGAGAGTATTCTGTTCGATGCAGAGTTCAAAAAACATCTCAAAGAGCGGTCACAGCTCCATGGAATCATTGCACAAAATTGCTGGCTATTTGGTGAAGAGTACAACCTCTCTGTAAATGATCAGTCGCTCACAGAAGTGCTTAGAAAACATAAAAAGCTGATAGGCGAAGACGTAATTATTGATGAGCCCGTGAAACACATTACGAAAACCACTGGCATTGTCGACCTCATGGTGTCTAGGGCAATCCGATGCCACCGGGCAAACGAGCTGACGCATTTGGTCGTGGAATTGAAAGCACCTAAGGTTAAAGTCGATCGGAAAGAGATTCCACAGATCGAAGAATATGCATTCTCGATTATGGAGGACGAGAGATTCAGGAATTTAAATACAAGATGGGTATTCTGGGTTATCAGTGATGATTTTGGAGATTACGCAAAAAATCGGATACAGGATTCATCTGGCCTAATCCATCAAAAGAATAGTATCTCCATTTTCGTGAAGACATGGGCGCAAGTGATTAATGAGAACCGTGCGCGACTCCAATTCTTCCAAGAGAAGCTAGAGTACCAAGCAGATAAAGGTGCATCAATAAAACACCTGAGGGACCACTATGAGGAGTTTATCCAGGGGGTAATTACCGTGGAAGAAATTGAAACTCAGGATGATGTTGAAACTGAAACAACAACATGAATGGGTGTATCTATAATAAGAATGTTACGGGGAAAAGGATGGGTGACCGAGGAAAGGAAAGGAGAATTGGAGTGGTGCCCTACAGAGCTGTTCGTTCTTCGGCCAAGAAATGCGGGTTTATGAAAATGTCAGCGAATTTCACCTGGAAATACATCTCCGACTGGCACGCAATAGGCTGGGGCCTTAGGCAATGAAGATAGAGAAGGTTCTCATAAAGAATTTCCGCTGCTTCGGTCCGAGAGGGACCAAGATCAAGCTGGAACGCTGCGTCACCGCGTTCGTTGGCGGCAATGGCTCAGGCAAAACGACAGCCTTTCAGGCGCTGTTGCGTCTTTTCGGCGTCACACCTACGCAGCGAAACGTTCGGCGTCAGGACTTCCATCTGCCAGCCGACCAGCAGGAGCTTCAGTCGGGGGCGATTCTCTCGATCGAGGTGTTCTTCTCCTTTCCAGAGGTGGAAGGCCTTGATGAAGATGCCGCCGAGGATGCGGTCCCGGAATTTTTTCTCCAGATGGCCGCTTCCGCTCCGGGCGCTGCGCTAAAGGCAAGGATGAGGCTGCAGGCGACGTGGACCGATGACGGCACGCCGGAAGGCAGCATTGAGGAAGATCTCCGGTGGATTACAACGCTTGATGACGATTTCGAGTGGGACGACTGCAAGCGGGTGCAGGCCGTGGAACGCGGCTCCATCCAGCTCATTTATGTCCCGGCTGCGCGCGACGCCTCCGGGCAGGTGACCGCCTTGCTCAAGGGACGCCTTTGGCAGGCCGCGAAATGGTCCGATCGGTTTCGGAACGGCAGCGCGGCAAGTGCCCAGGAGATTCAACGGCAGTTCGAGTGTGAGGAGCCTGCGCGTTTTGTGATTGAGCGCCTTTCCAGGCGCTGGAAGCAGGTCCACGAAGCGGATACCGACTCCACGCCCATCCTACGCCTCGTCGACAGCCGGTTTGAGGACCTAGTCCGCAAGGCCGAGTTTGCCTTCTTTCCCGACGAGGCAGGGCAGGAGCGCTCGCTCGCGGACCTCAGCGACGGTCAGCGCTCTCTCTTCCATATCGCGCTCACGGCAGCGACCCTGGAAGTCGAGAAGGACGTATTCGCGCAGCCTGCCGAGGAGAGTTCGTTCGATCAGGAGAAGCTGCGGCGGACAAGCCTGACATTTCTTGCGATCGAAGAGCCCGAGAACAGCCTCTCCCCCTTCTTTCTCTCCCGCATCATCGCACAGGCGCGGGAGATCGGCGCCTTGTCATCGGCGCAGGTCGCGCTATCAAGCCATTCGCCGGCGATCCTCAGCCGCATAGAACCGAAGGAGGTACGGTACTTCCGGCTCAACTGCAAACGGTGTGCCTACGTCCGGCGGCTTACGCTGCCGAAGGATGATGAAGAAGCTAGCAAGTATGTCCGCCTCGCCATCAGGGCCTACCCTGAGCTTTACTTCGCCCGCTTCGTAATTCTCGGCGAGGGTGATTCCGAGCGTCTCGTAATCCCCCGGATTGCTGAAGCTATGGGCGTTCAGCTTGACTCATCCTTCGTGCCGATCGTGCCTTTAGGCGGAAGATATGTCAGCCATCTCTGGAGACTTCTAAACGACCTCCGCATCCCTCACGTGACCCTCCTTGACCTTGACCTTGGAAGGGCGCACGGCGGCGCTGCCCTGATTGCTGATGTGGTCGCCAAACTGGGAGAGATAGACAACGATCTTAGTGAGAACGCCATCGTCCAAGCAGGTACAATCGATCCCGACAATGTGGATGCCATCGAGGACAGCACCCTACTGGATGAGGGCGAGGATAACGACTGGTTGCGAGCCCTGAAAGAGGAAGGGATATTCTTCTCTTTTCCACTAGATATAGATTTTGCGATGCTGAGAGCTTTCCCTGAGGCCTATCAGCACCCCAACCCCGGGGGCCGCGGGCCGCGCGGCGGCACCTCCGTAATTCGCGAGAAAAAAGCTGTCACCCTGAAGACCGGCGGCGATCCCGAGCTGTACGATGAATACTACGATGAGTTCAAGTGGTATCCGTATTTGTTTCTTAACCGAAGCAAGCCGGAGACGCATCTCGCCGCGCTCGCTCGTATTGAAGATGACGACCTCACCGGAAACGCACCACCCGAGCTGACAGCGTTGATCGAGCATCTGATGGAAGTGCTCGACGTTGAGGATGATGAATGAGCCTCGTGCGACCTGAAGATTGGAGGCCGCAAGGGGTCGCTGATCTTGAGCCGCGCGCATGGGAGGCGCTGCTGCAGACGGAGCGAAGCGTTCTCGTTACTGCGGGGGCAGGGGCTGGGAAAACGGAGTTTCTGGCGCAGAAGGCAACGTACCTTCTCCAGACCGGCTTGTGTCCTGCGCCGAAACGCATACTTGCAATCAGCTTCAAGCGCGATGCAGCTCGCAATCTGGCAGAACGGGTAGCGAAGCGCTGTCCGCCTGAGCAAGCCCGGCGCTTTAACTCCTATACCTTCGATGCATTCGCGAAAAGTCTTGTGGACCGCTTTCGCGCGGCGATTCCAGAACCCTACCGTCCTCCGGCCGGCTATCGCATCGTGACGCCGCGCAGGTTGGACTACGAGGATTTTCTGAACACCCACAATTTCCGCGGTGTGAACACCCAGCAGCTAGAACGTGCGATAGCTAGGGAGCGATTGCCGGTTGCTAATGCAGGCTCGGAGCTTCAGCGCGCGGTCGCGAAGTATTGGCGCGTCCAATACTTCGAATATGACCATGTCCTGCTGTCATTCCCAATGATCAACCGGCTCGTCGAACTGCTGATTCGGGAGAACCCGTCAATCCTCAACGCTTTGCGTCTCACATATCCAGTCGTGTTCCTGGACGAGTTTCAGGACACAACCTCTGCCCAGTTTCAGTTCCTGCGTACCGCTTTCGATGGCAGCAATGCCATCTTAACAGCCGTTGGGGATGACAAGCAGCGCATCATGGTGTGGGCGGGCGCTCTGCCTGACGCTTTCGCACAATTCGAGCAGCAGTTCGATGCGCAACGGATTTCGCTGATTTGCAACTGGCGCTCGCATAAAGACCTTGTCCGGATTCAGCACGTCATCGCCAGCAGGATCGATCCCACCGTCGAGGAGCCTGAGGCTCGCGCCGACCGACTGGTTGATGGAGACATTGCGGCGATCTGGGAGTTTGCGAGCGAGGAGGAGGAAAGTGATTGTCTCCCGCAATGGATCGAGCGCGAGGTCCAGGCGGGAAATATTGAACCGCATGACATTGCCATTCTCGTGCGCATGCGGGCTGATGAAGTGGAGAGGCAGCTTTCGCCCGCATTCCAGGCGCACGGTCTCAGGTTGCGGAATGAGGCACGTAACGTGGGCGATATTGCCATCCAGGACCTACTTGGAGAGGATCTGACGCAGATACTCCTGCACCTGCTGCGTCTTGGAGCGGAGGAGAGAAGCCCTGAGAATTGGAACGCCGCCCTGCGGGACTTGCAGTTTCTCGAAGCCCTCGATCCAGCCGATGAGGCTGGACTGCAGCGCTTGCAGGAACGCCTGCAAAGGTTTGTTCGCAAGATGCGCCGGACGTTCCGGCACCTTGACTCCATACCGGAATCTGTAACCGAAGCCGCGCATGCGGCTCTTGATTTCATCGGGTCCGAAGTTTTGCGTCGAGCTTTCCCCTCTTATCAACGTCAGCCTGATTTTGATCGTGTCTGGAACGGGTTCTTGCTGTTCCTCGGAGAATGCCTCGTGCACGCTGAAACTTGGACAAACGCGCTCGATAAATTCGAGGGGCTAGGTCAGGCCACACTCATGACGATCCACAAGAGCAAAGGGCTCGAATTTCATACAATGATATTCTACGGGCTCGACAATCAGACATGGTGGAGCCTAACGCCCGGCCGCATGGAAGAATTGAACTCCTTCTTCGTGGCATTTACCCGCGCGAAGCAACGGGTATTTTTCACGATGTGCACCGAACGCGGTCAGCCTGTGAGTTGGATTGAAAACCTTCTTGCTCCCGCTGGAGTTCGGCGCGTCCATTTCTGAGGTTTTTCATTTTTTGTCCATAGTCTCTGCGTTACTCCATTACTTGAGAATCAGTATGAATAGCCTCACGCACATCGAAAAACAGAAGCTTGAACGGGAGCTAAGCATGGGTGGCGGTTATGTCCTCAACTTCTCCAATCGCTCGTTCGAGGAGTTTTTCCGTGAGGTGGTGGGGGTTGAGATATACGCCCCCCCTTATAACTTGAACTCAGGCTCGAAGGCGAACCGATTGCGGGCATTCTGGCAAGTTTCCACTGATGAGCAACTCCGATTGTTTCTCAAAGGTCTCATCGAAGGATGGGACATCTACTCTGGTAGGCCGATCTCGGATTCAGCATGTGCTCTGCTCGATGGCATACTGAAAAGACTCGGCAGCAACTCAGGAACTTCCGTCTCCCCTCGCGAAGTGATGACAATCTGCCTCACGGAAGAGACCTCAAGTAAGCTAATATCCCGATTGCTTCACCTCACATCACTTCCCCCCCAAAGACGTGGATACGAATTCGAGATTTTTCTCAAGGAGTTGTTCAGCGCCTATGGCCTTGCACCCCGGGCCTCCTTTCGGCTCACGGGAGAACAAATAGATGGTAGTTTCGTTATGCACAATGAAACCTACCTACTTGAAGCCAAGTGGCAGAACTCCCCGATTAGCGCGGCAGACCTACATACATTCGAGGGAAAACTGGGGGAGAAGGCATCTTGGTCGCGAGGTGTTTTCGTCAGTAACAGCGGATTCTCCACCGACGGTCTCCATGCCTTCGGGAGGGGCAAGCGTCTGATCTGCATGGACGGGTTCGACTTGTCCGAGATGCTGAGAATGAAGCTCTCTTTCGTCGATGTAATGGAAGCGAAAGTAAGGAGAGCTGCAGAAACGGGGTGTCCATTTGTGCCTGTGCGGGATCTCTTCATGGGATGAGGACGATGACTCAAGCGTGTCTGTAAGGGAAACCCTGTCCTATAAAGCACCACTTCCAGAACATGAAAACCCCTCCTGGCCATTCGTTTGGTGTTTTCTCATTTGGCAGGTCTTCCAGAACAAAGGTCAAATCCACCGAATTTAGCCTTTCATAAGAAATAGGACGACGAGATCTCAAACAGCCTGAATTTTGATCTGAGATTTCTCCTATGGGAGGTTAGGAGCGTCCTATAAGTGGAGGCTTGCAGAAGGGGGCATGCAGGTAATGCCTGAAAACTAGGCCCGAGAAGCTTACGAACCGCAGTTGCCGAAGTGCTTGGGGCTTCGGTTTTCTGGTTTTTGAACTGTCTACTTTTAGGGAAGTTTACGGAATCAGGATACGTCATCGCACGGTTTCACATAGTCCACAGGACGCTACTTTGAGAAAGAAATTTGGAGCTAAAGGATGGGGAAATGTCATTTCTTGATATGTACCGGCGCAATGTGCAACGGAAGAACGAAGAAATTGCTAAATTCCAAAAAGACAAGGCAGGCGAACAGAAAAAACTAGCCGAACTGTCGAGGAAAATTAATGCTGCGTCCCAGGCCATGAGCCGTGCTAGTAGCCAAAGTACGATCCAGAGTAAGCTTCGTGAAATCCAACGCTATCAAGATGATGCTGCAAGGATAGAGAAGAAAATTTCTGACTTTGAAGAAAAGATTGCCAGGAAGAGAAATGAATTGAATCAGGAGGAAAAAAAGCTCGCCCGAGAAGAGGAGCAGGAGATTAAGAAACGTCAGCGCGAGGCGGACAAACAAGCCCGTACACATGAAAAAAGGATGAAGGACATCTCTGGAACTTTGAGGCGGCATGATCAATTACATATCGAAACGCAATCAGTATTGGAGCAACTCAAACAGTTGCCAGAAAAAATAGTTGTTCTATATCTTGCAGCGAACCCAATAGATCAGAGCCATCTACGTTTGGATGAAGAGGCTCGGGCTATTGCTGAGATGATCCGAAAGGCCAAGCATCGGGATGCTGTGAAATTAGAATCATGTTGGGCCATTCAGCCCCTAGATGTCCTTCAAGCTCTCAACGAATTTCAACCGGCCATTGTTCACTTTAGTGGCCATGGGTCAGACCAAGATGAAATCGTTTTCCAGGATTTGCATGGCAATGCAAAATTAGTTAGTAAGGATGCAATTGTTCAGACAATGATGGCGTCTTCTGAGAATATCAGGCTTGTATTTTTCAATACATGCTATTCACGCAATCAGGCCGAAGCCGTTGTGGAGCATGTGCAAGCGGCAATCGGGATGAAGACATCGATCGGCGATAGCGTCGCTAGGGTATTCGGGGCGCAATTTTATTCAGCTATCGGATTTGGCCTCCCGGTTAGTAAGGCCTTCGATCAGGCAAAAGCCGCAATGATGCTGGAGGGAATACCGGAGGAAGATACCCCAGAGCTTTTTGTCAAAACCGGACTAAATGCTGATGAAATAATCCTTGTACGCCCACCGGAAGGTGTTGTGGCGGAATCGGAAGATTTGGAGTGAATGGAAACGTAAAAACTGGATCAATTTTTAAAGAGGTGTAAAGATTGACTCGGAGGCGGCTGAGAATGGCTGTCGATTGGGTTTTTCTACAGCCTTGTTAAGCCTATAAAGGAGAAAGAATCATGGCAAGAAAAGAGTCGAGCTACTCTGTGTTCAAGGGGAACGATATCAGGGGTGCAGGGTGTCCCACCGTAATCACAGCCATAAGTTTCCCGAAATTTAATAGTGGGACGTTTTTAGGGGAAATTTACGTCTTCCTGAGAGGTCGCGAATACAAATTCCTGGAAGAGGAAATTACATATCAATTGTGCAAAGAAGCTGAAGAGTTTGAAGCGATAGACCGAGAGTTTATGGAGCAAGAGATACTTGGTAGGGCAAGGTTCGCCTTGTCTTTATATCTTACTGAAATCTATGAGAATACGAATAATTTATTTTACCTCCAGAGCCAGTATGATCTGAGGCAAGTAGATGATAAGGAGTTACTGAGGGTTTGGTTTGAGGGTAGGTTCAAAAATGAAATCATAAAAATATCACAAGAGAGCTCTTGTTCACCTTTGAAAAAACTCTTGACCAGCTACAGAGACATTCCACATCTCGTATTTGATAAATGAAAATGGCTTAACCATCAGATTCAGCGGACAGAGATACAGCAGTGGCCCTCGAAAATTGTCTACTTGGCTCTTGGCCTATACGGCGCCGCTGACTTAAACGTTAGGAAATAAAAATGAATAATACCGTCGAGAACGATGAAATAAAGCAGCTCGAAAGAAGTTTAAAAAATTATTTCAACTTGTTTGAACAACTGACTGCGCCACCACGTGACCCGCACATGCTTGAAAAACTAGTTGTGTGTGTGCGTGGAGTAAAAATAGAAATATACTCCGACGAGCACGCTCCTCCACACTTTCATGTTGTTCACAATTCAGAAAAAAGCAGCTTCGATATAGAGAACGGCAACCACATTGAAGGTGACCTCAAAAGGAAAGATCAAAAAGTCGTACAAGCGTGGCACAGCAAAAACAAAGAGACACTAAAAAAAGTATGGAACGACACTCGCCCCACAGGCTGTCCGGTAGGAAAAATTCCCTAACCCACTAATGTCTTTAGACGAATATCTAACTGCTCTTTTCCCTCAAAAGAGACACCCTCGGTCTAAAAATAAATAATCTCATAATTCACGAAATTCAGGACACTCAGAAGCCCAACTTGGTGATTTCAAGTTGGGCTGTCTTGTATTTTGTCGTACATCAGGGTCTTGCTTTACCTAGAATTCATCAGTTGCACCGCTGAATCTTCAGGGCAATTATATGCAGGAAGTATTCGCAACCAGATGGATGAGATATTCAATCATCCGGACTCGGCCTTTTTAAAATCGGCCTTATCTCTTTTTATCGGGCCTTTGTCTCACCAGGACTTTGTGGGGTACCTTTCGGCCAAGGTTCGCACAGGAAATCGCACGAATGCCACCAATGTGCTGACTAGAACTTTTGAACTAACCGACAGTGTAACGGGGGACATTCAGCAATTCTGCGAAGCTCTATGGACGATCAGCAACGACAGGGATGTCATTGGCAATGAGATGATTCCGGCTGCCATTCATCTTGTCTTCGCTCGGGAACAAAAATCTTATGAAGTGATGTTGGCCCGTCTGGTCGATAGTCATGTCAGGATTTTACAGACCCTGGCGGAGTTAGGCGGAGAACAACCTACTTCTGCTGCCTTTGTGCGCAGGGCCGCGGTTTCGAACCCTTCAGCTATTGGGCCGGCACTCAAACGCTTGGCCTACCAGAAGATCGTCTTTCACGATGGCAAAAGGTGGCGCTTTACGAATCCATTTTTCGGAGCGTGGTTGCTGTCTCGGCAGGATGTTTGAGTCGTTTTTGGCAGTCATGTAAAGCCATGCAACGACCTGTATTACCATGCAACGACCTGTATTACCATGCAACGACCTGTATTACCATGCAACGACCTGTAAAGCCATGCAACGACCTGTATTGCCATGCAAAGACACGTATTGCCATGCAAAGCCAAATCAAACCAGGTCAAATCAGGGTAAATCAAATCAGGGTAGGTTAAATCAGGGTAGGTTAAATCAGGGTAGGTTAAATCAGGGTAGGTTAAATCAGGGTAGGTTAAATCAGGGTAGGTTAAATCAGGGTAGGTTAAATCAGGGTAGGTTAAATCAGGGTAAATTTAATTAGATTTAATTTTATTTAATCAGATTTGGTCCGAATTAACCCGGTTTTATCTGGTCGAGTCAGGCCACTAGGATATCCAATGCTGCGGTGAATCACGAATTCCAGTGCTGACTGTTGATCGGCAGATCCACCATCAGCACATGGTTCAATAGTGTAAAAAATTACAAACCAATGAAATTAGATACAAAACGGTTTCATAGTGAGTCGCGGTTGGACGCCGTTGATGGGACAGACTTCGATATCGATTGACACTCAAGGGGGTGTGGTAGGTCAGCTCGGGGTGCTACTAAGGTCACCCTAGGATGTCCCTCGAGGATGCTGCCGGAGGATGCTGCTCTAATCGGCTTTTGTCACGCACAATTACGACCATAAAGAAGGGCTGCAGCACGACAAATAGTGTCAAGTTTGTCAGGGCGCTAAACGATGAAAAAATTAGCCACTTCACCTCTGCGGCACTGTTACCCGTCGTTAAGCTTTTTGGCCAAATCCTCTGCGCGTAAGTGAGTGTATCTTCGTAATACTCGCAAGTCTCTATGGCCTGTGATGGTAGCTACCTCCATAATGTTGAATCCACGTTCAAAGAAGCGGGACGTTCCCTCGTGGCGAAGATCATGAAAGTTCAAATTGGGGAAAAGTTCCTCAGTGATGTTCATTCCGTTAATCTTTCTTTTTCTTTTGCAGAGCCTTTCGAATGCCTGGGTAATGCTATCGTCTCTTTTGAGGGCCCACACCTTGCCATCAATCCGCCGAGGCAATGATTTTAGTGTTGCCACTGCTCTTCGGGAAAGAGGGACAGTGCGGGGGACCCCTGTTTTTGTCTTTGGAATGTGCCAGGTCCGTTTTTTAAGATCTATGTCCTTCCAGGTCATGGCCGCGATTTCACCACGCCTTGCGGCGGTCTCAATGGCAATGACAATAATGTGCTCGATCTCTTTACTTTTAGATTTTTTCGCTACTTCCAGGAGTCGTTCCTCTTCATCCGAGAGCAACCGTCTGTCTCTGCCTTGCGGTAGAGTGGGCTTCCTGACATTGGTAGTCGCTATCCCTCTGGGGAGGTGTATGCCCCAGTCGATGACGCACTGCTTGAGAACGCGGTTCAAGAGTCCGAGTTCATGTTTTACGGTTTGAGGAGCAGCATTTTCTTTTAGGAGCCTCTTGTCCCGGTACTGAGAAATGTGGGAAGAGTCGAGGGCTGCAAGATTTATGTCGCCTAGACAATCAATAAGCCGAGAAATGCGTGAACGGTCAGGTTTGGCTCCGCCGGCGAGTTGAGGAAGAACCTCGTCTCGGTATCTTATTAGGACTTCCTTGACGGTTGTTCTCTGTGCTGTGTTGTCAGATACAAAGGTTTGGGTGTCGATCTCACGTTCAATGGCCCGAGCCCATTTAATAGCATCTTCTTTGAACTCGAAAGTTTGGCTGATCGGGGATTGTCCCTTGCGCCTTACTTTCGCTTGCCACCACCCTGAATCTCGCTGCGTAATGGTTGCCATGGGGCCTCACTTATCGTGTTGAAAAAAAACTCCACTGTCCCTATTTTGTCCCCGAAAATATATTTAATTTTTAAAAACAATGCAAATACAAATATTTATGAAAGAATAATTTTGGCCTCCGGAGCCAAAGGTCACAAGTTCGAATCTTGTATCGCGCGCCAATAAAAACAAAGGGTTACGGTTTTCGCCGTAGCCCTTTTTTGCGTCTGTGACGTTTTTGTGACGTCACAGTGACAGTAATAACTCGATTTTGACCCTTGGCTTGGGTTTTGGGAGATTTTCGGCCAGCCAAAGGTCAGTGAAAAAAATAACCCTTGGATCACAGGATATCTGGAGTATATGTATTCCGCAAGCTCTCTTGCTCTCTTCTTTTTCCGCGTGGGATGGCGCTGTGCAGGGATGAGCCATTGCGGGAGAGGGCGGGGAAGCTGATGAGGGAGTTGGGGGTGTCAGGTGTGTAGCTCCGACACCGATGAGAATTGCAAAGTTTTCTGAGCCGGTGAAATGGGGTTTTTAGGTGAACATTTTGTTCGCAGAAATGATAACGGTCAGTTGTCGGTGAAAACTGTTCGATTTCTTACTGGAGAGAAAAATGGATTGGAATAAAAAAAAGAAACACGCTGATCGCGAGGTTGAATCAGCTCCAGAGTCAAATGATCGTGTGGAAAACTCTAGTGTTTGGGTGCGATTGAAGGCTCGATTGCAAAGGACAGAATTATACCAAGTTTTTATTGTGAGAGCGATGAAGAGACGCTTCACAAAGTTGATGTATGCGGTGGCGATCTATTCGTTGCTTATGGGGAATCTTTATTTCACAAGCACTTGGTTTCCTCCTCAAAGCTTTGACCAGTTAGAAAAAACAGAGGGTAAATTGTTAAGACTAAAAAAACCACCACGTGATAGTCTTTATAAAATGGTCATACTTCAAGAAGATGGCAATAAAATATTGCTAAGGGTTTATTTAAATAAGCAAGAAAAGGATTTTCTTGTAAATGTAGTTGGTGATGATTTGACAGTATACTATGATCATGATCTTCATCCGTTTTATTTTAAATTAAATATGGTCAGAAATGTAATTCATGAAAAAATTAGTATTGTAAATTATGAAAATTATGAAAGGCTCTTAAATCATTATCTTGGAAATAAGACACGTACGATTTATTATATATCTATTGCACTTATTCTCCTCTCGTATATCTATATTGTGAATCGTAAAAGTAAATAATAACCAGCGAGAAGCAAAAATGTAAGGGCTATTTATAGTTCTGGGGACACCATACCTAACTATTTCTTGACGCCCCACAATTCTTTCATTAGTTACCCATCAGGTGCCTAAGGGGTTGCAGGTGGATGAGGTGGTGGAGCTTGGTGCGATTGTTTGGCAGATGGGACTTGTTGAAGAGGCGCAGGCGGGTTGATTAAGCAGTTATGGGCCTGTTTTTGGGGTCAAAAATGTGCCTATAGCGGCGAATAACGCACTTTTATGGGATGTTATTCCTGTAAAAACAGATGGTTAGCTTGGTCCGACCCCGGAGTGTCTCTCTGGTTTCTTGGTCCGACCTCGGCTTACGTCTCTACTTAAATAAACTATATAGCTTCAGGGGGCAATGATGGGCTGGGATAACGAAAGGGAAAAGAAAAATATTCATGTAGCTGAACCGGAACCAAAGTCGAGTTCAAACACAGAAGGCCCGAGTATTTTTAATACATTAATAACTCAATTTAAAAAAACTGAAGTTTATCAAGTATTTTTTGTGAGGGTTAAGAGAAAGAAATACACATCAATTGCGCTATATCTCCTTTGGATCATTTTTTTAGTGATAGGTCTTGTTTCTATGCCAATTGACTCTATTTATAAGATAGAAGACATGAAAAAAGAAGTTGGTATATTGGTAAAATATAAAAAATACAGAAAAAGCTCAGACAAGATATATATAAAGAAGAATAATGGAGATACACTTAAGTATTATGCACATATAAGCAACAAGACAAAGCTAGATCTTGAAAAAAATATTAATAAAAACATAACATACTACTATGAAGATAGGTTCATATTTTTTAGACTTGTTGACTATATTTATGAAATTGAAGTCGGTGATAATAAAATCTTCAATTACAATTATGATTTAAAAATCTCTTCGAAAGCAGATTTGAAGATATTCTCGGGAATATGTTTGGTTTTTTCTTTTTTGCCAATTTGTTGTGTCTGGCTGTTAAACAGAAATCAAGAATGATAATAGAATAATAAGGAGACAGTATGTATAGTTCTGGGGACACCATACCTAACTATTTCTTGACGCCCCATAATTCTTTCATTAGTTACCCATCAGGTGCCTAAGGGGTTGCAGGTGGATGAATTGGTGGAGCTTGGTGCGATTGTTTGGCAGATGGGACTTGTTGAAGAGGCGCAGGCGGGTTGATTAAGCAGTTATGGGTCTGTTTTTGGGGTCAAAAATGTGCCTATAGCGGCGAACAACGCACTTTTATGGGATGTTATTCCTGTAAAAACAGATGGTTAGCTTGGTCCGACCCCGGAGTGTCTCTCGTCTCTGCCGCGAGCTTAGACACAAAGATCCATCCCCTGAGCCAACCTGGGGGTCACTGCTGCCACAGATGCAGGGTGGTGCGGATGATTTCGAAATAGCCTGGTGCCCGCACAACTTCTTGATATCCCGGAACGGCTCCCACCCACTTGCCCAGGCGGACGTTGCGTTCCTGTGTGAGATAAAGGGTGGGCAATCCCATAAGCGCCGGTCCGTCCATGCCGGCAGTGGTAACGCCAATCTGGCCCACCAGTCCGTGGCGGCATCTCAACTCTTCAAACAGGTGCAGTTGCGCCCGGCGCATGTCCGGCCCCTGGAAAAGCGGCTCTTTCCAGCAAAGGGTCAGGTCGACTCCGCTTGTCGGAATAAGGTCGGCGGGAACGGCATCGCCGAAAAAGATGGGAGTGAGCCCGGCATTCACTACCCGTTCAGAAAGCTGACGCAACTCATCAAAACAGGTATTGCGCAGGGCATCGTGGTCACCCGTTCGTACCCAAAGCAGCACCTTCTGTCCTGGATTCCCTCCCACCTGGCCATCGATCCATGATCTTAAGGAAGCTTCTGGCGGTTTATCTCCCAAAAACGCTGCGCGAAGAGTGATCTGTGCTTCTGCCGCGTCGGCGTGAAAAGCCTCAGCGATAATATGAGTCAGATGCTTGGGACTCGCCGGACGAGGCCGATAGGGGCGAAGGGATCCTTCCAGCCCGGCATCGCGAAGGAAGCGTTTGGCCTGCAACTCCTGGGCAGCGCCAGGTTTGATCTGGATGGGAACGCCGGCAAGCAGTGCCGCAGCAGCCAGGTACCAGCCTTCGCCAAAGGAAAATCCGGGATCGGCGTGGAAGGTGTAAGCGCGGTTCCGCTCCATGACGATTTTCCTGGCGGCGGTCGCGGCCATTTCGGCTCTGCGGGCGACCTCCCTCGCTTTGGCCGTATCAAGTAGCCGCGCAAAACGTGCGGCCGCCAATGCCGCCTCTTCCGCATTGCCAGCGATCTGCTCGACGCGCTGCCAGCCGTCTTCGCAATCTTCCAATGTGGGCGCCCGCTGCGCTCCGCGAGAGAGCTGCCCGGCACCATAGCGTGCATCCTCTGCCCGGGCTCCTAAAGCCCGCACCAACACCCATAGGAGCAAGTCAACCTCTTCGCTTTCCTGCATGGTGTCCAGCGCCCCTGTGGCCAATAGAACAACCTGCTCCAGCCGCGATCGATAGTCATCGCGCACTCCGGGCAGATGCAGCGATCCCTCCAACGCCGTGGCTTCCTCCAGCAGAGTGGCCGCCTTTTGTGCGAGCCCTCCGCCATCCCTTTCGTGATGCAGGCTCCTCATCACAGTAGCTTCTTTGACCATGTTTTCGGCGCGAGCGGCCCGTCTATTTCCAACTCCACATTGTGTAAAAAGGGGCGGGGTCCGCGAGATTTTATCCAGTCGATCATCACGGCCAAGCCCTCTTCGAGTTTTACCTTCGGCTGGTAAGCAAGGAGTCGCCGGGCTTTTTCGGCGCAGCAGTTGGCAAAGTAAACCTCTTGGGGACGTCCATCGATCCGGTTCGGCTGCAGATCAAAATCGAGCAGCCTGGCAATAGTGGCGGCTAACTCGTTGATGGTCACAAACTCATCGTCGGGACCGATATTGATCACCTCCCGGACACAGCGGTCGTCTGTGGCCATCCGCAGCAGTGGATCGACCACATCGGAGACAAAACTGAAGCAGCGCCGCTGGTTGCCGTCCCCGTAGATATAGGGTTGACGTCCTTGCAACATCAGGTTGATGAAAATAGCGGCCACATTGCGATAAGGATCGTCGTACCGCTGCCGCGGCCCGATGATATTGTGAGGAACCGCCACCACCCACTCCATACCGTGGGTTTCGGCAATATTGGCCAGAAGCCGTTCCGCGCTCCATTTGGCGATGCCGTAGGGATCCTGGGGAGCCGGCACCATATCCTCGGTAAACGGGACCTCATTGGTGCCATACCTGGCCATGGACGAACAGAGAACGAAGCGCCCCACTCCTCCGGCCGCTGCCGCGGAAACAACGCCACTGGTCGCCGTGACAACGTTCCGGGTGACCAGATGTGGGCTGAATACGGAGAGGCCTTCGTAGGCGGTGGCAGCGCAATGGTAGACAATATCGATGTCTTTCATCAAAACGGCCAGTGGCCCAAAATCATTGCAGTCAATTTGATGAAACACGGCGCCAGTCGGAACATTGTCAAGGTAGCCACCCGTCAGGTTGTCACATCCCGAAACCCGGTACCCTTCAGCCAGACACCTGTCCGCAATATGACTCCCTAAGAAACCTGCTATCCCCGTAATGAAAATTTGTTTTCCGCCCAATTGAAGCACTCCATACCGGATTTTTTTATTAGAACCTGAATTAAGTGAATGATCCGGCGAATCATAGCACAAGTCATTGAATTGTTGATCTGCTGTCAATTTTGACACACCCTCAGCACAGGGTCCAACGGTGGAAAACATTACAATCAAATGGAATTAGATGCAAAACTGTTTTACAGTGGGTCAAGGTTGCACGCCGTTGATGGGTTAGATTTCGATGCCGATTGACACAAGAGAATTGCAATGGCAACATGTCGAATGCCAAGGACAGGGCAATGACTAAAACTGATATCGTAAAAAGAATCACCCTCTACGGAGATATTTAAACTAGGCTTAATGGGAATGTATATGTAGCCATCTATTCTCTATGGATGGCTTCTTTACTGTGAGGTGGGGGGAATGGGAAATATATACCGTATTATTACAACGGGTGAAATTAGTTCTGGTACAACCAAAAAGGAAGTCGAAGAAAACCTTGCACAACTATGTAAGTACGACCAGGCCAAGCTTGAAAAGGTTTTTTCAGGGGAAAAGTTTATTTTCAAGTCCAATATTGAGTTGGATGTTGCTCGCCGCTACAAAAACGCCTTGGATAAAACTGGGATCGTTTGCCAGATTGAACCACTGACAAATTCCCCATCTACAAGTAACGGAACGTCAGACTCATCACAAACAACAATCGCTAGCCAAGAGCGAAAGAACCTTGGACGGGAAAGGGGGGATTCTCCTGAAATAACCAATCCGAGCAGCAAAAGGGTCTATGTCTTGCTGGCAATACTCGTGATTTTAGCTGTTTCAGGCGGGGTGTTCTATTCGCTACCCAAGCATTACCAGTACGAAGTGACAGATTCGTTCAAACGTTTTACCGCACCAAACTTCATCCATGCGCTAGACCAATTCGGCGATGAAAACCAGGCGGACGTTATTCGAGAATTTAAAAGTCGAGGCTATGAATTCAATTGTTATGGTGGGTTGCGTCATGAGGAACTTGTTATAAAGGGCGATGATTATGTATGTTGGGCACCACTCAAGTCAGCTTACGATAACATCCCTGCAAGATTTCTGACATTTAGCTTTAAAGAGAAAAAATTACATGCTGTACGACTTGAGTTTCCTGACACTTCTTTACCTTTAGTGAAAGATTACCTTGGCAAAACACTGAATAAAATGAAGCGCCTAGACACATTGCCGGGATGTGATTTTGGAACAGATAATTTTGGTTACCGATTACTCGTCTGGGGCAACGAAAATAGTCATGTTGCCACAAGTGCTGGAACCCCTGACGGTCAACCCTTTATTGTGCTGTGGGCCAACGTTTCGCCTTGTGACCAGAATCAAAATTCACCCTTCAAAACAGGCGGCGAATTCTAATGAACTCCCAAAACGAGCCTGTAGAAGAAGTAAAGTGTCACAGGCATTCTCGTTTGACATCCCCAAGGCTAAGACTATTCTTTTTCCATTGAACATCCTGCACTTAATAACACGATGGAGACGGATATATGTCCCGGCCCAACGATACGTCTTTTTACCGAACGCTCTCCCTGGGCAGTGATCTCGCCCTGCGCCGTGGTTTTATGGTCGTGAATGAACCATTGCTTGGAAACTTTCGTTTTGGCCGTCTTCTGGAGGTTCTCGACAAAGTCGCTGAAGAAACGGCGCTCCAATACGTTCGTCAATTCTTTCCCGAAGCCCGCGTGGTGACGGCCGCCATTGACGAAATTTTGATCAAGCACGCCGCCGATGTTACCCGTGATCTCGTGATAAAGGCCCGGATCAATCATGTCGGTCGCACGTCAATGGAAGTCGGCATCCGGGTCGAACATCCGGGCGACCCGGAGGTTCATATTGCCTCCTGTTTTTTCACCATGGTGGCCAGGATCGGTGTCGGTAGTCAGTCCGAGAGCGTCACGATACCGCCGCTTGAGTACGCCGATGACCTTGAAAAACAACGCTATGCGAATGCCATTGCCAGCCGGGAGGCTTACCGGACAGCGCAGAGCGTGGCGCAGGAGCCGCCCACGCGGGAGGAATATGACCTGTTGAATCGTTTGCATCGCGCCCAGGAGGAGCCGAACTTCAATGGCCTGATCGCCAGTCAGCTGGTGGCCGATTCCTGGGAACGCATGTACCCCGAGCAGGAGAATGTCCCCACCACGATTTTCGGTGGTTACCTGGTCCGACGAGCTTATGAACTCTCGTCGATCTGCGCCGAACTGGTGGCTCCCAACCGACCGGTCATTGTTGCCGTGAACCGGATCAATTTCTTTCACCCCGTCCGTCTCGGGGACAAGCTCCACTTCACCACCCGTGTGGTTTACACAGGAAAAACATCGGTGTCCGTCGAGGCAAACATCCGGCGAATAAGCCGCGACCGCACCAGTCAGGCGCTTTCAAATTCCTGCCTGTTTACCTTTGTGAACGTCAACAAGGATTTGACTCCCCAGCCAGTACCGACCATTTATCCCACCACCTACGGTGAGGACGCCCGCTACCTGCAAGCATTTCGTCGCAGCAAGGGATTGGGGCGACACCAGCATTAGGCCTCTTGATAGACTAAGGGATTTGTCGCCAGGCTGGAGACCGTGCTGGATCGTACGCTTAAACCGTGCAAGCCAGGGCCGAAGGGGAAGGGAATTAAGTAAGGTGTCCCCGGAATTGACCGGACAGGGCCGAAGGGGAAGGGAATTAAGTAAGGTGTCCCCGGAATTGACCGGTTGACGTCCTCAAACTTTCAGTGTGCACGGAACCGTACGCACGGTGGTCTGGGAGGACGGCGGGGGTAACCCCGCCTCCTCGCCAATGCCGAAGATACCGGCTCTTATTCCAGAATTCGCTCCAGGCGTTCCAGGTCGTTGATGACGCGCCACTGCCCCTGGCCCTGTTCGACCTTGGCCTTCCAGTCTTCGAGGCGATCCATGTATTTGCGCGGGTCGATGATGTCGCCGCCTAGCTTGGTAACGTTGAGAGCGACCACCTCGATTCCTTCGAGTTGGAGCGGGATGTCGCGCACATAGCCCTTGGCCAGCTCCTGCTCCATGTCGGAGAAGACCAGGATCACCTTGCGCCCGGAGCCCGTCTCGTAGAGGAACTCGGCCGCTTGCAGGATGCCGCCGGTGATGTCGGTGTAAGGCGAACCCTTGACTTCCTTGACGAAGGTGTCGATGTTCTGCTTGAACTCGCGTTTCTGCTGATTGGAGACCGACGGCCGGCCGTCGAAGGTCATTTTCTGCACGATATCTTTTTCACTGAAACTCCCGGTATCGATCCGGGCTACGGCGAGTGAATCCCCCGGCTGCAGGGTGCCGAGCAGGTAGTTGATGATCGCGGCGGCTTTGTCGAGCTCGCGGGTGTAGGTGCCGGAGGTGTCGAGCAGCATGTAGACCGCTTTCGAATGACTGGTGGTGTCGGTACAGCCGCCGGCGAGCAGCAGTAATCCGATCAGGATACAGGAGAGGCGTTTCATGGATGCACCTCCTTGGGCGGGGTTTCGGATGTCGCCTGCACTGGCGCTTTTTTAAGTTTGTCCTCGATCCAGATCGCCGGAAAGATGGCCAGGTCGTACAGGGCGATGATCGCCTTGCCGGAATGATTGATGAGATTTCCGGTCAGCCGCAGCAGGAAGGCCGTGGTCCGCAGCAGAAAGCCGAGGGTCAGGCCAATCGCCGTGCGCGACGAATGGATAAACGATTCGAGCGGGATGGCGACAAAGGTCAGGGCAAAGGG